>DKQZ01000093.1 GCA_002471975.1 Dialister sp. UBA7295 | reverse complement strand
ATTTAATCCTGGGTAAATTATATTCCCGGGACCCGAAGAACGAACAACGAACCACGAATCACGATTCCCTCCATGTGCATCTATCCGCAAAAGGCAGCATGTAAACGAATAAACACATTTAAATTTTTAATTGTGTTTTTGAATGAGATGTGTTACAATAGCTCTCGTATGAACGAAATCTCATTTCCAAACCAGAAACTGGCTTTTCCGTTGAAAGGATGAATGGTATGCCCGGTTATTTCTTTGATGATTATGATACTCCCGTTTTCCGTCCGCCCAGTGAAGCGGATTCCTTTATTCTCCGGGTTACCCGCGGGTGTGCTCACAATCACTGTACCTACTGCAATATGTATCGGGGCGTGAAATTTGAAAAGCTCTCTGATGAACAGATCATGCGCCAGATTGCCATCGCCTATACCATCGATGCCGAAGGGATCCGGAGAGTCTTCCTGGCCGACGGGGATGCACTGGTGCTTCCGACTGAACGGCTTCTGAATATTCTGTACACCCTGAAGAAATATTTCCCGAATCTGGAAAGAGTCTCTTCCTATGCGGCACCGGGAGATATCCTGAGGAAGTCCGTGGAAGAGCTGAAACAGCTCCGCGCTGCAGGGCTCCAGCTTCTTTACTATGGCATGGAAAGCGGCGATACCCAGACGCTGAAAGATATCAGAAAAGGGGTCACCGGGGAGCAGTCCATCGAAGTGGGCAAACGGGTCCGCGCAGCCGGTATGGACCTTTCCATCATGATCATCCTGGGCATTGCCGGCGTCCCGGGGAGCGAGCGTCATGCCCTGGCTACGGCTCATGCCATCAACGAAATCAAACCGACCCACCTTTCCGCCCTCTGCCTCATGCTCTATCGCGGAAGCGAACTGAAAGACCAGTTCGAACGGGGCGAATTCACCCCCCGCACCCCGGCAGGCCTCATGGAAGAACTGAAAGTCATCATAGAGCACCTGGACCTCCCGGAAACAGAGCACATGATTTTCCGCAGCAATCACGTTTCCAACTATATCCGCCTCGCTGCCACCCTTCCTAGAGATAAAGATGCGCTCCTCAAAGATGTCGACCTTTCCATCGAATATCTGAAGAAACAGAAAGATTACGACGTGTATAATCACGACTGGAGCAAGTGAGCCGTTAGTTGTTTGTGTATCAGCCGGTTAAAGTTATCAGTTCATAGTTATTAGTTCTCAGTTGCATTGTACGCTGGCGGGCAGCGGAACTTTCAGGTCATTTGCCCTATCCGCGCCGGCTATGCGTAACATGCTGTTACTTCCCAATGATTATGGCCCGTTTCCAATCTGGAAGCGGGTCTTTTTAAGTGTAAAAAAATTAAATAGAAATTACACTTTAAATTACACTTTAAATCCATGATATTTTCTGAAAGAGTTCGATCTGATCGGATTTTCCAGAACAGATTCTCCTGTAAAATCCACCACCGAACGTTTATAGTGTAATTCCCGCCACCTTATGTTACACGATAATTGAATTAAAAATCGCAATCAAAATGAGGTGTCCTATGTTCAGTATAGAAATGACCTTCGCACATTTGAATACGAGGCAGAATGGTTCGAATTCAAGGAAAACTGGTTTGATGCCGATCAATTAGGGCAATATATTTCTGCCCTTTCAAATGCAGCTGCTTTCACGGGAAGATCTCTGGCTTATTTTGTATGGGGAATCAATGATAGTACTCATGAAATAACCGGAACCAGTTTTAATTATAACCGTGATGTCAGAGGGGAACCATTAATTCATTATCTTGAGCGTCAACTTACCCCGGATCTCAACTTCATCTTCCGGGAAACTACAATGTTTACCAGGCGTGTAGTTGTACTAAGTATACCGGCAGCCAAAACAGTCCCAACTGCCTACCAAAGGATTAGATATATCCGTATTGGGTCCAGTAAAGAAAGGCTGGATAAATATCCGGAACGGGAATCCTATCTTTTCAGCATATTAAGAAATGGATATCCAACAATTGAAAATACAGAATCCAATTATCAGGACTTAACATTTGAAAGACTGCTCACCTACTATAACATCAAGGGAATTTCATTAAATAAAGATACTTTTAAGAAAAACCTCGGACTTCTGACTCCCGATGGGAAATATAATATAATGGCTCAGTTATTATCTGATAACTCCCATGTACCGATTCGATTTTCCATATTCTCAGGGAAAAGCAAATCCGATAAACTGTATTCTATTCGTGAATTTGGCTATCAATGCCTGCTTTATTCACTTGATGAAGTACTTCAATATGGCGATGTCTTAAATCTCATTCAGGTAGATGAAACGAATCGTATTGTTGAAAGAAAGGACATCCCATTATTTGAAAACAGGGCATTTCGTGAAGCAATCATTAATGCCTTTCTGCATAATAACTGGCTATCTGGAAATGAACCCATGTTTACATTTTTCTCGGATCGGATTGAAATTCTTTCTCGTGGATTTCTTCCGCCCGACCAGACGATAGAAGGATTTTTTGCCGGGGAATCTATTCCGGTTAATCATAAATTATCGGAAATATTCCTGCAGTTACATATCAGTGAAAAAACCGGAAGAGGTGTTCCTGTAATTACGAACCTTTACGGGAAAAAGGCTTTTGAATTTCATGAGAATTCAATTATGGTAACAATCCCGTTAAATCATATTCACAGCATAAAAGATAATCCTGAAGAAGAGTCAATTCCTTCTAAATCGACATCTGGTATCAAACCCCAAATGACTAAAACTCAAGCCAGAATCCTGTCCGAAATCCGAAATAATCCCAACATGACTATTTCTCAGATTGCTTTGGCCCTGAACTTATCCAAATCCACCATAAATAAATCTATTGCTGCTCTCAAAAGAATTGGAATCCTGCACAGGCAGGGAGCAAAGCGAAAAGGTTTATGGCTGGTCTCCGGATATGATATGCCCACCTTTAAAATCAAAACCGAAAAATAAATACGACAAAACCGAGGTAATGAATTGTCAGCCGTTATCCATTAACAACTTCCACATTCCATACTATTTTCACCAACTGAGGTTCTGACGCTCAATCAAAATGGTCCGCTTCATCTGAATGCGGACCATTTTGATTGGGAATCTATAACTAACGGATAACCACTTATTTCTCTTCGTATTTCCTCTGGTCGCTGATGGGAAGGCTGTGAATCGGATCATCCACCTGGCGGGAGCGCATTTCGCCCAGTTTGCACCAGAGGGCGAAGTGTTCGCAATTGTCCGTGAAAAGTTCGTAGCCGATTTCCCCCAGCCGGCTTCTGGCCCGCTTCAGGGTTTCCTCATTGGAATAGGCCCATTTCACATCAGAAAAATCGACCACCTGAAAGCCCGGGTCTCCTTCCAGGAAATCATCCACAGAAGACTCATGGACGATGGCCGGCAGCACGATGGGCTTCAGGGTATAGGACAGGTGGATGACCTTGTCATTTCCTTCAAAAATGCCATAATGCTTGATGAGCTTCCGCTGCACATAAATGACCGAGCCCGGCGCCGCCGTCCGGACTCCCGGGCTTTTGGCATGCTCCATGCCTTCTTCAAACTCGTCAATCGCTTCCAACACATCATCGAAAGTCAACTTTCCATCACGATTTACATCCAGAAAAGGACGAATAAAATCTTTCATCCTTGAAACCTCTTTCCAAACAATTCCAAATCTTTTGGAAATATTGTAAAACAGGGGATTTTATTGTGCAAGAGCGGATGTGCAGAGATGGTTAGTGATTAGCCAACTAATATCTGATCACTCCATTCACCAGATTCCGGGCAAACCCCACCAGTCCTTTCGCCTCTTCCGTCCGGAGATACCTCGTGTCCAGCCCGTCCTCTCCCAGGCGGAAACGGTCCAGGGCGTCGGCATCTTTGAAAATATGGTAGAGAAGAAGGACTCTTTTATAATCTTTGAAATTTTTCTTGATAAATGCATTTCCTTTCTCATCATCCCGATCATGGAAAGCCATGATGGCAACGGCTTCCGGATGAAAAGGGAAGCCCTTCTTCCTGCAGTACTCTTTATAATACGCCGCCGCCCGGTCCCCATGGCCCGTATCCAGCCAGTCATCCTGCCGACGGGTATCATGGAAAACGGAAGCCGCCGAAAGGACGTCCAAATCACGGTCGGAAAGGCCCCTTTCCTCCCCCATCAGCAGGGCAAAGAGGAGCACCCGTTTCTCATGATCCTTCGTATGGACCACCGATTTCAGGGAAAAATCCAGATTCTCATCCAGAAAGCGGGACCAAGCCCCGCAGCGGCTTCTCACCGCCGCCGGAATTTCAAAATTTCTCATAGGACTCCTTTCAGCTCGCAGTGATTCGTTATCAGCTCACAGTTATTAAAAAGTGAAGGAAACCGGGAATGAGGATAGCTAATGCCTAATAGATAATAGGATAATTGACTGGAACTCCATACAGGTAGAGAAGCTGTACATTGGGGTTAATGGGCAATCAGGTGAAAAGCTGGGAATCCATGCAGGTGGAGAAACTGTACATTGGGGTTAATAGGTAACAGGTAATGGGTAATAGCCGGTAACGGCAGATCAATTCCCCCATTCTCCCATCATCCTAAGGCTCAAATGCCTCAAAGCTCCAAGTCTCTATCGGCAGGCAAATTCCCCCATTCCGCTCACGGTTCCCATCGATATGCCTCAAATGCTCCATGCCCTAACCGACAGGCAAATCATTTACGTCCTCTAAGCGCAGATACGACTTCGCAGTTCATTTCAAAGCAGGCGCCAATGCTTTCAGGGCTGTTTTCATGTTCCGTGACGAATTTCCTGTCGATGCCCAGGTGATCCGCTTCTTCTCCCGCATCGATATTGGCAGCGGAGAAGAGGAAGGTCCATCCTTCTTTCTGGAGGGACGTAATCATTTTCTTAATCTGGCGGTAGGAGTACTCATGGCTCGCATTTTCCAGGCCATCGGTGGTGATGAAGAAAATGATGTGATCCGCCCGGTTTTCCGGAGTCAGACTCTTCTGGATGTCCCTGATTTTCTTGATGCCCAGGCCAATCGCATCGAGCAGGGCCGTGCAGCCGCCGGGTTCATAGCAGTCCTTCGGAAGGGGAGCCACTTTCCGGATGTCCACATGGTCATGGATGGTTTTCACGTCGGTGTCAAAGAAGAGGGTTGTGAGACAGCATTCCCCTTTTTCTTCCTTCTGTTTCTTAATCATCCCATTCAGACCGCCCAGGGTGTCGGACTCATAGCCCCACATGGACCCGCTCTTGTCAATGATGCATACCAGTTCCGTTCTATCGATTTTTTCCATTTTCTTTTCTCCTTAGTTTTTCTAATAAGGAGTGCGCATTCCTTTGTTCTGCCTATAGTGTAGCAGAAATAAGTTTGCCCGTGGTCGCCCGGAAAGGGACAATGCAGTCTGAGTCTTTTATCGAATGAATTAAACTGAGTCAACTTCGGTTTTCGTGGGTCAACCTCACCACGGCACGCCCCGCCGGAGTTAATATCGAGATTTCGTGGTTCGTAATTCGTGGTCCGTGGAGGTGCGGCGCAAATTCATGGGCGCCGCCTCTTTATATAGATGACAACCGTGAAAATCCCCTGCGTCCCCCATCGGGTGAAGGGGGCGTTCCCAGGGCAAACGTCGAAAATGAGACAAATGATGCAAGCGTTACATAATCTTTTTCGGAAACAGGGTCTTGTGTTACTCCTGTGACACCAACGTGTAATCAAAGTATATGTGCCACTGATAACTGATAACTTCTCCATGTTATAATATATCAAATGAGTTTTTCATTAGAAAGGAGCACATCATGGACCTTGAGAAAGCGCAGCGCGCCTTTAAGCGGAACCGATTTGAATGCAGCATCTTCAAAACGAAGGAAAAAGCATCAGAGTACCTGAATGGGAAAATCGACGGCTGCAGCATAGGCATGGGCGATTCCCTGACCCTGGCGGAAATGGGACTCTATGACAAACTCATTTCCCACAATACGGTCTATGACATCCACCATCTTCCTGTGGACCGGGAAAAGGCAGGCTTCAAGGAAACGAATGATGCCTTTCTGGAAATAGCTCGAAAGACCCTCACCACCGATATTTTCCTCTGCTCCGTGAATGGGGCCTCGGAGACGGGAGTCCTCGTCAATATGGACGGCACAGGCAACCGGGCAGCGGGCTCTCTCTTTGACCATAAAAAGGTCTATTTCGTGCTGGGCAGAAATAAAATGGCTCCCTCTCTCGAAGAAGCCATCTGGCGTACAAGAAATATAGCCGCCCCGAAGAACGTGCTCCGCCATAAATTCCTCTGTGGCTGCAGCGCCCATGGGGGAGATAAATGTTACGACTGCGGAGCCCCGGACCGGATCTGTAATGCCCTCGTTATTTACTATAAGAAAATGAGAAATACGGAGATGGAAGTAGTTTTGATTGATGAAGATTTGGGATTCTGAAAATGATTCAAAGGCTGATTTCAGTTATCAGTTCATAGTTATCAGTTCTCAGTATTGGTGCGGCGCGAATTCATGAGCGCCGCATTTTATATGGTCTTTTAACCAATCTTCATAGAAAAAGGCCCGCTTTCAAATTTTGAAGCGGGCACCTTCACTGATAACTGCGAACTGATAACTGATAACTTTTTAAATTCAAGTTCATCCAGCTTTATTTGCCTGAAAGCTTTTAAACCCGGAAGATCACGCCCCTCCCAGCTGCTGCTGGTCGTAAGCGAGGAGCGCATCATTGATCTTGTAAATATCATAAACCCTTCGGGAGAGGAAATACCGCACGATGACGTCCATCATCTGACTTTTGGACAAACTGTAACCGGCGTATTCGAGGAGCGCTTCCGTTTCTGCCGTGGTGAGACGGAGTCCTACGGCAAGGGCCAGGATGGTCTTTTTCTTCGGCACATATTTCGGATTCCTGATTTTCGAGAAGAGCCGGCGGTCTATATTGGCCGCTTTGTACACTTCCGGGTCCGTCATGCCCTTTTCATCGATGAGATTCGTCAAAGCTTTGGAAAAGGGGATATCCAGCTCAAAGGGAAGATTTCCTATCTGGTCCTTCGGCGAGCGGAAAAGGGATTTCTTCATCACCGGAGGCATTTTGGACGGCGCCTGCAGGGTATCGATGGACCGGAGCATTTCCTCTTCCGGAATGGACCGGATAGCTTCCATTTCCTCATTGGCTTCGATAGCTTCCGATTTCAGCTCATCCATTTCCCCATCAGGCCGAGTGAGCATGCCATTGGCAATGAGCCTCTGGATGCTGGGAAGACGGCGGAGACGGGGTTTCGAAAGGAGCGTCAGGTACACCGTCATATCGGTGTCGCTTTCCTTCAGGAAATCAATGATCGCCGTCCGCGCGATTTCCCGGGCCTCCTTCTCGGGATAGCCATAAATGCCGGCGGAAATCAACGGAAAGGCGATGGACTCCAGTTTCTTCTCCTCTGCCAGCTTCAGGGCAGAGTGGTAACAGGACGCAAGAAGCGTCGCATCCTCCTTTGCACCCGTATAAAGCGGCCCCGGCGTATGGATCACATATTTCGCAGGAAGTTTGAATCCCGGCGTCATCACAGCCTGTCCCGTAGGCACAGGAGAGACTTTCGCGCAGGCCCGGGTCATATCCTCTACGCCCGCCCCGCGGAAAATAGCCCCGCAGACTCCGCCCCCAAAAGCCAGTTCATTATTCGCCGCATTCACAATGGCATCCACTTTCATGGTGGTAATGTCTTTTACAATCGTAAAAAATGGCATGGAATCCCCTCCTTGTCCCTTTATTTCCTATATTATAGCATGAAGGAAATACAGGAAACGTCGCCTCCCGGGGGACTTTGGAAATAGATTTCAGCAGTGAGTTGTCAGCCGTTAGCAATTACGATGACCCGAGTCAGTTACGGTATTCGGGTCTTAGCCTCACCACGACCTGATGCTTTCTCCGCATTTCCGAGATTTCGGGGTTATCGAGGTTATCGGGGTTATCGGGGAAGTGTGCCGCTGATGCGGCACAAGTATATATGGAGACTCTGCACAGGCGAGTGTGAAATACCCGTACAAGTCGAAAATGAGCTAAAAGGTAAACTCACCACCGGGGAGCTCCGGCGCAGACGGTGAGAGGACGAACTGCACTTTGTTAAACAATCAGCCCCGGCAATTTCGTCCTGCGTCCCCCACCGGGGGAAGCTCCCCAACAGTATGAACTT
>DKQZ01000028.1:6223-12134 GCA_002471975.1 Dialister sp. UBA7295 | reverse complement strand
CTGCTAAGTTAATGATATTGCTGATAACTAATAACTATCTTCCCTAAAGCTTTTAAATAATGATTTTTATTTTTGTACATCCCCAGTTTTATGAAGTGCGCTCCGCGCAGGGGCCTATGACCCTGCTGAGCTGTATCTTCATTTGCACTCGAAATCATTTTGCAAAAGAAAGACCAATCAGATCAACGTCCGAATGGTCTTTTTATTTTGTCATTTGATATCTGTTTCAGTTTATATCTCCGGGTGCGGGCCTTAGACCCGTATATAAATCTGGTTGGCGAAGCCAGCCATAGCCACCCCGACAATCCCGAAATGAATCCCGACCATCCCCGATATTCCCGATTCAATAGTTTTAACAAAGAGAGTTTAATAACATATCAACTGTATTTCAAACAAACCAACCACTTTCGCTGCTTATCCTTTATAATAGGTACAGAATATATAAATGGGAGGCTCCATGGCACGCAGCATCGATTTCACATCCGGTCCTGTTTTCAAGAAAATACTGCTTTTTTCCCTTCCTCTCATGGCGGGGAATGTGTTCCAGCAGTTATATAATATCGTGGACACCCTGGTGGTGGGTCGTTTTTTAGGAGAGGCGCCCCTGGCAGCCGTAGGAAGCGCTTATGCGTTCATGATTTTCCTCACGTCCATCCTCATCGGTCTTTCCATGGGAAGCGGCGTCTATTTTTCACTCTGCTTCGGCCGTCATAAGATGGAAAAGATGAAGCAGGCGGAATTTATTTCCTTTATTTCCATCGGCGCCCTGACGCTCCTGCTGAACGGGCTGGCCTTTCTTCTCCTCCATCCCATCACGGTTTTCATGCAGATTCCCCCGGACGTGGCGCCGTACTTTGAGACCTACATGGTCTGGATTTTCACGGGCATCATCGCCGTATTTCTTTATAATTTCGGCGCGGCCCTCCTCCGGGCCCTGGGGAATTCGGTGACCCCTCTTTTATTTCTTATTCTTTCGTCTTTACTGAATGTAGCACTGGACATCCTTTTCGTGATTTTCTGGGACCGGGGCGTGGCCGGGGCGGCTGAGGCAACGGTGATTTCCCAGTATGTCTCGGGGATCGGCATCATTCTGTACTGCCTTACGAAGAAGGAATTTCATATTTCCAGAGGAAATATGGTCTGGGACTCCCGGATTTTCAAGGATATGGCAGGCCTTTCCCTCCTCACGAGCCTGCAGCAGTCCATCATGAATTTCGGCATCCTTCTGGTTCAGGGACTGGTGAACAGCTTTGGCACCATCGTCATGGCTGCTTTTGCGGCAGGCGTCAAGATCGATACCATTGCCTATTCGCCGCTCCTCGATTTCGGCAATGCCTTCTCCACCTATGTGGCCCAGAACCAGGGGGCAGGAAATAAGGAACGGATCCGTCTGGGCGTCATAAGCGCGGGAAAGATGATTTTTGCATTTTCCCTCATCTCCAGCTGCATCGTGGCCCTGGGGGCGCCCTTCCTGATGAGCCTTTTTGTGCCCGAAGGGGCGAAAGACGTCATTTCCGTAGGGACAACCTACCTTCGAATCGAAGGTTCCTGCTATATCGGCATCGGCATCCTCTCTTCTCTCTACGGTTTCTTCCGGGCTGTCAAACAGGCCTGGATGAGCGTGATCCTCACCATCATTTCCCTCGGGAGCCGGGTGGTGCTGGCCTACATCCTTTCTGCCATTCCTTTCATCGGAACCACCGGCATATGGCTTGCCATCCCCATCGGCTGGGCCCTGGCGGATATCTATGGCCTCCGGAAGGGGAGGGAAGTCATTAGCCGTTAGCCGCTAGCCGTTAGCCGTTAGCCGTTAGTGGAATGAACGGAAAAGGGTATGAAGCTTTATGAAATAAAAAATCAATGGCAAGATTGATTATAGAGCCATGCAGGCATATGAAAAGGCGTGCTTTCTATTTCTGCACGCCACTACCTGGAACTGAAAACTGTGAACTGATCACTATGAAACAGCAGTGATCCCGCAAGCCTGTGAACCTGCTTATACACTTATGGAAATAGAAAGGAGCTTTTCATGAAGAAAAAAATTCCTGAAATTATGACGAAACCGGAGCGTATCGCGGCGGCCATCAAAGGAGACCCGGTGGACCGGGTGCCTTATTCCCTCTGGTCCCATTTACCCATGATCGATGAAGATCCGGTGCAGAATGCGGAGCATACTTATGATTTCTATCAGAAATATGACGTGGACATCCTGAAAACCATGAACAACGGCATGTACAGTGCCGCCGCTTTCGGATGCAGCATTGACTCTTCCGACGTGCCGAAAGGGGGAGTGACAAGGATTACTTCCACTCCCGTCCATGGACCGGAAGACTGGCTGAAAATCGAGCCTGTTTCCCTGCATACCGGCACTCTCAATCGGGAGCAGGAATACCTGAAACTTCTCCTCAAGAAGACAAATGGCGAAGTGCCCGTGGTCTTTACGGTATTTTCACCCCTCACCACGGCCAAAAAGCTCTGCCCTGACCTCATAGACCACGTCAGGGCGGGTCATGGAGACAAAGTGAAAAAAGCCCTCAAGGCTATCACCGAAACCACCTGTGCCCTGGTGCAGCGGGTCATCGAGCTTGGGGCGGACGGCATTTTCTTTGCCACCCAGCTTTCTTCCTATGACCTGACGGAAGAATCCTTCTATCGTGAATACGGCATGCCCTATGATCTCGCCGTTCTCTCCGCCTCCTCGGGCTGGTGCAATGTGCTTCATGCCCATGGGAAAAATATCATGTTCCCCATTCTAAGGAAATATCCGGTCCAGATCTTTAACTGGCACGCCTGGGAGTCCCTCCCCACCATTGCCGAAGCGCAGCTCATGACGGGAAAATGCATCATGGCAGGCCTGGAGCGCATGGACATCACGGACCATCACAAGAATGAAATCGAATACCAGATTTATGAGACCCTCCGCCAGACAGGCGGGAGGAAAGTCATCCTCTCCCCGGGCTGCGTGATCCGCTATCCCCTGGATGAGGAAATGCTTTCCTTCGTGCGAAAGGCTAAGGAAGAGATCGAACAGAAGATGTTTGTCCGGTAAAAATGCATATTTCATGAAATTCTAATGATACAAAATGAATTTTTTTCGACTATATATATAGAAGCGGAAAGAAAAGGACCGCAGGTCCTGCCCATGCGCAGTCTCTCGGGACGGCAGGAAGGTCCGATTCCGGAAGCTTCCATCCATAAGGCGCCTTCTGGAAAAAGCACAACTTTGGAAACAGAATAAAAGACCGAAACAGGGAAAGCCGTTTACTTTACCCCGTTTCGGCCTTTTGCGTGAGTTTGATGCCGCCCGCAGAGAGCGGCTTTCTTTGTAATGACTAACGGCTAACAACTAACTGCTAACTGCTAACTGCTAATTCTCCATATTTCCTGCTGAAATCCCTGCCAGGATGCAGAGGATTCCAATTCCCTGAAGGAGAGAAATGGATTCGCCCAGCACGAGAAGGGCAAGGATCAGGGAAACCGGCATTTCCGAGGCGGCAAGAATGCTTCCAAGGCCCGGGCCTACATGGGGCATGCCCCAGGAAAGAAGGAAGGGCGGAAGGGCGACCCCGAAAAGACCAAGGGCCAGGGCAAAGGGAAGAAGGGCGGTCCATTCGCCGGGAGTCAGGAGAAAGACCGGCGGCAGGACGAGGAAGGTGAGAATCGTATCCCCCGTGGCCAGGAGGGCGCCTTTCATGGCAGGCGTCAGGCCTTTTCCCAGGTAGGAACTCAGGGTAATGACGGAAGTATAGGCCAGGGCCGAAAGCAGCCCCCAGATCATGCCGGAGGAAAAAGTGAAATTCCCCAAATCCTCCAGCCCCGCGGCCAGCGCTGTTCCCACAAGACAGAGAATGATGGAAATCAGTTTCTTCATCGTTGGAAATTTCCTTGAAATCAGGGCCTCCGCCACGGACCCCATCCAGATGGACTGGAAGAGAAAGACCACCGCCATGGAAGCCGACAGGGTCTCCAGGGAATGATAATAAAAAATGGTGGTGAGGGCCATGGGAATGCCTGCGAGAAGGAGGAAAAGGACCTGCTTCCTCGTTACCTGTCCCTTCCCCGTGAAAAAGACGGCAATCCACAGAAAGAGCATGCCGAAAAGACACTGAGTCCCGCTCACGTCTGATAAATCGAACCCCGAATCATAGGCAAATTTCACAAACGTGGAAAGCACGCCATAACAGGCGCCGGCGGAAAAGACGAGGAAGGGATAGAAGAATTTTTGCATAGAATCTCCGAATTGATGGGGTAACTTTCATCTTTGATCACTTTGGAATCGGGAATCTCGGGGTTGTCGGGGTTCCCGGGGATGTCGGGAAGGTGGCACCCTGAGATCATAAAGGCGCCTTTTGAGGTCGGGATTTCATCTCTGGGAGAATCTGTCGAAATGAAGCGAATCCATCAAAAAACGCACAGTACAAAAAGTACCGTGCGGCGAAAACAGATTTCTCTACAAAAATCCACAACAAGTTTTGATTTGGTTATAGAGTATCATAAGAGTCCGTAATTTTCAATAACTTTGTATAGAGTTATCAGTTAGCTGTGATCATCTGTATTTCGAAAGGAAACTGTCTGGCAGGAAAGCTGTACATTGAGGAATGGTTAATGTACCGGTTGGCTGCAGGATAGAATGATGGCTGAAATTCGAAAAAACTGTACATCGTGGTTAATGGTTAATCGTCCCGCCGGCTTCATCGCAGGGAGGGACTGTATTCCATATAAACTGTTCATTGGGGTTAATCGTTAATGGCTAATGGGTAATGGCTGATAGCTGAATCCCGAAAGGATACTGTTTGTCAGGAAGCTGTGCATTTGTTAATGGATAACAGGTTCACTGACTTCATACCTGAAGGAAACTTCATCGCGGGAAACTGGACATATGGGTTAATGGTTAACAGGAGAAAAGCTTCCTTTCGGAAGGGAACTCTCTTACGGAAAACGATACATAGGGGTTAATGGGTAATAGGGATGGTCAATGGATATTCCAAAGGAAACTTTCTTTCACGAAACCGTACATTGAGAAATGGTTCAATATGCCATGTGGGTATTGGCCCCATTTATACTCATGCCGCGTCAGCGGCATACTTTCCCGACAGTCCCGACAGTCCCGACAATCCCGACAACCCCGATTCAAAAGCAATTACACCTTCAGCCGCCTTTCCCCTATGTAATCCTCTCTGGCGGAATCCCATCTATACTCGTGCCGCTTCGGCGGCACACCTCCCCGATAGTCCCGAGAATCCCGACAATCCCGACAACCCCGATTCAGAAGCATTACACCTTCAGCCTCCTTTAACGGCTAAAAACTGCCAACTAAAAAATCCCATAAGAAAAGCGCCCCATCATGGAGCGCTTCTTTTAATCATCTTTCTCTATTTCCTTATTTCTTTTCGACCGGCGGAAAGGTGGAAACCTGGGAGGACGGGTTGTAACGGAGGCGGGAAGAGAGGACTGCGTAGATCACGAGACCCATGGCAGTGACGAAGGCGCCTTCGAAAATGACTGCCCAGCCGCAGCCATATACGGCATAGCAGGAATAGATGCCGCCGACTACAGCAGCGATATTGGCCATTCTGGCTTTATCGGAAGAAATGCCTTCTGCTTTCTGCAGATCCGGTACGGCAGCCATAGCCAGGAGGTAAGGAATCAGGTTGATCATGACTGCCAGGTTAATGAGGATATTGAACTGTTTCAGCAGTGTCGGGCTCATGGTGGACAGGGTCATGGCAATCTGGATAGCCAGCAGGGATCCGATGGCTACATAGGGAGAACGGAAACGGTTAACCACGGAGAGGAATTTCGGGAAGAGGCCGATGGAGGAAGCTTCACGGGCCACTTCGGAAACGGTGAACTGCCATGCGGTGAGGGATACGAAGCAGGAGCATACAAGCATGCAGGAAACGATGTAGCC
>DKQZ01000028.1:0-6202 GCA_002471975.1 Dialister sp. UBA7295 | reverse complement strand
CCGCCGATGATGGAGGTGGAAATGGTATAGCAGATGCCGGCAAGCATGGTGCCGCACATAACGGCAATGGGCACGTTCTTTTCCGGATTTTCTACGGTATCGGAGTTTGCGCAGGCAGTTTCAAGGCCAAGGAATGCCCAGATGATGACGGCAATGGAATCCTTTATGCATTCATAGAAAGGCATATCGGAGGGGTTCCATGCGGTGACGTAGATATCCGGATCGAAAGAGAAGAAACCGAAGAGGAGAAGACCGATAACCGGGGTAACGACGCAGGTGACGCCGAGAGAAGTGAATTTACCGAATTTCTTCGGACCTACCAGGGAAATCGTGGCAGCAATGGTGAGGACGCCGATGGTTGCAGCACATACTTCTACCGGATCCAGTTTCAGGCCGAATACAAAGGATGCATAGCTGACTACGCCGGAAGCGATGGCTACATTGGCGATGATCAGGGAAATGGTATAGGTGAAGTTAGACAGGAAATTGCCGGCCCTCCCGAAACGGTATTCTGCATAACCGCCCATGCCGCCTACCTTCCTGGTCAGCATGCCGCAGCGGGCAAATGCATAAGCCAGGATAGTGGCTCCGATGGATGCAAGGATCCAGGAGAAAATAGATATGGTTCCGATGCTGGCAAGCGTTGCCGGCAGAAGAATAATGCCGGAACCCATCATGTTGATTGCAGTGACTGTGGTAAGCTGTACCACTCCCATTTTTTTGCTCTTAGACAAAGTTGTTCCCTTCTTTCTTAAAACATACCGCAGAATCAGGCGGTGGGGAAATTTGTCCCGGAAAGAATCCGGAGGAATAAAAATGATGCAGTCTGATTTCCTCAAGGCATGCATAGACCCCATTTGCTTTCTACAGGTGAAAGAAACAGGGCAAAAAGAAAACCGTCCGCTTATAAAGCGGTTTCGCAGCTCAACTGCACACAAAGGCAGGGCGCGAGTGAATTTTTATTTACTGAACTATATCATAAACAGGGGGGTATGACAAGACCTTTTTTTGAAATATTTCAAGAAAATTTTTCCGAGCAACTCATATGGAAAATTGAGAACTTTGAAGGAAAATGAAAGAAAATGGAAGAAAATGACAGCCATCATGGATTGGCATACTTTGGAATGATATATCATATTTTGCCATGAAATTTCATAACAAAATCGGGGCACTCTCAAAAATGCCCATTTTATGCCGTCTACGGGGTTTTATGAAAAACAGAGTCATTACATATTGCGTATAAATATTCATTTATGCCGTTTTTACTTCCAAATTCCTGCATAAAACAAAAATCCCTAACAGCCCCGTACCGCCCCAAACGGGCTGAAAATGCCCCAGAAAGTCTGAAATGGGCAAATCCTCCAGAATAATTGAGAATCAGGAGAACTAAATGAAAATATGAGTTATTTTTTTACCATGCCTAAAAAAGAATTCTATAACTTTGGAGAGGGAGCTATTTGAGAGAAAATGGGGGTGGAATGGGGAATGGGTAATAGGTAATAGATAATGGTTCATGTTCCGGGCAGCTGAAGAATGAAGGGATGGCTGCAAGTCGGGAAACTGTACATAGGGGTTAATGGGTTCATGTCATCCGGGCAGCTGATTCCCCATTAACCTCAATGGAAAGTTTCACACACCTCAGTTTCCTTTCGACCGGAGAGTTACGAAGACGATTACCTATTAACCCCAATGTACAGTTTCTCGCAATTCGGTTTCCTTTCGACCAGAGAGTTACGAAGACGATTAGCTATTAACCCCAATGTACAGTTTCTCGCAATTCGGTTTCCTTTCGGCCAGAGAGTTACGAAGACGATTCCCTATTAACCCCAATGGAGAGTTTTATATCATTCAGTTTCCTTCCAGTCAGAAAGTTCCCCGGGCGATTACTCATTAACCCCAATGTACAGTTTCTCGCAATTTGGTTTCCTTTCGGCCAGAGGGTTACGAAGACGATCACCCATTAACCCGAATGTACAGCTGCGAAGAATTCAGTTTCCTTCCGTTCAAAAAGTCCCCGGGACGATTACCCATTCCCGAATGTACAGCTTCTCGCAATACGGCTTCCTCTCTGCCCGAAGGTTTCCTGCCGCATTCCGGTTTTCTGTGAACTGCCAGCTTTGATCCACATATGTGGAATCCCGTTTTCATGATATGTGCCTCTAAACATTGACATCTCTTTCGAATCTGTTTTATACTAAGAAACAGACCTGTTTTTTAAACCGTTATATAGGTATATATTATTATAAAAAGGAGAGAATGAAAGATGGCAGAAGTACAGAGTACTCTTGTTACTAAAGAAGGCCTTGAAAAGATGAAGGCAGAACTGGATCATCTCCGCAGCGTGGAACGTGCGGAAGTGGCTCAGCGTTTGAAGGAAGCCATCGCCATGGGCGACCTTTCCGAAAACTCCGAATATGATGAAGCGAAGAATGCCCAGGCATTCCTGGAAGGCCGTATCAGCGAACTGGAACAGAAAATCCGTACCGCCAAGGTCATTGAAAATACGTCCAAGACCCGCATCGACGTCGGTTCTACCGTAGTCATTAAAGATCTGGAAGAAGGAATCGAAGAAAAAGTAAAGATTGTCGGTTCCACCGAATCCAATCCTTTCGAAGGACTTATTTCCAATGAATCCCCGGTAGGCCGTGCCCTGGTAGGAGCCAAAGCAGGAGATATCGTGGAAGCAGAAGCTCCGAATGGCGTCCTGAAATATAAAGTTGTCAGCATTGAAGCGTAATCATATTTCCAATAGATGAAATGAGGATAAAGAATGACAGAAAAGACTAATCAGCAGGGACCGAAGCTGAATGACCAGATGCTCATCCGCCGTGAAAAGCTGGATAAGATCCGTGCCCTTGGCGTAGAACCCTATGGTCATAAGTTTACCTGGGACCACCATGCAGCCGACATCCGTGCCAATGCGGAAGATCTGGAAAAGAATGAAACCCGCGTCCGTATTGCCGGCCGGCTTATGATTCGCCGCGGACAGGGGAAGACCGCATTCTGCGTACTTCGTGACCAGAGCGGCGATATCCAGATTTATTTCAGAAGAGATGAACTTCCGGAAGATGAATGGGCCCTCTTCAAGCTGGTGGATATCGGTGATATCCTGGGTGTGGAAGGCACCGTTTTCACCACCCATACCGGCGAACTCACCGTCAGGGTCCTCCATTTCGAAATGCTCTCCAAGTCTCTCCGCCCGCTTCCTGAAAAGTGGCATGGCCTCACCGACAAGGAACAGCGTTATCGCCAGAGATATCTGGATCTCATCATGAATCCGGACGTCCGCGATACGTTCGTGAAACGGTCTGCCATGATGGCTGCTATCCGCAAATGGTATACGGATAATGGTTTCCTGGAAGTGGAAACCCCGGTGCTGCAGCCTCTCTATGGCGGCGCCAATGCAAAACCCTTCACTACCCATTTCAATGCTCTGGATATGACCATGTACCTGCGCATTGCTCCGGAACTGTACCTGAAGAGACTTCTGGTAGGCGGCTATGAACGGATTTTTGAAATTACCAGAAACTTCAGAAATGAAGGCATGGACACCCGTCATAATCCGGAATTCACTGCCATCGAAACTTACCAGGCCTATGGTGATATCGAAGATGTTATTAACCAGACAGAACAGATCGTGGCTGCCTGCGCTATGGCTTCCTACGGTTCCATGAAATTCACCTATGAAGATACGGAAATCGACGTCACTCCGCCATGGCCGCGGCTTACCATGGCTGAAGCTGTGAAAAAATACACCGGCGAAGACTTTGATGCCTGCCAGACCATCGAAGACGCCAGAGCCATTGCAGACAAGCTCCATGTGGAATATGGCGAATACGACGGCTTCGGCAAGATTCTTTCCGAATGCTTTGATGCCTATGTGGAAGAACATCTGATTCAGCCGGTACATATCACAAAGCATCCGATCGAAGTATCTCCTCTCTCCAAACTGGACCCGAAAGATCCGCGCTACACCATCCGTTTCGAATCCTACATTTATGGCCGCGAACTGGCAAATGGCTTCTCCGAATTAAACGATCCCATTGACCAGAGAAAACGGTTCGAACTGCAGGTGGAGGAAAGAAAGCACGGCGACGACGAAGCGCATCCGATTGATGAAGATTTCCTGACCGCTCTGGAATACGGCATGCCGCCAACCGGTGGACTGGGCATCGGCCTCGACCGTCTCTTCATGCTTATGACCAACTCCGCTTCTATCCGCGACGTCCTCCTCTTCCCGGCCATGAAACCGGAAACAGCACTGGAAAAGAAGACGGCCCAGGAAGCTGAAAGACTGGCCAAAGAAGCAGATGATGAACCTATCGACTTCTCCAAAGTAGAAATCGAACCGCTCTTCAAGGACTATGTGGATTTTGATACCTTCAGCAAGTCTGATTTCCGCGCTGTCAAAGTCAAGGCCTGCGAAGCAGTGCCCAAGAGCAAGAAGCTCCTGAAGTTCACTCTGGACGACGGCACAGGAGAAGACCGCATCATTCTCTCCGGCATTCATGCCTACTATGAACCGGAAGAACTGGTAGGAAAGACACTGATTGCCATCGTGAACCTGCCGCCAAGAAAGATGATGGGCATCGACTCCTGCGGCATGCTCCTCTCTGCCATTCATAAAGAAGAAGGGGAAGAAAAGCTTCACCTCCTCATGGTAGACCGTCATATCCCTGCCGGTGCCAAACTTTATTAATCCATGGCGTAACTAATCAAAAAGCTGCCTTAGGGGCGGCTTTTTTGATTGCAATTTTTCCACTGCAGTGATATACTGTATCCAATTTATAAGTTAGCAGAGTAAGTGCAGGTGCGCAGGAAAAGGCTGGTCCTTTTCCTCCAGTGCCGGATGAACGGGGAGTTGTCATCCGGACGAAAAGCAGAAGCTTGCGGTGCCTGTGCTGCATCCCGCTGCTGCATGGAGACCCCTTTCCATGCAGCTCTGCATGAAGGAGGTCTTTTTATAATGCATAAAAATAGAGAAAAGGAAATGGTGGTTCTGGGAATTCTTACGGCACTGGCAGTGCTTCTGTCCTATGTCTTTGCCATACAGACACCTTTTGTGAGGATTACCTTCGGTTTCCTGCCCCTGGCTCTGGCAGGGGCCCTCTATGGGCCATGGAAAGCGGGGCTGGTGGGGGCGCTGGATAACCTGATCGGCACGGCTCTTGTGGGGACAAGCATATTTTTCCCCGGCTTTACCCTGTCCGATTTCCTTACAGGCTTCATTTTCGGCTATTTCTTCTACAGAAGGAAAATCACCTTTCCCTATGTGTGTATTCCGTTCCTTGTCATTATGGTCTTGATCCACCTGGGGCTTAATACCCTGTGGCTAGTACTTTACTATGACAAGGCGGCTTCTGCCATTTTTCTGGGACGACTGATCAAGAATCTGATCTGTTTCCCTATGGAAGTGGGTCTTTTCCTTCTGATATATAAGAAGGCCTACCGGTGGATATCCCTGCTGGCCGTGGGCAGGTAAGATCATAGAAAAACAGCGGCAAAGCAGCGGCCATCAAAAAAGCTGTGGAAACAGGATTTTTCTGTTTCCACAGCTTTTTTACATTTTTGGTGAGGAAAATCAGCGGTCGGAGCCGTCTTTTTCTTTCCGGATAACGTCGTGGGCGCCGCCTTCTACGATGGAGGTAGCGGATACGAGGGTGAGCTTTGCTTTCTTCTGCAGTTCCGGAATGGTGATGGCGCCGCAGTTGCACATGGTGGCTTTAATCTTTGCACAGGTCTTTTCTACATTTTCCTTCAGCGGGCCTGCATAGGGAACGTAGGAATCCACCCCTTCTTCAAAGGCCAGTTTCTTGGAACCGTCCAGATCGTAGCGGCCCCAGTTTCTTGCACGGTTGGAACCTTCGCCCCAGTATTCCTTGACCACCGTGCCGCCTACGGTTCTCTTCTGTGTGGGGGATTCGTCGAAACGGGCGAAATATCTGCCCAGCATGACGAAGTCAGCGCCCATGGCCAGGGCCAGGGTGATGTGGTGGTCATAAACGATACCGCCGTCGGAGCATACCGGTACGTAAATGCCGGTTTCCTTGTAGTATTCATCTCTGGCCTGGCATACTTCGATGAGGGCGGTTGCCTGGCCGCGGCCGATCCCCTTTGTTTCACGGGTAATGCAGATAGAGCCGCCGCCGATACCTACTTTGACGAAATCTGCGCCTGCCTTGGCGAGGAACAGGAATCCGTC
>DKQZ01000100.1 GCA_002471975.1 Dialister sp. UBA7295 | reverse complement strand
GCTGGGTGGTTTGTGATATACTATTCATAGCATGAGCCTCCAGTTTCGTATGTTTTGATTGGTACCTTAATTATACCAAACTGGTGTGACTCATGCTATTTATTTAGCCATGAATCTAGATTTTACAAGGCTTTGTGAGTGTTTTGCACCTGCGAAGTTTGAGTAATATAAGACTCCTTATGGGGATAAGGGGTTGGCGTATCCCTGCTAACAGATGCATTATGAGATGGGAGAGAGTTATGAAGGTAAAAGATATAGGGAAATATTTTATGCTGGCCGTGATTTCCATGGCCATTTTATATGTATGGTATCCGGCAGTAGGTGTGACAGATCTGGGCAACTGGAATCATGGACTGCGTAATGCATTGGCAGGCGTGATTTTTGTATTTGCCGCCCAGTTGGTAACGGGACGGAGCCTCTTTCATCCTTCCTGGCGGCCGGGCTTGGTTATTTTTTATCTTTGGCTTGGCGCGTTCTCTTATATCCAGGCAAAATCCGGTGGAAACTGGGGTATTCGGGTAGAGGCACTCAACAATGATGTGCTTACCCTTATGCCCGTTTTAGTGCTCACGTTTTTGATGGAATATATAGGTTCCCTCTGCCAGAAAATCAGGCCATTACTTAGGATTTTCAACTTTTTGCTGATTGGATATTTATCGCTCAGCGTCTTTGTCTACATGACCTATTATAAAATTTTTGGAGCCGGATTTACTTCTACTGACATGATTTCCGTGCTCCTTACCAATTCGAATGAGGCCATGGAATTCCTCCAGTCCCACTTGGGCTTTGGCTCCTTGGCAGTGGTACTGGCACTGTTTGCGGTCTATATGATTTTTATTGGACGGCTCATTGTCAAGGGGAGCAGAATCAATGAAGATAGAGGAGTCACATCTCCGGCACTGGTAAAAAAGGTTATTATTGCAGTACTGACTATAGCTGCGCTGGTGACCATAGCCCACTGGATTCCCCGTATCTTCCCGGCATGGCCTTACCATGTGGCCCACAAGTATCTGGTAGGGGCAAAAGCAGCCATGGCTAAGCATGATGAAAATTTAAAGAAGTTCCGGTTTGTCGGTGGAACTCCGGAAAAATTTCCCGGCGCTGTTATCGTTGTCATTGGTGAAAGTGCCAACAGGGATCATATGAAAGCCTTCAACCCCGATTATCCGGCAGAAACCACGCCTTGGCTGTCTAAAGAAAAAGATAATGATAACTTCTATCTGCTGAAGAATACCTATTCCTGTTATCCTCTGACTGAAAAAGCGCTGTCCATGGCACTGACAAATCTCAATCAGTACAATGAGGGCGATAGAAATGAAATGATAACTATGACAGATGTGGCAAATCATATCGGATATGACACCTATTTTATCAGTAACCAGGCCCCCGCTCCGGGGAATATGTCATTGGCGTTGGTTTCTGGCGCTTCTAAAAAATCTATGACCACCACTCATCCAGGTGGCGATGATATGAAAGTCATGGACTATCTGAAAGAGCTGCCTAAGGACGGGTCTCCGTTTATCGTCATTCATCTGGAAGGCAGCCATGACCGTTACAGGGATCGCGTGCCTCCGCATTTTGAAGGCGTTCGTGTAGAGGGACAGCCTGAAAAAGTGAATGATTATGATTCCAGTATTAAGTATACTGATGAAGTGCTGAAGAATATTTATCAGTATGCGAAAGATAATATGAATCTGCAGGCCATGGTATACTTTGGCGACCATGGAGAAGACATGGTTCGATTCCATGGGGATGGAAACTTCACATGGGATATGATTCGATCTCCTGCCTTTGCCTATCTTTCTAAGGACTATGCAGCTAATCATCCTGTGGTGGCAGGCGGCCTTCGTAAGAATGCTGATGCTGTTTTCACGAATGATCTGGTTTTTGATATGGTCTGTGGTATTCTAGGGGCTGAAAATAATGCGTACAATGCAGAATATGATGTAACTTCTGCAAAGTATGGGCTGACATGGGATAAAGCGGTGTCAAAATACGGTGATGTTCGAATAAAAGAAGATCCAGCTCAGAGTAATGATGATTAAAGCTCTGAAATACTGGGTTTTAAAGCGTTTTCAGGCACCGAAAAGGCCGTATTCTGATGTATTGGCAGTTTATGATACTATTGATACATTCTCTAATTTGGATAAAGTGGTGGCGCTATGGAAAACACAAGTCGTAATTGTTATTATTTTGTCACGAATCTGGTGGCAGGTTTATCAATTTTCATTTTGAATGTGCGGTTTTCTGTGGCTTATGTTTCATATTTTTGGATTATTTCGTTTTTATATTTGATATATTGTGTTTGGCATGGACGCATAAATAGAATTGCAATCGTACGGATATGTAGAACGGATTGGACGGACTTGAAAATATTAATTGCAGGTATTTTTATATTTTATGGTTTGCTTCTGGTATCCGGCTTATTGTTAGGAGATAAATCAAGTATGAAAACAGCTGTGGAGTGGTTCCTTTATGCTTGCCCTTTCTTTGTGTTTTTTATTTTATCTGGCTCTTACAATATTAATAAGGGAATAGCGGTCGGCATATTTCTGGCTATCATAGCCAATGCTATTCTTGGCGAATCGCAACTGATCGGCGACAATCTTTATAATCCGGGTGGGGTGCGGATACAGGGCTCTTTTAATCATCCAAATTCCTTTGGCTCTGTGCTGGCATGGACAATACCCTTTGTGGGATATTTTTTATATAGGTCGAAAACAACGTCACAAAGGGTCTTTGCTTCATTTATTCTAGTGTTGTCTTTTTTGTGCTTATTCCTTACCGATTCCAGGGGGGCAGCAGTCAGCCTGATTACAGGACTGGTGGTGACAGCATTGATATATGCGTTAGTACATAGAAATCAACTCGGCATCAGACAAAAGCTGGCAGTTGTCTTTTTATGCCTGGTTTTGGCTGTAGGAACAGGAGCTGTATTAAATAGTTCAGTTCATAATACCAGAGGTTTGGGCGAACGGCAGCTGATGTGGTCATCCAGTATGCAGATGTGGGAGGATCACAAGTTATTAGGCGTTGGCATCGGAAGATGGCCTGAAAATTATTATAGCGAACGTTATCACCCGGCAGAGGGTCACGAGATGGGCCACTATTTTCCTCATAATATGCCGATTTATTTCTTGTCCGGGGCCGGTATATTAGGCGGTATAGGATATTTATGCTTAGTGTTATCAATGCTTTATGTTTTGCTGAAGAGAGCAATAGAATCAGATGGAATCACGTCAGCTATACCGATGATGGCGGTTTTTATTGCATTTATCATGGAGGGCATGATTGACGCAACTTTAACAAATAAAACAGTGGGCATACCCTTTTATGCATTGCTGGGATATGCTATTGGTACGTTTCATACAGGGAGAGAACATTAAATGAATATCATGATGGTTCATCTTAGAAATATTGGAGGTGTTGCCGGAGGGTTAGAACGCGTCTTGTGCCAATTCGCTAATGAGATGTCAAGACGTGGACATACTGTCTCAATAGTGATTTATGATAACTCCGGGGAAAAACCTTACTATACGGTAGATGATAATGTACAGTTATTCAATATTTATGAGCGGAGGAGAGAACCGGAACAGATCCCTATTTTGACTAAAATTGGAAGAGAATGGGCCAGATGCAGGGGCAGAGTCGAAGCATGGTATGAAAGGTATCGTGATCCCTTTATTATTCCATCTTTGAGAGAGGTATATCATGAGTTTCATCCGGATGTCATACTCAATCAGTATTACACATCCAGCGGATTCGTGTATGCGTCGAAACCTGATTGTCCTGTTATTAACATGCTGCATAATGAGCCACAAAGGATACTTCATAACGCCTCGGAAAGAGAAAGGACGGGAATTGCGAATAGCTCTTTGGTTCAGGTGCTTCTGCCCTGTTTCATGGAGTACATGAAGAAAGAATTGCCGGGAACTCCTTGCGTATGGGTTCCGAATATTGTAAGTCCAGTGTCGCAGTCTGTTGATTTATCTGTTGAACGACAACGGTATACAATACTGCATGTAGGAAGGCTTGCCAAAAGTCATAAAAGGCAGCATTTGTTAATTGAAGCCTTTGCTCGAATTGCTGACAGGTTTCCTCAGTGGGATGTACAATTTTGGGGAGATGGGAATCAGGATTACAAAAAAGAATTGTCCCATTTGATTTCCAAAAATCATTTAGAGAAAAGAGTTTTTCTATGCGGTACAACACATGATGTTCTGCACAAGTACCTGGAAGCGGATTTATTTGCATTTCCCAGTGCGTTTGAAGGATTTGGACTGGCGTTGACAGAAGCAATGAGCGTCGGGCTTCCGGTTGCAGCCTATCGTTCTTGCCCCGCTTGTGCTGATCTTATCCAAGACGAGAGAACGGGTTTGTTAGCTGATGATGGAGTTGACTCTTTGGCACAAGTCCTATCTACCTTGATGAGTGACAGGGCATTACGCATTAGGCTGGGGAAAAATGCTAAAGAGGATATGAAGAAATTTTCTCCAGATAAAATATGGAATCGCTGGGAAAACATCTTGCATTCGACAATATCCAAATAATTGGTTTTGATAAGGTAGGTTATTATGGAAAATTTGATGGCATCTATTATTATTCCTGTATATCAGGCGGAGAAATATATTCGCCGATGTCTGGACAGCGTAATTCATCAAACATATAAAGATTTTGAAGTAGTGATTATTGATGATGGAAGCACGGATAAGTCCGGATCGATTTGTGATGAATATGCATCCAGGGATCATAGGCTCCATGTCTATCATCAGGATAACCAAGGTGTTACTGCAGCTCGTTATGCAGGCATGAAGAATGCAAAGGGGAAATATCTCTTTTGGGTAGATGCAGATGATTATGCGGATGTGCACCTCTTGGAAAGAGCCATGCAGGTTATTGACCGGGAACAGGCGGATATCGTTGTGTGGAGTACGATTACTTATGTCCATGGCAAGGAAACGGAACGCAAAATCTGGAAAGAGCAGCCGCTCTCTGATTGGAAAAGAGATTCAGTCCTCAGTAAATGCAGCGTTTTATGGATGTTCTGTGCACAGAAAAAATTATGGGATAAGGTTAATTATCCTATGGATATGGCTCATGCTGCAGAAGATGGTGATATAGCCATGCAGCTGTTCATGAATGCACAGAAGGTTGGCGTAGTTACTGATCCTATGTATTATTATCAAGATGATACGCCTCATTCAGTGACCCATGGGAAGTCCTCTTTCTGGTATTTTGATAATTATCAGTTGTGGCGAAACCGGCTGAGGGTATGTGAAAGGAATTACCCTGAAAGCATTGACTATTGTGCACAGCGTGCTTTGTCCTGCGCAGTTAAATCCTACTGCCTGGATTTAAAATTGAAGGATTTGAGTGATTCAAATAAAGCAGAACTTATCCGATTTTTAACAAAGGCTAAGGAGCGGCCAATTTCAGGGAGACAGAAGGAGAAGTTCTTAAGCTGGGCTATTCGAAATAAGTTTGATTTCATCTGTGAGTTATATGTAAGACATAAGTTAAAAAATACCAGATAAAAACAGGAGAGTATTTATGAAGGCATCTATTACAGTTATTTGTCCGGTATATGATGCTGAAAAGTACATCCATCGATGTATTGACAGCGTGATTCATCAGACATTTACAGGATGGAACCTTGTTCTTATTGATGATGGCTCTCCGGACAGATGTGGGGACATCTGTGACGCATATGCGGAAAAAGATAAACGCATCCGAGTTATTCATCAAAAGAATATAGGTGTCAGTGCTACCAGGAATCGAGGACTGGACGAAGTACATACGGAGTATTTTTATTTCTTAGATTCTGATGATTATTTACCGGAATATGCCCTGCAGACGCTCTATACGATGGCCCGGGGAGAAGATGCGGATATCGTAGTGGGTGGACACAGCCGCGTAGAACCGGATGGGTATATCCATTGCGATTCGGATAATTGGCCGGATTTGAAGACAACAGCGGACATACAGCTGGCAATCCTTCGCAATCAGATTCCGAACTTTTCCTGTGCCAAGCTGTTTAAGCTTAAGCTTTGGGATGGTATCCGTTATCCCGTAGGACAGGTGATGGAGGATTTGTATACGGCTCCCCGTGTTTTTTATCAGGCAAAAAAGATTGCGATTACAAAGAATTCGCTTTATTTTTACAGCCATGAAAACAAGGGAAGTATTATGAGTAATGGAGGAGCTAAATATATCCGTCTGAAATATGGGCAGTTTCTGGCATGGAGAGAACATGAAGCTGTTGCGCGGGTATTTAATCCTCTTTATGTAGAAGAATGTGCCCGCAAGGCCTTAAGAGCAGGAATTCGGGCGTATATGCTGAATGTTGGAGAAAATGAACTGAGTCATTATGAACAAGGGGAAATTATCAGTTTTCTACAGGACCATACTGGAACGAAGGGGAAGCAGCTGGTTCAATTCAGCAGATATCTGATTTTACATAATAGCTTGTGGCTGAGGCCTTTGGGGAAGATACAAAGAATCATTGTAGACCGGCAGCAGAAGCGTAGAGCCATGAGACGATAGGGTAAATGAAATGGGGGAGTAAAAATTGAAAATCCTTGTAGCACACTTAGGGTCCAATTGGGTCAATATGTGTGGAGGTGTTGAACGGGTTACCTGTAATCTGGTCAATGCTCTTGTTGCGCGTGGTCATGAAGTTTCTATTATATACAGAGACTGGTGTGAAGGGGAACCCTATTTCCCTTTGGATCAAAGGGTAAAACAGTATAATATCCTTTTTAAAAACGGAAGTAAGGTTATTTCAGAAAGGCTGCCTAATCATCTTCGAATTCTGCGGGAAGCGGCCAGGCTCTTCAGTCAAAAGGCAGCGCAGGGGATTAATGCTAAATATAAAGGAAGGCAATATGGATCGGCTATACGTTCGTTCTTAGACAGCTGTAAGCCTGATATTATTATTTCCTGCACCGCTCCTACGGCTAAGTATCTGATTGATGATGCGAAAACGAATATCCCCATTATTGAAATGATGCATTCACATCCTGAAAATCAGCTTCCGCTGTTGTCGAAACAGGAATTGAAGGCAGTTTCCAGGTGCAGTGTTTTACAGATTCTTCTTCCATCGGGTATTCCTGTTGTTAAGAGATTCTGCCCGGGGCTTCCGACATGTGTGATAGGAAATGCAGTTATGCCAGCAGCAGGTTCTGCAAAGCCAGGGATAAAGAAGGAATCACATATCATTTCCTGTGTGGGTACATTAAATGCAAATAAATCACAGAAATTACTGGCAGAGGTATTTGCCTCTTTGGCAGATGAATACCGGAATTGGAATCTTGAACTCTGGGGGAACGATCGCACGTTGTATGCAAGAGAAATGAAAAAATGGGTAAAGAGAAAAGGATTAGAACATCGGATTCTCTTTGGCGGAAATACCCATCATGTGGATGATGTTTATGCCAGAAGTGATATATTCTGTCTGTTGAGCAAGGCAGAGGGGTTTGGGTTAGCGGTTGCTGAGGCAATGGAAGCAGGAATACCGGTTATCGGCTGCGAGAATTGTGCCGGAGTTAATGAAATCATCCAGAATCGGGATACCGGATTTCTTGTGAAAAGAAGTACACCGGCTATTGCAGCAGCATTAAGGAAATTGATGGATAATCCGCAGCTGAGGGAAACCATGGGCCAATGCGGGAAACATTATATTGAAAAAGAATACAATCCTGATAAAATATGGAATCAATGGGAAAAGCTGATAAAAGACACGGCTTATAAGAAAGCAAACTAAGATGAGGTAATTTATGGTACAAAACAGCTCGTTTTCCTATAGACAGCTATGTGGAGATAATGGCCTTATGGTCATTGTTCCCCACGAGGATGATGAAATCAATTTGGCAGGAGCTCTTATCTATGGTGCGCGAAAGGAAGGAGTCCCTGTTAAGTGCGTATTTATAACAAATGGTGACGCAGAATATCCTGCTTCAGTACGATTTCGTGAAGCCATACAGTCATTAGCTATTCTGGGAGTAAAGGAAGAGGATATTATTTTTTTAGGATATCCCGATGGCGGCCGTTATGGGGAACGATCTGTTTTTCTGCACTCCAGAGATGAAATTGTAAAAGCAGGAGCGTATGGACACACATATGGAATTTCTATGCACCCTGATTTTGCAGCTCAGGAAACCGGGAAATCTCATGAATGCACTTGGGATAATCTTCTTGACGATATGGAAGATGTGATAAAGAAGTATGGTCCCTCAGTTATAGCAGCATGCGATTTTGATTATCATCCGGATCATCGCATGTGCTATCTGGCTTTTACAGAAGTCATGAACAGGCTTCTGCATAAGGAAACTCATTATCGGCCTCTTATCCTGATGGGATACTGCTATACCACCGGATTTGATTCTGTTTCTGATTTTTATGGAAGGCATCTGCTGTCTACTGTCGTCAATAAAGGAACATTGAGAAACAAACATTTTGAGACAGAGAATCCTTCCTATGACTGGGGGAGGCGTGTGCGCCTGCCGGTCATGCATGAGTGCCGCACATGGTTGTCGGAAAATGTTCTTTTTCATGCACTCTGCGCCCATCTTTCTCAAAAGGCATTGAGGCGGGCCGTGAAATTGGTCAATGGAGATGAAGTATTCTGGCTCCGAAGGACGGATAACTTAGCCTATGAAGGCATGATGACGGCATCCTCCGGGAATCCTGATTATTTGGATGATTTTCATATGATAAATACCAAAGATATCATTTCAGAAGAACCGGCTCTTGATGATTATCTTTGGATTCCTGAAGAAAATGATAAAGAAAAGTGGTGCCAGTGTACTTTTTCCGTGCCTCAGCATGTGGAAGCGATTACTTTATATGGCAATGTCAAAAGCGGACAAAGAATCCTGCGGGGGATAGTTTCATTTAGTAATGGGAATTCCTTTGAGGCAGGACCATTAGCAGAAAATGGAAAGCAAACGCTGATAACCTTTCCGGCACAGGATAATGTGAGCTGGATTCGTTTCCAAATATTGGAAATGGAAGGAGAACATGCAGGGGTATCTGAATGGGAAATCTTCAAAAGCCTGCGCATGGATGCAGAACCTCAGGTTTTGCAAATTACAATGGATGGGAATTTTGCTTACGACTGGCATGCTTATCCAGGGGAAAATCCTCATATTGGTGTATATCGGCATGGAATAAGCGGTGAAATTGAATGGACGCTTAATGGAAAACCTTGCTCGCACGAAGAAGTAGAAAAGAAGATTAGAAAGACAGCTAATCCATTTGTGATTAGGGCTTCGATGGCAGGGAATCCAGGTATTTTTTCTGAGATTGAGGTAAAGCCGGCAGAAGTGACAGATAGGCTGCGGCATCTTTTCAATACAGGAAAAGACCAGCTGGCGGTATGGTGGGAAAATCAGAGAGAAAAGTATCCACATCATCAGCTGAGAAAACTTAAGAAATAGTAGGGAGAACATATAATAAATGGCATATCCTTTTTTCGGCTATAAAAATATCTTCCATGGCAATGATGTGATGATATTTATTCCCCATGAAGATGATGAAATCAATATAGCGGGAGCTGCGATTTACGGCCTGAAACAAGAGGGATTTCACGTTACCTGTGTTTTTGCAACCAATGGGGATCGAAGTTATCTGGCAGAAACACGGATACAGGAGGCTGCGGAAGCTTTGAAAATGCTTGGTGTTCCATACGAAGATATCATCATTCTGGGATATCCCGATGGAGACATGGATGCAGGCCGGTCACCTTATGCTCGTGGATTAAACCAAGCTATAACCGTTGATGGGCATAATAGAACCTATGGCATTGCGGATAAAGCAGATTTCTCCATGACTGAATCGGGTGAACACACGCCTTATACACGGAAGGGCTTCCTTGAAGATGTGGAAAATCTGATTCGCAAGTATCGTCCTTCCAATGTTATAGCAGTAGACCTTGACTCTCATCCGGATCATAGGGCATGCTCCATTGCTTTTGAGACAGCGATGGGACATATTCTGAATGAGGAGGGGAATACCTATTTTCCCGTTGTTTTGAAAGCATTTGCTTATAATACAGGGTTTGAGTCGGTTGCAGATTTTAACAGCCTGCACCTTTATTCCACAAGATTTAACAGGAATCGATTGGCTGACGCTTCATTCGAAACGGATAATCCCGTATATCATTGGGAAGAACGGATTCGCCTGCCGGTGCCTGAACCCTGCAGGAAACCGGTCTTATCACAGAACCTGATTTATCAGGCCCTTCGATGCCATGTGTCGCAAAGGGCTTTCCTTAAAGCAAACCAGATCATTAACAGTGACCAGATATACTGGCTTCGCCGCACCGATAATCTGGCTTTTTGCGGTACTACCACGGCGTCATCGGGAAATGCGGAAACAGTTCATGATTTCAAAATGGTTGACGTGAAGAATATTGCAGACCAAAAGCTTGTGTTTGATACATGTTTATGGGAACCTTCTTCCATGGACAAGGAAAGAAGTATTACCATTCACTTCTACAAACCACAACACATTTCCGTAGTCAAGCTCTATGGCAACGTGAATAGGGAAAGCCGTGTTTCAGCAGGGCGTTTAGTATTCAGCAACGGGTATTCTGTGGAAACAGGGCCGTTGGAACGTAATGGTCAGGCGACAGATATTCCTATAGAATCGCAGGACGGTATAAAGTGGGTGACTTTCCAGGTACTAAAAACAGAGGGACCGCATTCGGGGCTTACGGAATGGGAAATCTTTGATCATCCTTGCCTTGATATGCACATTTGCAAAATACTTGTGAATGGAGAATTCGCCTATTGCTGGGATATATATCCGGGAGAGACGGCAAAAGTGGGACTCTATACCTGCCCGGGAGATATACCGGCTATATGGGAATTGAACGGCGTGGAAATGACGCTGGATGATGTTAACAAAAAGATCGAATCCGGTATTCCGGCTGCGAAGATTCAGGCAGTTCATGCGAAGACAAGAGAGATTCTGGATGAGGTGTATCTTCATAGAACCGCTGTTTTGGGTAAAATAAAAATCAATTATTGGAGGTCCCTCTGTAATCGACTTCGTATGTGGATAGATAAGCAAAAAATTGCGCGAAAACATCATAAGCTTAGAGCATTGAAACGCAATAGCTTAGGATGATTCTGAATATCTTACGCAATAAAGAGAGGGGCGATTCTCGGTTCGGCAGGCAGTATGATGGGATTATATTTGTGCCTCTTTAAAAAAGTAGAATCATCTGCATATTTATGAAAAGGAAATATAGCGTTTAGAATGATAAAAGTATAACTTTAATAGTGATGATCACGGGTGATATTGCACATTTATGCACTGAGATAATTCACAGGCATGTTGAGAATAAGGAAGCTAAATTGAAATTGGAAGTGGCAAGAATACTAATTCCTAAAATAAGAGAATGCTATGCTTTGAAAGTGTTGGGCGAGTGTTCTGTTGATATATTGAAAGATTGCGAGGACACTATAAAATGCATTGGAAAGCGTCAGTGATTGTTCCTGTCTATAATGTGGAGAAATATATTCATCGATGCGTGGACAGCATCCTTAAACAAAGTTATAGGAACCTTGAACTCATACTGGTAGATGATGGTTCTACCGATCATAGTGGAAGAATCTGCGATGAGTATGAGAAAAGGGATAACCGGGTTCGTGTGATTCATCAGAAAAACACAGGGCTGAGCGGCGCAAGAAATACAGGCATTCGACAAAGTACTGGGGATTTTCTATTTTTTGTAGATTCTGATGATTATGTCAGCCCTCATCTATTTGAAAAGGGGTTAGCTGCTTTTGATAAGTCAGGTGCGGACATGATACAGTTTAATGGACAATCCGTGTACGGGCATAGACAAGGCGGCCTTTTCGGCTACTATATTCCTTACTATATGGATGATACAGACTTTTTACGAAAATGGTTTTTATTAGGAGAAGATTCACATGCATGTAAAAGGGCCTATAGGAGAAGTACTTTCTCACACCTCATGTTTCCTTTAGGAGTGACATTCGAAGATTTGTATATTAATACATCCACCCTGTTACATGCTGGGAAATTATGTGCTATTCCTGACGTACTTTATTATTATGAAAATGAAGAGCATGGAAGCATTACGCAGGTTAAAAGCGTTAAAAATTTACTCGGTTTATCTAGAGCATCAATGAAGGCAATGACAGATCTGCCGGACGGAGCAAGGTACAAACCTTATAGGGAAATGTTCAGGCTACAGGCGCTGATTCCTCTTTTCTATATATGGTATCATTATAAGAATGATGCCAATTATATTAATAAATCAATGGTTCAGCCGCAGGAAGTAGTGGAGCTCTATTCTGTATTGAGCCAAAAGGCAGATCCCTGGTATTCAAATTCACTTGAACAGATGGACCCAGGAATGACGCAGGAACTCTCTTATGCGGCTCATTGTCTATCATTAGAATATAAAATCAAGATTATGGGGGGGGTTAAAATTGGATATTCAGCAGAAAGAAAAGGATATGGCTGGATATTTGATTCGGCTCCTTAGCGTTGATTCGGTTATTCATACATTATCAGTAAACTGGAAGAGAAAATTTATAGATATGTTGGAAAAATATCGTAATCTTAAGTCATTACATCTACGCGTGCAACAGAAAGTGCTTCTGCATTCCACTCTTTTTCATATGGATATGCCGCTTATTTTGGAGGGAAAACATTTACTGAAAAAAGGAATGCAAAGGGAATGAATAGAGAAAGATGAGGGGTATATGATGTCTAGATAAATGCATTCCAATTTATGAATCATGTTGTAGTTGGCAGAAGAATTTTAATCAATTTTTTGAGGTTTTTTAGGAGGCAGTCATGAATATAGCAGTTGCAGGAACCGGTTATGTAGGGCTTTCGTTAGCCACCCTTCTTTCGCAGCACAACTATGTAATGTCGGTGGATACTATTTTAAAAAAGGTGGATATGATAAACTAATAAAGTTGACTATTCAGAATGAAAATATTAAAAGGTATCTCATGGATAAGGCTTGGACAACAACCATGAACGCGGATTTCGTTATAATTGCAATATTTATGAATGCTGGCAGCTACAGGGAATTCATAATAGCGAATTAAAATTAATGGTTTATCATACAGCTACTTTATAAATTCTTTACCTTTTTTTCGATGTCATGAATTTTTTATACCAGTCCGGCTCAGATAAAACTTTAATATTATTTTTAAAGGTGTCAATTAGATTGGTCTCATTCGCAAGATAATTATAGAGCGAAATTTCAATTGCTCTAGATTCACATCTTATCTGATCAGTAAGCATATCTTTATAAGTACAGTACTTGTTATACTCTTCAGGAACTTTCTTCTGGTTATTTGGGCTGTTGCTTTGATAAGATTGCTGATTACTCATATTATATTGAACGGTACAAGTATAATAATCTCCAATATCATTTGCTAATCGGATAATCATATTCTTGAATTCAATGGGAAACCAAATTGAATTATCTTCAACTTGGCGTATTTTTTCTTTTAAAGATTGGTAATCATTTTCATTGTCAGCCCAATCATACCATCCGTCGACTTTAGTAACCGTCATAAAATTATTTAAAAAAGAAAAAATATCTTCCAAAGCTTTAGCTTTCTGAGTAATCAGGAATTTACGATAATCGCTTTTATAGGCATTCTTGTTTTGCCTATTGTTAATAATATAAGTTCCTGAAAGAGTTATTATGGCTACTAATATCGATCCCAAAAAACTTAATTCAGATGGTGAAAACTTAGAACTTATATAAAATTCCTCCTTGGATGGATAAAGTTATGTTTCTATTATTCAAAAGTACAAATGATTTCTTGGATAAATTTAAACAGATTAAGAATTTTGGAAAACTATCTGGTATTTAAAAATATCCTTACATAATATAATATACATCTAATTATACATCATTTGCTGATTCATTTTCTTTCTAAGCACTGGCAGGCTAAGGGTGTATTGAGTTAAGATATATAGGACAGTTTTTGAATTAAGAATTTTATTATAATAAAGCTATTAATTTTTTCAGGAGACAGTCATGAATATAGCAGTAGCAGGAACCGGTTATGTGGGGCTTTCTTTAGCCACCCTTCTTTCGCAGCACAACCATGTAATGGCGGTGGATATTATTCCGGAGAAGGTGGACATGGTGAACCATCGAAAGTCACCTATCCAGGATGAATATATAGAGAAGTATCTGGCAGAGAAGGATCTGGACCTCACTGCCACCATGGACGCAGAGGCGGCGTACAGGGATGCGGAAATTGTCATCATTGCCACACCTACCAATTATGACAGCCGGCGGAATTTCTTCGACACCTCTTCTGTGGAAGCGGTCATCAAACTGGTGATGAAGTACAATCCGAATGCCATTATGGTGATTAAGTCCACCATTCCTGTGGGATACACGGAGGAAATCCGGAAGAAAATGGGGACGAAGAATATTATTTTCAGCCCGGAGTTCCTGCGGGAGTCGAAGGCTCTTTACGATAATCTCTATCCCAGCCGCATCATCGTAGGTACGGACTTGAAGGATCCCCGGCTGGTGAAGGCGGCTCATACTTTTGCCCGTCTTCTGCAGGAGGGGGCCATCAAGGAGAATATTCCCACCCGGTTCATGGGATTCACGGAAGCAGAGGCGGTGAAGCTTTTTGCCAATACTTACCTGGCCATGCGTGTTTCCTATTTCAATGAACTGGATACCTATGCAGAAATGAAGGGGCTGGATACCCGTGAAATCATCGACGGCGTATGCCTGGATCCCAGAATCGGGGAATTCTACAACAATCCATCCTTCGGCTATGGCGGATATTGTCTCCCGAAAGATACGAAACAGCTTCTTGCCAACTATAAAGATGTACCGGAAGACCTCATCGAAGCCATTGTGAAATCGAATGCCACCAGAAAAGACTTCATTGCCGACCGGGTCCTCGATAAAGCAGGCTATTACTCCACGAACAGTGAATACGACCGGGCTCTCGAAAAACCGATTACCATCGGCGTTTACCGCCTCACCATGAAATCCAACTCCGACAACTTCCGCCAGAGTTCCATTCAGGGCGTCATGAAACGGATCAAGGCAAAAGGCGCCGAAGTCATTATTTACGAGCCCACCCTCGAAGACGGGACCACTTTCTTTGGCAGCCAGATTGTCAATGACCTTGCGAAATTCAAGAAAGAAAGCTTTGCCATCATCGCGAACCGGTATGATCACTCTCTCGATGACGTGAAAGATAAAGTGTATACCAGGGATCTGTTTGAGAGAGACTGAGCCTCAGCTGTCAGCAGTCAGCCATTAGCAGTTAGCCGTAAGCAGTTGGTTTTGGGAAATAAAGCCTCCCGGCCCGCAGGGGTTGGGAGGCTTTTTAGCGGGGAAACCGGGAGGGCAGAAAACAGGGATCGTGTCGGCGGCACCTTAAAATCATGGGTCATCCCTTTCAAATGACCGGATTTAACGAAAATCTAATGATACAAAATGGCCATTTTTCGACTATATATAGGAACTGAAAATTCGACCGAAAGCCTTCGCCACGGCCAATCTCAGAGAAAGCGGAGGGGAGGAAGGACTGCTCCTGATACATGGTACCATGGAAAAGGAAAACTGAATTTGAATCGAGGAGCCCGGAAAGGGGCAATACCACAGAAGCAGCAGGATTGGGAATCCTGCTGCCTTTTGGGGTGTTTTTTTCATAGGAATAAAAGAACGGTTTCCGGACATGGTTTCGGAAACCGTTCTTTTTTGATGGATCATTTATCATTTAACAGCTGTAGATAGTCTTCAAGGTAGTAGAGGGCGCTTTGTGACGTGGTCAGGTGGTTTTCGTCAAATTGTCCCTGGGAGAAGTCAACTTTTTTATAGTATAGAGGCTTGTTCCTGAACCAGGCAGCAGCAATTGCCGGAGTGCCACCCTTTCTGACGAAATGGTCCCATAATCTGGTATCTGATTTCTGTTCTTTTTCGCTGCCATAGCCCAGGCATCTGAAAAGCGGGGACGAAGGGGAAGCGGGCAGGCCGCGGAGAAGCCATTCTTCAAAGGCGGGGCAGGTAAGGAAGATGTTGTTTTTCCTGTTTTCATTCCATAAAAATTCAATTGTTTTTCGCAATGCTTTTTCTTCGTCTTTGCTGGAAGCGGCTCTGTCAAGGTCGCAGACAACGAGGACAATATCCAGGGTATCCCGTCTGCGGGATATCCAATGCTCGATTTCCATGTATCCGCCACCATTATAGTCGTGAATTGTGATGGAAAGATCAGGGTAATCGCGTTTATCAAAGCAATGGGGAATGATATTTCTTTCCGTGCTTCCTTCAACGAGAAGGAGGACGGATTTCTGCAATTTTCTTCGGCGGGACGGCGTTCTTGTGATTCTTTTAGACATGGCTGCCACCGAACCTTCCTTTGAGATAATCTTCATAAAGGTTTGTCTTGTCTGCCCGGAGGTCGAAGTCGTCCAGAGGGTAGACTTCGGTGGTGAGGTCTTCTTTTTTGTTTACGATATAAAGCTGCTGGGGATGGAAAAGGTTCTGGTTCATGAGGAGCGGATTGTGGGAGGTCATGAGGAACTGGCCTTTATTGAAATCCGTGTGAATGAGGTTATTAAATAGGGAGAGAAGGCACTGGGTGCTGATGGAGGAGTCCAGTTCGTCCAGAAGAAATACTCCGCCATGGATCATGATGGAAACAAGCTGGTCGATGAGATGGCATATTTTCTGAATGCCCTGGGATTCGATGCCTACGGAAAATTTTTTATTTCCACGGAGGAGAATCAACTGGTAAAGGCCGGACCGGAATGGTTCCAGCCTGAAATCGGTGATGGTAGGGTCCGTCATGTGAAGTATGGAAAAAATGGCGGTATGGTTTTCATCCCAGAAGGGTTTCTGCCTCTGTTGAACCAGTCGGGCAGCGTCTCTGGTCAGGGCAGGTACTACGTCTTTCAGATTATAGAGAATTTCTCCTGTTATCCGGCGGAAGGGCGCTATATCGGAGTTGAGATAGTCATTCAGCTTGAAGAGGAGAAGTTCCGTGGAGGGGCGGGACATGAGACGGATGAGGGATTTCCGGTCAGGGGCTTTCACGGAATCATTGATGGAAAGTTTATTTTCGGAAAAGGAATAAATGTCCCGGTCGTTCAGTTTCAGTTCTTCTTCCTGTATGGATTCACAGTTATAGCGGAGAGAATAGAAATATTCGCTGTTTTGCACAGGGTCATAAAGGCCAATCGTAAAGGAAACGGACTGACTGTCGAAATTGATGAGATTCCGGCGGCTGTCATCCATGGCAGAAAGGTTCAGCCCATTTCTTATCATTTCTATCAGATGAGTGAGCCCCAATAAAATATTGGATTTCCCGGAGGCATTGAGCCCAAAAAGAAGAAGGGACTTGGCCAGACGGTATTTTTTCGTTTCGATGAAATTGGGCGCAAAGCGGGTATTCTTAATCCGGGCTCCCGGCCGGGGCATAAAGAAAAGCTCGATGGGATCTTTGATGGAAAGAAAACCTTCCATGGAGAAATAAGTAATCATAAAAATCCCTCCTTTCTTACATAATATAGTAGAAAACAGGGAAATTAGCAAGAAGATAAGCAAAAAAATCGTTTATCTTTATACAATATTTTCAGGTTCCGGTTTAAACTGTGAACGGAGTTATTCTCCACGAAATAAACACATATATGCACAGGGGAAGGATGTGAACGGGATATCCATGGGGCTGAATCCTCAGGCACTTTCTTAATGATCGGATTTAACAAAAATCTAATGATACAAAATGAAATTTTTCCGACTATATGTATAGAAGCAGTAATTTCGATCGCAGGCCTCCGCAGTGGCCAATCTCAGAGAAAGCGGAGGGGGAGAAGGATTTGCTCTAAGAAATATATGGTACCATGGAAAGGAATTTTGAATCTGAATCGGGGAGCCCGGAACGGGCAATGCCCCAGGAGCAGCGGGAGTGGGAGTCCCGCTGTCTTTTTGGAGTGTTTTTTCCATTTCAGGCTGGAAACGGTGGGGCGACCTATCCGGCTGCTCCGCAACCTGTCCATTCAAGGGTGACGTTGAAGCGTATAAAAGCCAAAGGAGCCGAAGTTGTCATTTATGAACCGACCTTGGAAGACGGGACTACCTTCTTTGGAAGCCGGATTGTCAATGACCTTGCGAAATTCAAGAGAGAGAGCCTTGCCATCATTGCCAACCGCTACGATCATTCTCTCGATGACGTGAAAGATAAAGTGTATACCAGGGATCTGTTTGAGAGGGACTGAGTGTGAATAAGCTTAAATAAAAAGAGCCTCATAGTGGAGGTTCTTTTTATTTCTCCACAAAACCTCATGAATGTTGTACAATCAAGTCAAGGCGGTCTATTTCTATTTCCTCTTCCAATGGAGTAGTCCGTATGCTTTTGATTTCTATGCGGCCGGATATCAATTTATCTCTCATGACAGGTCATTTTATCTATTCGGTGATTGAGCACAGTCGATGGGGATATTTGAGGCAGAAAAACTATAAGGGTACATTCACTAAATGATGATTCCACTACCGGCAGGGGAAAACTCCATTTATTCATTGGTTTTGTCCACTATCCTATGAAAGGTTCCATTCTATAGCAAAATTTATCCTCTTTTTGGATAAACCTAAATTTTTGAGGGAGGAGAATTATGTCTGTTAAATTAGCAGCAGAGGGAACGGATGTCGATTATAAAGAATTTCTGGAAGAAAAACATCCCATCAGCTGGTTGAAATCTGTTTCTGCATTTGCAAATAGCCGTGGAGGAACCATTGTCTGGGGAGTACGCGATAAAGATCATGCAGTAGTGGGAATAAAAGATCCCCAGTATGTTAATTCGAAAGTCTCAGAATTGATATCAACGAGAATTGAGCCCAAGGTACAGTATACTTTAAGCACGGTAGTATATGATGATAAAAATTGTTTGGAATTGAAAATATTTCCCGGGCCGGACTATCCTTATTATTGCATAATTAATAAAAGTAAAACTGCTTATGTGAGAAGGGGAGATCGTTCTGAACCGGTAACGAATATAGAACTGAATCAGCTTATTCTTCGCGGAATGAATAAAACATTTGATATGCTGGTTACTCCATTTACTATTCGAGACATTAGTTTCACTTTACTTCAGGCCACATATAATGAATCTGCTGATGATCCAATGGTTTTACCCAGGGATTTAATATCCATGAAGTTGATTGATGAGGGAGATTATGCAACAAATGCGGGATTGCTTTTGTGTGATCAGGGGGTGCTTAATCAGTCCAGAGTGGTATGTACCAGATGGAAAGGAATAGATAAAGGGACGGTAGATGAAGATGCACTGGATGATAAAGTGCTGGAAAATCGCAGTCTGATTGCACTTCTTTTTGATGCGGAAGCGTTTATAAAAAATAATTCTAAAAATCCATGGACAATACGGGGAATGAGAAGGGAAGAAAAAAGCGATTACCCTTATAAAGCAATTCGCGAGGTCTTGGTTAATGCCCTTATCCATCGAGATTACCAGAATATCGGGTCTGAAATTCATGTGGATATGTTTGATGACCGCATAGAAATCATGTCCCCTGGCGGGATGATGAATGGCAGTAGAATTCAGGATTTAAATCTATATAAAATTCCTTCCATGCGGCGGAATGAAGTCATTTCGGATATTTTTGGAAGATTGCATTTTATGGATCGTCGTGGAAGTGGTATTCAAAGAATTTTGGGCTCATATGAGGGCTTTAGGAATAAACCTGATTTCTATTCTGACAACACGGCTTTTTGGGTTACATTGCCTAATCGGAGTGAAGAGTTTAGAAGAAAAAAGGCCTCTTATGGGGAATTTAAAGATAAAGAGTCGACAAATTCCACTATAACTGATGAGATGACAGATTTTGATTCATTGGTCAGAGAGGTATTCAGGGATAAAACTTCAACACGGTTTATTCAATTCGCGAAAAACCATGAGGGAAATTATAGTTTTAATCGAAATAATCTGGCTGAATTTATGGGAATTACTGATAATGCTGCTTCCAAACTGATAAACAAGGGCTTGAAAGCAGGAATTATTCGTAGAGAAAAACGTGCTGTGTATTACTTCGTTATGAAAAAACATATTAGTGAAGATAAATAAATGCTATTTGGGTAGAGACAGGGAAATTATCCGAGTTCACCGTTTTCAAAACGGTTAGGCTCTATATTTCCTGCATTGATGAGTCTGATTTCGGATTAACTTTGGTTAATATAAAAAGGTTCTGCATGATTTTGCAGACCTTGTCTGCAAAATTAAATTTTATATCAACTGATCCGCACCTCCAGCCCAACGTGCAATGAAATAAAACCTTCGCGGAAACAGAACTCTGTCTCCACGAAGGTTTTTTATTTTCAGGAAATGATACGCCATTTCGCGCCATTTTCGGCTTGTGCGATTTGTCAACCTATCCGGCTGCTCCGCAGCCACCTTTCCATCCCAGGAAAGGTGGGGCCCGATAGTATGCTTTCCGATATCCTCATGTGGGGCTTGAATGGATAGTGCAGGCATATAAAAAGGGCGCTGTTTTAAAATTCATGCAGCGCCACCTTCCCGGGATTCCCGACGGTCCCGATTCAAGGGTTTTCGAAGAGGAAAGTTTCCATATAAAAAATGGGCGTCTTTATGATTTCAAGGCGCCCACTTTCACGGATCACGGACCACGGTACACGGATCACGACCGGCAGTTTGTGAGAAAAACGACGTTATGAAAATTAATGACGATCCACTTTTTCCGCTTCTTCTTCCATCTGTTCGCTCCAGATGCCTGTGGGGATGAGTTCTCCGTCTTTGCTGTCATAGCGGACGGATGGGGGCATATTGAGGGCATTGGAGATGGGACTGGTGAAACCCCGGCCTATGACGTCGGTGGTATTCATGATGAAGAGGAAAGCGTGGGGGTCTATTTCTTCGATCAGGTGACGGACTCTGGTGACCTGGGTGAGGTCTACGATGGCGAAGACGATTTTCTTTTCGGCTCCGGAGAAAGCGCCCTGACCATAGAGGAGGGTGGCTCCGTGACCGATGTTTCTAAGGAGGGTATCCGCTATTTCCAGCGGTTTATCGGAGACGATGAAGGCTGCTTTTCGCTGGGCAAAGCCGATGACGATGCGGTTTGCCAGATTGGCATTGATGTACATGGCAATGAGTGTGCAGATGGCCGGTTCGAGGGCAAAGAAGAAGGCTCCGGCTCCTACGATGATGACGTTGATACCAAAGACGACGTATCCTATTTCCAGATTGTAGAATTTCTTGAGGACTGCGCCGACTACGTCAAGTCCGCCGGTATTGGAATTGTATCGATAGAGGAGTCCCATGGAAAGGCCCAGTACGACACCGCCGGAAATGGCGGAAACCAGGGGATCTTTCACGACCTGATAATCGGCCATAAAACTGGTGAGATCGATGAATACAGAGCAGAGGACGGTGCCCAGAATGGTAATCAGGGTGTACAGTTTTCCCATGTATTTCAGGGAGAGGATGAGGATCGGGATATTGAAAATGAGGTTGGCGATACCGATGGGGAAACCGGTCATATAGTAGAGAATCATGGCGATACCGGTGAGGCCTCCCGAGAGGAACTGGTGGGGGACCAGAAAGGCATTGACGCCTACGGAATAGCCGAAGGTACCGATCATGGTGATGACCACGATAAAAGCGAGCCGCTGCCAGTAGGTGGCAGTATGCGCGTCGGCTCCCAGTATGTTTTTCATGAGATAGTCCTTTCCTGGAACGTCTTCGTTCAAAATGAAATTGTATATCTATCATACACGGAATTATTTAATTTACAATAGGGATTGTGTCATGGTGAAGTAAATAGCTGTTAGTGGTTAGCCGTTAGCAGTTAGAAGGGAACATTTTACTAACGGCTGGCTAACGGCTAACTGCTAGCTGCTAACGGCTCGCTGCTCCCTTGACAGTTCCTATTTCTCAAATTATAATATTTTCAAATGCAAGGAGCGGGATTAAGCTCACCTGGAAATCACAGAGAGCCGGGAGGATGGGAACCGGTATGGAAGGGAAGCGTGTCACCCGTGAGCACTGATGCTGAAATGAGTAGGCGAGGCGGGAGTCCCCGTTATGGATGATGAGTATAATGCAGGGTGGTACCGCGCGTTGAGCGCCCTTGTCCGATGGGACAGGGCTTTTTTATTACCTTCTTATGCTCTAAGTGATAAGTGAGAGTGGTACCGCGCCCGTGCGCCTCTTTCTGCAATGCAGAAGGGGGCTTTTGTGTTTTGAGTCCGAAGGCTGAGTAACTATCATTTTCTAAAAACTTTGAGGATGAAGTTATCAGTTCGCAGTTCTCAGTAATCAGTGAAGGTGGGCCCGCATGAAATTGGATAGCGGGCCATTTTATAAAAATAGTCCATATTATGAATGAATATTTCATCATAAGCCGCCTTTTTATTATCAGGCGGCCACCACAACTGATAACTGGTAACTGATAACTTTATAAAGCCAGTCATTTCATTAAATTTTTAAATATAGTACAACTACCATCATTCCAAGGAGGACATTATGAAGACAGCAACCGAAAAGAGAATCCAGTTCCGTGAAGATCTGAAATCCGGAAAGATCCTGATTACCCCGGGCGTAGGGGATGCGCTGACTGCCAAAGTCGCTGAAAAATCAGGTATTTCCTGCATTATCATGGGCGGCTATTCCGTATCCGCTTCCCGTCTCGGCCAGCCGGACGTAGGCCTTCTTTCCTGCACGGAAATGGCTGAACAGCTGACGGGCATCTGCAATGCCGTAGACATTCCGGTCATGGCGGATGGAGATACCGGTTATGGCAACGCACTGAACATGATCCGCACAGAGAGAATGTTCGAAAATGCCGGCTCTGTATGCACCTTCTTCGAGGACCAGGCATGGCCGAAACGCTGCGGTCATATGGATGGCAAAGTCGTCATTTCCGCAGAAGAACATGCCCAGAAGATCCGCGCTGCCGTGGATGCCCGTTTGGATAAGGAAATGATGATCATGAGCCGCACTGATGCCCGGGCCGTTTATGGAATTGATGAAGCCATCGAACGTTCCAAGCGTTACGCTGATGCAGGGGCAGAAATGTGCTTCGCTGATGGTCTTTGCAGCCGGGAAGAAGTGGAAAAATTTGCTCTTGGCATGGAAGGCACCGGCGCTTACATCGTTGCCAATATGATCGAAGGCGGCAAGACACCGATCATTCCGGCAGAAGAACTTCAGCAGATGGGCTATTCCGTGGTATTCTACGCATGCTCTGCCGTTTATACCATTACAAAGGCATTAAGCGGACTCTTCACCGCTCTCGCCAAGGACGGAACTACCAATGCCGTGGCAGACAGGCTGATTCCTTTCGGCGAATTCAATCATATCATCGGACTGGATACCTATAAAGAACTGGAGAGGAAATATAAGGTCGATAGAGACGACTGAGCGGGGATATGGACTGAGTCATTTGTCGTAGTCGTTCTTCGTTGTTCGTTATTCGTTCTTCGTGAAGGTGGGCGCCTTGAAATGATAGGGCGCCTTCTTTTTATATGGATATTTTCATCTTCGATGGCTTTTGAATCGGGGATCTCGGGGATCTCGGGGATGATCGGGGCTGTCGGGAAGGTGGCGCCCTTCGGGCGCAGGTTTTGATTTTGCCTTTGGCTCCCATCTGTGCCGGGGGAATATTTTTCCTTATCAGTGCAGTTTCCTCTCAGTCTGCTTCGAAGACAGCTCTCCAGCCCTCGGGAGCCTTTTCGCATGCTGATTGTGTCATTTCTTATGCAAGTGACATGTCATCAACCCTGAAATCTGCATGGCACATATGAGGCTGATGACGAAACGTACTCAGGAAAGTAGACTCTATCGGTATAATGCGAGCTCCCCGAAAAAGCCTCCCCGAAGTTCGGGGAGGTGGCGCCGAAGGCGACGGAGGGACTGTACTATCGTACAAGTCGAACGTGAGCTTAAAGGTAAACTTATCCCGGGGGAGCTCCGCGAATGCGGTGAGGGGATGTTAAGCAGGTACAAGTCGAAAATGAGAAAAATGGTACATGCGCAGGGGTCGGCAGCTCGCACATATGAGGCTGATGACGAAACGTATTCGGGAAAAGTGCCTCTATCCGTAAGATGCGGGCTCTCCCTCGGGAGAGCTCCCCAAAGGGGTGAGAGGGCAAGCAAAGGGAAAGGCGGCCTTTGGCCGTTGGGATTCCATCCCTGCCCTTTCAGGCCCTTCGGGCCCACCAAGCCCCCCTAGTCAGGGGGGCAGCCGAGCGAAGCGAGGCAGGGGGGTTGTACTATCGTACATGTCGAAAATGTGCTAAACGAAAAGCATGACTCCCCGAGGGGAAGCCTTCCTGCTTACCTTTTGAGTCAAATGTTCCGGGTCTGTTTTGTCAGTTAGCTTCATTTCCGACTTGCAGCGATTGGTCGACCTATCCGGCTGCTTCGCAGCCACCTTTCCAACCGTGGAAAGGTGGGGCCCGGTATCATGCTTTCCAATATCCTCATGTGAGATTTGAATGGATAGTGCAGAAACCTCCATCCCTGCCCTTTCAGGCTCTTCGGGCCCACCAAGCCCCCCTGGTCAGGGGGAAGTGAGCAGGGGGTCGTACTATCGTACAAGACGAAAATGAGCTAAAAAGAAAAACAAAACTCCCAGAGGGGGAGCCCATCCGGGGCGGTTGGCAATATTTGGGATGATCAGGGTACCGTGGTTTTGGATTTCACTATTCATACAAAAAAGGCTGAAGCGTGGCTTCAGCCTTTTTGTTACAGGATTTATTCTGCTTTGTCTTCTTCTTTTTCTTCTGCCGGGGTTTCTTCCGATTTTTCTTCGGGAGCCGGTTCTTCGGAGGTTTCTTCAGACGGATTTTCGGAGGTTTCTTCGGATTCTTCAGACGGGGAAGTTTCTTCGCCCGGGTTTTCTTCTACCGGTTTTTCTTCGGACGGAGCGGTTTCTTCTGTGGGCGCTTCTTCACTCGGGGGTTCCTGAACCGGGGTTTCCTGGACCGGAGTCGGTTCTTCTCCGGAAACCTCTGCAAGTGTGGGCGCTTTGATATTGTCCAACTGATCAATGGCTGCCAGGGCAAGCATGAGGTCTTTCCGGATTTTGCCGATGTAGGTTTTCATATTTCCTTCGGTGCGGATCATGTTTTCCACCAGTTTGCGGCGGGAGTCTTCGGCTTCCTGAATCTGGCGTTTACTCTGGGCCCGGGCATTGGAGACGAGGATGTCTGCGTCTCTCTTTGCGTTTTTCTTCACGCTTTCAGCGGTATCTTTTGCCAGCTGAAGGGTATTGGACATGGTTTCGGAAATGCGTTCGTAGTTGGCCAGTTTTGTCTTCATCTGGTCCATCTGTTCTGCCATTTCCCGGTGTTCTCTGTAAATCTGTTCATAGTCGGCCACGATCTGCTGGAGGAAGTCATTCACTTCTTCTTCGCTGTAGCCGCGGAGACCTTTGGAAAAAGTCTTGTTATGGATGTCCATTGGTGTAATCATCGGTTTTCCTCCTTGGGATAATTCTTCTTCCATTTTACTTGTTTCCTTACGTTTAGGCAAGAGAGCGAATTGGCCTTCCGATATTCCATCGGAACGGTAGAGGCAGTTCGGACTGAAACGATATCGTGATGGGGGAATTTGCCTTTGGATAGAGGGTTAGGGCGGTTGAGGCGTTAACGACGGGTAAGGATATCGTGATGGGGGAATTTGCCTTCGGATGGAGGTCTATGGCGGTTGAGGCGTTAACAACGGGTAAGGATATCGTGATGGGGGAATTTACCTTTGGATAGAGGTCTATGGCGATTGAGGCTTTGCCGACAGGAAGAGATATCGTGATGGGGGAATTTGCCTGCGGATAGAGGCCAATGGCGATTGAGGCTTTATCGACAGGCAGCGATATCGTGTGGCGGGATTTTTGCCTGCGGATAGAGGTTTAGGGCATTTGAGGCATAGCGACGGGATAGGATATCGTGTAGCGGGGTGGTCGTGAGAGTTTTTTATTTTTACGAGTAGAAGAAACATATAAAAGGCCGCGCTTTTTATTTGATGCGCGGCCGCATAGACTGATAACTAAGAACTGATAACTGATAACTATTTCACTTTATCTTGATTCAGTTGGATGGGTTGATTTGACTCTTTATTGTCCCAGGATGGCCTGAATCGTGCGTACTTCATCGCAGAGGAGCTGGCCCGGGGCGCTGGGATTTTCTCCGGCAGCGAAGGTGATGGGGCCGCCCAGGTGGTTTCCGGAAAGTCTGGTGAGGACTCCCATTTCTCCCATGCCGATGGTAATGACGGGGATTTCGGGATGCTTTTCATCGAACCTTGCTGCAGCGCTGATCAAAGCTGCCACGTCTACATAGCTTTGGGGCATGACGGCGATTTTTTCGATGTCCGGCTTGAAGTAACGCATATTTTCCAGGACGTCCAGTATTTCCATTTCCGAAAGGGCTCTCTTGAATTTATGGTAGCTCATGAGGATGGGAATGCCCTGTTTCCTGGCCCGGGAGGTGAGGACTTTCGTATCCATCATTTCATGGCCGTATTCCACGTCCAGGATATCTGCCCAGCGGGAGGCGATGATGAGGGAGAGAAGACTGATATAGTCTCCGCCCGGCGTTTTATGGGCGCCGCCCTGGCTTTTCGTGCGGACGGTGGTGAGGATCGGTTTATCAGGGAAGTAGGTCCTGATGATTTTCCAGGCTTTGTCCAGGTCTTCTGTGGCATGGAAGTCTTCTTTATTCAGGAGGTAGTCCACCCGCCATTCCATGAGGTTTGCCACGGAGTCTTTCAGGGCTTCGCATTCTTTTTCCAGGTCTTCGAGGGTTGAGGAAACGAGGGGAACGCAGATGTCCGGTTTGCCTTCGCCGATGGTGATGTTTTTGACTTTCAGCATAAGAGCTCCTTTCAATGGGAAATATTCCAGCCGCGATCGGCTTTGTTCAGGATTTCACAGCCTTTTTCCGTGACCAGGACCAGGTCTTCGATGCGGATACCGAATTTGCCGGGAAGGTAGACGCCCGGTTCGATGGAGAAAATCATGCCCGGTTTCGCAATGATTTCCGAGGTGAGGCTGACTTCGCCCGCTTCGTGTTCCCGGATGCCTATGAAATGGCCCAATCGATGGGTGAAAGAGGGACCATAGCCGCCTTTGGAAATATGGTCTCTCGCCGCTTTGTCGAGTTCCGAGAGTCTCACGCCGGGGCGGACCATGGATTCTGCCAGTTCTCCTGCTTCTCGGACCAGGTTATGGATTTTCACCCATTCTTCGTCGGGACGGCCATAGAAAAAGGTGCGGGTCATATCGGAGCAGTAATTGTCTTTTTTGCAGCCGATATCGAAAAGCACAGTCTCCCGCCGTTTGAGGGGCGTCGCGTCGGGCATATGATGGGGGTCGGCCCCATGGGCGCCAAAGGATACGATGGGCGGGAAGGAGAAGCCTTCGGCCCCTTCTTCTTTATAGATGGTAAGGAGTTTTTCGGCGCATTCCTTTTCCGTGACGCCGGGGGTAATCCACCTCGAAATTTTCTTCATGGCCCGGTCATTGATATTCGAGGCCAGGCGCATGATGCCGATTTCCCTTTCATCTTTCACTGCCCGAGCATCATCTACGGTCGGGGAGCCATTGATGAATTTCAAATCTTTTCTGCGGCTCATGAGGTCCAGAAGGAAAGAGGAGGGCCAGACTTTGTCCACGCCCACTTTCCCCTCCGGCAGATGATCGGACAGAAGCTTCATGCCGTCTTCCCCGTCTTCAAAGGAAATATCGGCGATATAACCGGCCGCCTTTGCTTCGGCCATGGTCCAGCCGGTGCCCGATTTCAGTGGAAATAAACGGTTCCGGATCCAGAAGGCGGGCCCTTTGGCCTGCAGCACAAGGACCGTCAGCCGCTCGCCGGGATGAATGGATTCCCCCGTGAGATACCATAAAGCTGCCGTTTCAGAAACAATCAGGGCGGAAAGGCCGAGAGCCTTCATGTGTTCTCGAACCTCATCCATCCGCCGGTCATGCATAATGGACATTCCTGTCGACCTCCTTGCTTTTCTTTTAATTATATTATAAGCCATGTGTATCATTAAAAGAAAGTTAATAGTTTAGCGATTGGCAGTTATCAGGGAAAGGAAACTGTAAGGTGGATAACTTTTGTGTCGGGGATGACGGGGATGGTCGGGAGTATCGGGGGTATCTGGAAGGTGGCGGCCTTTGGCCGCGAGTTTTTGATGAGGTTGAAAGGGAATCTTGTGAATGAAAAAGAAACTGCAGGGGAAATAAACTTTTGAATTGGGGGTGTCGGGGGAGAACGGATTTCGGACTTGGGATTTCGGATTTCGGGAAGGTGGCGGCCTGCGGCCGCGAGTTTTAGATTTTGCCTTCGGCTCCCATTCGGGCGGAATATAGTTTTCCTCGTACGTGCGGTTCGTCCCCTCACCGCCTTCGGCGGAGCTCCCCGGGGATAAGTTTACCTTTTAGCTCATTCTCGTCTTGTACGATAGTACAGTCCCCCCAGTCGCCTTTGGCGACAGCCCCCCGAACTTCAGGGGGCCTGTGAGGGGAGCCTTTCCCATTCTCGGCTGTGGACTGTTGAGGCATTCCGGAATTTGAGTCATTTTCGACTTGTACGATAGTAAGCCCCCTTCACCGCCTTTGGCGGAGCTTCCCCCGATGGGGGACGCTGGACGAAATTGTCGGGAGAGTTTAGTGATAAAGGTGCAGTACGGGGCTTTTCAACCCCGTCTGTGCACATTCCCAATAAAAAATGTGCCGCATCAGCGGCACACCTTCCCGAACCCCGCATCCCGAGCCCCGCACCCCGAAATCTCGGGAATGGGCTGAATGCTGCATGTCGTGGTGAGGCTAAGACCCGAATACCGAATGAAACTCAATCCACGGTATCTGCCTGTTGACTCATTCAATCCCCATATAAAATTATTGGCTGCATCAGCAACCAATCCTTCCCGATAGCCCCGTGTCTCCCGACATTCCCGATATTCCCGACACAAAAGTTATTTCACCTTCTGGTTTCCTCTTTCATTTATTGGCAAGTGGAGACTATCTAAAGTATAATAAGTAAAATAATTCAAGTAGTACGGGAGGAAGAAAATGGCTCTTAAAGAATTCAAACTGCCTTATGGCCGGGGCACGCAGTCTGTGCTGCTGCCGGAGGAACATATTTCTGATGTATTGGTAGGGGTCCCGACTCCTGCCTGCGATGTGAAGGAAGCAACTCTGGAAGTGATGCGCCATCCGATCGGGACGAAGCCTCTTTCTGAACTGGTGAAAAAGGGAGATAAGGTATGCCTCGTGGTGGCCGATATCACCCGGGCCTGGAACAGGGAGAGGGAATTCACCATTCATGTGGTGAATGAACTGAACCGGGCCGGCATTCCGGATGAGGATATGTACATCGTCTTTGCCCAGGGCACTCACCGTCCTCATACGGATGAGGAAAATATCACCTGCGTGGGCGAGGAAGTGGCCAGGCGCATTAAGATGTACCAGCATGTTTCTACGGATAAATCCATGCTCACCCATATGGGCGTGACTTCCCGGGGTACGGACGTATGGATCGATACCCGCGTGGCAAAGGCAGATAAGGTCATCCTCATCAATGCCGTTTCCACTCATGAAATGGCCGGCTTCGGCGGGGGAAGAAAGCTGATTCTTCCGGGCGTTGCGGGCTGGGATACGGTGCAGCAGAATCACTGCCATGCCCTGGGGGATGAAGTGGGAAGCGGACTCAATCCCGATGCCCAGGTCCTCAAAATCGATCACAATCCGGTTTCCGAGGATATGCAGGAAGCCTGTGACATGGTGAAACCCTGTTTCCTCGTTCATTCCATCATCAATGAAGAGGGAGAGATTGCTTCCATGGTGGGCGGCGACCCCTATGAAGCCTGGCTGGAAGGGACAAGGCGGGTCTTCCGCATGCAGAAAGTCCCCATGAAACAGCGGGCCGACGTGACCATCGTTTCGGCCGGCGGCTATCCGAAAGATACGAATCTTTATCAGGGCACCAAGTGCTATACGGCGGCGGAAATTTCCGCGAAAAAGGGCGGCATTATCATCACCATGATCGAAGCGGAAGACCTTATGGAACCGCCGGCTTATATCGGAAGTTTCAAGTATCCGAACCTCACGGAAATGGAAAAAGGCCTCCGTGCCTGCTTCACCATTCCCTTCTTCGTGGCTTTCGACAACCTCACTACGGCCATGACCCATACGGTTTATATTGTAACGAAACCGGAAAACTTCAAAATTCTTGCCGAAAGGACGCACCAGATCCCCGTAGCTACCGTGGCGGAAGCCTGGAAACTGGCTCAGAAAAAACTGGCGGAAGAAGGAAAGACGGATTATACCATCAACGTCATTCCTCACGGCAGTGCGGTTGTGCCGTACGTGAAATGACCGGTTTATGAATTGGAAACCAGTGGAATGAGAAGCTGTTAATTAAAGTTCTCAGTTCTCAGTTCGCAGTTCTCAGATAAGGTGGCGCCTTTAAAATCAGGAAGGCGCAGGAAGGTATACAGAATATAAAAAGGCCGGCTTTCCAGACTGATGCCGGCCTCCTTCACTGAGAACTGATAACTATTATTCCCAAAGTTATCCCGTTATGATAGGATTCAGTTTTTCCTCAAGGAGCAAAACATGAAAAAGAAATTTCTTGCTGCTTTAGCGCTTTCAGCCATGGCTTTCCTGCCCCTCTCTTTTGCCGGCGCTGACGATTTCATGACCCTTGATTCCGCATCCTATGATGCCATGTGGGAAAAGGGGAAGACCGTGAAGAAGCACGGCCTTCTCGAAAATCCCATGCATTATGGAGTGGAAATGCGGCATGGAACGATCGGTTCCAATCAGGTAGTCGTGGTGACTCCCTATACGGCAGGCATGTATATTTCCTCCACCGAAGATTTAAGACTTCTGGAAGTACCGGAAAATTTCAAGGACGTCCTCCTTTCCAATCAGGACATCCTTTTCGTGGCCCCTGCTTATATGCCGGTGCACCACCTCATTTCCTACTCCATGGAAACAAAGGGCAGCGGCCGGCCGGAACATCTGATACTGGAAAAAGACGGAAAACGGATTTATCCCCGTTATGAAATGAATCCTGTCATCGACAGCCTTATGCCCCATGCCCATTATGTCCGCTATTTCGGGTTTACCCGCGAGCAGATCCTTGACGTGCCTTACAAGGTGAAATACGTGAACGGCGAAGGGGATCTCATCGAATTCCCGGTGACCGAAAAGACGCTGAAACGGATGCTGAAGCAGGAGAAGAATTTTGAAGCTTGAGTCTTCTGGTAGTTACAGAGGGTTGAGTCTCATACGGTATTCGGGCCTTAGCCTCACCACGGCACGCCCCTTTTGAGAAAATTTCGAGATTTCGGGGTGCGGGATGCGGGGTGCGGGAAGGTGTGCCGCAGATGCGGCACGAATTTAGATGGGGAATGTGCTCAGACGAGGTTGAAAAGCCCGTA
>DKQZ01000091.1:23408-27377 GCA_002471975.1 Dialister sp. UBA7295 | reverse complement strand
CCGAATACCGATATTGACTCAGGTCATAGTATCTGACAGATGTCTCCCTACACCCCCGAATGGCAGACGATGAATTCTTTGGGCAGCTGTCCTCCCTCGATGGCGATTTCGAAGTGGCCTGTCCTTCCATGCCATGGAATGACGGCGTGACGGACGAGGTAATCTTTGTGGTTATGAGGATTTCGCCAAAGATTGTATATGAACCGGTCCCTTCTCAGCCGGAAAGCGGGGCAGACTCCCGGAAGGGAGTTCACGCAGTGAACGAGTTCATAGCAGTGTTTTCCTTTGTAATCATAGTCTTCCGGAAGGCCCAGACTTTTCAGGATGGCTTTATTCATGTAGAGGATTTCATGGGTATCGATGTCGTTCACGAAGACCGGTGTGGGCGCTTCGTCATAGGCTTCGATGTTGAAGGCCAGACGGTTTCCAATGAAAACGGTCCCTCCTTCATTTCCGGTTTCTTTTTCATTGAGCTGCATGCTCAGTACCCGGAGGAGTTCGTCCGGATCTCCTGCTTCGGAGCCATAGGCGGTGGTGTACTGGAGATAGAGTGTAACGGAGCAGCCTTCGACGGCGGTGATCCGGAAGACTTCTTTCCGTATTTCTTCCATGTCTTTTTCCACGTCTTTAGCGTCTTTGTTTTTCAGGAAAACCATGAAACGGCTGCTGCCGAGATAGGCCATGGTGCTTCGGATGGCAAAGTGAGCGGAGAAGATGGCGACCAGTTTCCGGATGAGCGCTTTCCTGATTTCTTTGCCGAAGAGGATACAGGTATTTTCAAAGCCCGGGATGTGCATGTAGATGGCCAGATAGTCTTCTCCATAGTGACGGTAGTTCCGATCATATTCCATGGCATTCATGAGCATGCCCCGATAGGTGAGAAGTCCTGTCTCGCTGTCGGTGATGGCCAGGGACTGATCCAGTTTTTCCAGCTGGTCTTCGTCATCCAGGTCTTCAAAGTATCCCAGAAGGCCTACGATTTTATTTCCCCGGTAAACAGGCACTTTGCAGGCGCTGATGCGATGAACTCTGCCCCGGATGATGCACCGTCCCGGGGCTTCATGGGAACGGCAGCCTTCGTTCAGCACTTTTTCTTCGATATCGTGATAGTTTTCTTCGTCGATATGCCAGCCCATATCTTCATCGGTCTTGCCAAGAATGTCCCTTTCAGTGATGCCATAGTATTTCAGGAAGGCATCGCTGGCCCCCAGGAACCGGCGGTTCCGATCTTTCCAGAATACCTTCATGGATCCCGCATGTTTCAGGGTGGCAAGGATCGCACAGTTTTCCACGGTGGGCATGGAAGTCCTGTCATCTTTGGGAGCATGGACATTCATGGATTTCGCAATGAGATCCAGCAGCCGTCCCGTATCTTCGACTCGTTCGAAGGCAGCGTCTCGAATGCAGATGAGGAAATTGTCTCCCCCCTCTTCCATAGTGGTGACGACGGCAATTTCATGCCAGGTATAATTTCCATCTTTCCCGCGGATGCGGAACATATCGCTTTCACGATACCGGATGCGGGTCCCCGCATTCTGTTTCTGCCGATAGAAACTCATGAACTCTTTGAACCGCAGGCGATCGTCTTCATGAACATAATCAATGATTCTTCGCCAGGAGCGCATGGGGATGGAGGTCCCGGGCTGGTGAAGGGCCTGGATTGAGGAAATAATATCCACCTCATCCGTCTTCGTGCTGTAATGATAAAGTCCGTCGTAAATGAGGAGAAGGTTCCGGAGCAGCCGGTCTGTCCTTTTGGCGCTGAGGAAATTTTCATTGTAGGAAATATTGTAAATTTCCGCTTTTCCCACATACCGGTCTGCCACGCCGGTCATGATGGTGATGCGTACGTTGAGATACTGATTGTTTGCTACCAGGGTCATGGATTCCGTCTTTTTGGAAATAATGGCCTTGTCCAGGAGCTGCCTGAATTTCCTCCCTTCCGGCACGTCTTCAGGACCTACGGGAGTGCCTTCATTCCAGCTGCCGCCCTGGGCAAAGGGCCGCATGTTTTCCTTCATGGCCCTGTTGGCAAAGAGGGTAATCGTCTTTTCTCCATCATCGATAAAGATGGAGACCGGGGCATCGGTCAGGGCATTGATAAGACCTGCTGCTTCCATGAGTCTTGTTTCCCGCCGGTCTTCACTGATCAGGGGAGCGTCATGGCAGTGAACGTAAAGGTCTTCATAGGCCATGGGTTTTCCATAATAGTAGCCCTGGATTTTCTCGCAGCCGATATTTCTGAGAAATTCTGCCTGTTCTTTCGTCTCCACCCCTTCGGCCAGGGTATGGATGCCCAGATTCTTGGCCATAAGGATGATGGACTGGAGAAGGTCTCGGTTCCGTTTCCCTTCTCTCCGCTGGAAGGACATGTCCAGCTTGATTTCATCGAAATGATAGTCCTGGAGCATATTCAGGGAGGAATAGCCGGTACCGAAGTCATCGAGCCAGCACTGGAATCCGGCTTTCTGGAAACGGGAGACCATTTCCTTCATGGCTCCCGGGTCTTCGGCCAGGGTACTTTCGGTCACTTCCACATGGAAAAGGTCCCGGGGAAGGCAGAATTCTTTCAGCGTATTTTCCAGGTATTCCAGAGGGTCCATGCGGGCGAAGTCCACCCGCGAAAGGTTGACGGAGGCCGGCACAAAGGAACGGTGATTATCGATAAGGAAGCGGAAAAGCTTTGCCGTTTCCCGGATGATGTGACGGTCCAGTTTGTCGATGAGTCTTGCTTTTTCCAGAACCGGCACGAAGACCCCGGGGGAAAGGAGACCTTTTTCAGGATCCTCCCAGCGGGCGAGAGCCTCCACGCTGCAGAGTTTTCCGGTCAGCGTCCTCACGACGGGCTGGAAATAGGGTCGGATATAGCCTTTCTTCAAGGCTTCATCGAAATGGGCGAGCACATAGGTCTGGTTCTCCAGTTCCTGCGCCAGATTCCTGTCATAAATCTGCCAGATCCTGGTGCTGTCTTTCTTGATGGAATCAGCGGCGATTTTTGCCAGGTCCACCTGGCGGTACGGATCCATTTCACCTACATCGCCCACGATTTCACGGCAATAGAAAATGCCAACCTTCAGGGTAATGGAAGAATTGTGAATATACCGGGAAAGTTCATCTGCCAGGGCTTCGATGGTCTCAGGAATTTTTTCATCCGGCGTGAGCATGACGAAATTATCCGCCACCACATGACCGGTGATGGAGCCGGGGAAATATTTCCTGAAAAGCTGGGCCATCTTCCAGAGGAGCTCATTGCCTCCCTCCCGGCCATTGATGTAATTGTAAAGTTTGAAATTGGACAGGTTGAAATAGAGGATCGCCCGATGACCGAAAGTGCCATTTTTCTTGTCCTCTTCCGCCGCCATCTGGGCAGCTTCATGGAAACTGCCGAAGGTGGGAAGACCGGTCAGGGGATCCTTCCCGATGGACGAGGAGCCGGTGCGGATGAGGTGAAGACTCCAGCAGGATTTCCCCTCATACGGTTCTTCCGGGGCACTGAGGATGCCGTCCACCTGGGCGATCTTATTTCCACCGGCCGTTATGCGGAAATGGAGGGGACTCAATGGACTGCTCCCGTTCCTGGCAAAGATTTCTGCCAGGGGACGATAATCCTCCGCCAGCACCAGGCTCCTGAAATCAGGAATCGCCTTCAGCATGTCTTCGGCATTCGAAAAACCGGCAAAAGAAAGAATCTTCTCATTCACATAGAGAAGCTTTTCCTCCTCATCCCGGCTCACCAGACACACGCCGCCGGGAAAAACGCCGGCTGCAATCACTTTGTTTCCATCCATTTCAATCCCCGTTCCTTCTTTTATAATCCTCTCGAGGGAAAAAGAACCTTTTTCATCATCATTATAATGATTTTGGGAAAAATTGTAAACGAGGGAAACTGATCAGAACCGGATGATGGCATGACATGCAGGCATAGAGCTGTATCGGGAAGTCAGCCCTGTTCGTGATGGATTCCGTCTC
>DKQZ01000091.1:0-23373 GCA_002471975.1 Dialister sp. UBA7295 | reverse complement strand
TTCCGTCTCTGTCAGGCGGGCGATAACGGGAAGGGTTCCTCGTCCGTGCTGGTTTCCGTTTATGCCAGGCGGGCAGTAACGGGAAGTTAGCCCTGTTCGTGCTGTGGTTCTATTTCTGTCAGGCGAGCGGTATCGGGAAGTTAGCCTCGTTCGTGCCGGGTTTCTTTTTCGCCAGGCGTGCGATAACGGGAAGGCGGCCTCGTTCGTGCTGAGATTCTATTTCTGTCAGGCGGGCTGTATCGGGGAAATTCATCACATATCTGGCCTCCCTTTGGCAGACAATTCCCGCATTCCGCTTCCAGCTCCTGCCCATATGCCGCAAAGGCCCCCTGCTCCTATCGGCAGGCTATTCCCCCTTGCCGTTTCCGTCTCCTGTCGATATGCCTCAAAATCCCCATGCTCCTATCGGCAGGCCAATCCCCCTTCCGTTTCCGTCTCCTGTCGATATGCCTCAAAATCCCCCTGCTTCTATCGGCAGGCCAATTCCCCCTTTCCGTTTCTGTCTCCTGTCGATATGCCCCAAAAGCCCCCTGCTCCTATCGGCAGGCCAATTCCCCCATTCCGCTGCTGTTTCACGTCGATATGCCTCAAAAGCTCCAGGTCACTATCGGCAGGCAATTCCCCCATTCCGTTTCCATTTCCTGTCGAATTGCCGCAAAGGCCCCATGCTCCTATCGGCAGGCAATTCCCCCCATTCCGCTGCTGTTTCCCGTCGATACGCCTCAGAAGTCCCAAGTCTCTATCGGCGGGCAAATTCCCCCATTCCGCTGCTGTTTCTCGTCGAATTGCCTCAAAAGCTCCAGGTTACTATCGGCAGGCCAATTCCCCCTTTCCGTTTCCGTCTCCTGTCGATATGCCTCAAAAGCCCCCTGCTCCTATCGGCAGGCCAATTCCCCCATTCCGCCACAGTTTCACGTCGATATGCCTCAAAAGCTCCAGGTCACTATCGGCAGGCAAATCCCCCATTCCGCCACAGTTTCAAGCCGATATGCCTCAGAAGTCCCAGGTCTCTATCGGCGGGCAAATAAAAAACACGCTTGAAAGCGTGCTTTTTATCATTCTTCCACATAGAGTCCCCACTGGGTTTTCATTTCCGGGAAAAGTTCCATGAGTTCCCTGACGATGGGTTCGAGCCGGTCCCGGTCATTTCCTTCATCAAGGATAGAGAAGGCGGGGACCAGGTATTTCCTGAGGGCGCCAAGGATTCCCGGAGGCAGGGCCGCGGTTTCTTCTCCGTGATCTCTGCACCAGTCCATGAGGGCTTTGAGTTCCATGTAGTCGATTTCAATACCGTCCAGGTCCAGTTCCGTGGCCATTTCTTTGAAAAGGACCAGGGCATCCCAGATGGCTGCACAGGCCCCGGGGCGCGGGGTCCAGCAGGTTTCTTTGTTTTCGTCCATAATCATTCCTCCCTGGGTGCTATTGTAGCATAGATGATGGACATAGAGCTTGTATGAAATCAAATTTCGGCAGCTTTTGGTGTAGTTATCAATTATCAATTCTTAGTTATCAGTGAAGGAATTTCCGATAACTGATAACTAAATCTTCCCATTTATAGAAAAGCAGTCTATTTCTACTTTTGTCTTACTGCAGGCTCAGTTCAAAGGCTCTTTCGGCTTCGTCTGCTTCTCTTTCTTCTTCCTGGTAATTTTTCCATTGCTTTCTGAGGGAGGGACTGATTTTGATGAGGTCTCTCATGAGGAGGGCAAGGTCATTGTATTGTTCATAATCATCGGTGGTGCGGAAGAAGGAAATAATGTGCTTTTCCAGAAGTTTCATGATTTCGGGCGGAATTGTGATCTGCACCTGATTCCCCGGGGCCAGGGATATTTCCAGAATGTGAGCCCAGGAAATCAACCGGTCCAGCTCGGCAAGCTTTTCTTCTACTTCCCCATCATCTTCTTCATCTTCTATTTCTTCATCTTCCACTTCCATGGTATATTCCTTCATCAGCTCCATGGTCCCGCGGATAGTCCCGAAAGCATGAGGATAGGTCGTCCAGATGGGCGGGGTTTTTGGTTTTGTGGATTTTCGCATTTTAATCCCCCAGTAAAAAATCTATGATATTCTCGCTCTTCACACCCTGATAGTCTCTGATGTAGGTCCGATCCATGGTAAGGATGATTTTATCGTACTGATCGGGGACGGCAAGGAGGGGGGCAAGCTCTCTATCCCGGGTATTGGGGTCCAGAATGGATGCGCTGACCTGATAGTAGGTGCGGATGCCTGCATTTTCTGCGATGAAGTCTATTTCCTGCGGTCCCAGTTTGCCGATGGATACCCGACTGCCCCGCCGGAGGAGTTCGAGATAAATGACGTTTTCCAGAATGTGTCCATAGTCTCCTTCGTGGAAGCCGAGAAGTACATTCCGGATGCCTGTGTCGGCGATGTAATATTTTTCCTGTGTCTTGAGATACGCTTTTCCTTTGATATCGTATCGTTTTGCCGGATAGAAAAGGAAGGCTTCTTCCAGCATGGTGAGGTAACCATCGATGGTGGCGCCGCTGACTTTCCTACCCTGGCTTGTGAGATATCCGCTGATTTTATGAGTAGAAACAGGACTTCCGATGCTGTCTGCCAGAAAATGTGTTATGCGGTCCAGGAGCTGTGTATCCCGAAGGCCATGGCGCTGAATGATATCTTTAAGGAGAACCGTATTATAAATGCCGGACAGGAAGAGTCTGATGGTCCCATTGTCCTGCGGCAGGCCCGGGATGACGGGAAGGCCGCCGTATTTCAGGTATTGCTGGAAATTTTCATCCTTATTTCCTCTTTTTTCCTCGGGCAGAAAATCAAGGTATTCTTTGAAGGACAGTGGAAATACGGTGATTTCCACATAGCGCCCCGAAAGGAGGGTGGAAATTTCAGAAGAAAGCATTTTCGCATTGGATCCGGTAACGTAAATGTCTGCCAGTCCTTCCTCGAAAAGGGAATTTACCACTTTTTCCCAATTGTCTACTACCTGTATTTCGTCAAGGAAAAGGTACATGCCTTTCTTTCCCGCCAGCTGCTTTTTCAGGTACCGGTAAAGGTTCATGTAATCCAGAAGGTCCACATGCTCCAGGGATTCCAGATTGAGCGAAATGATATGGTCTTCCGGGACTCCCTGCCCTTTCAGGTATTCCGCAAAGAGAAGGAGGAGGGTGGATTTCCCGCTGCGCCGCATGCCGGTTATGACTTTGATCAGGGGCTGATCTTTGAAATCAATCAGCTTTTTCATGTAAAGAGGTCTTTGTATCATAGGCATCACCATTCTCAGTATACTATAAAAAGTTTTGTTTTTCAAAAGTTTTATCAGTATACTGATAAAACTTTTTATTTTTTTGAATTTTCTCAGTATACCGAAAATTTCTGTGCCCCATTTTCGGTTTGAAACATGAGTCCCCCGGGCCGGGATTGCAATCAGTCCTGTTTGTGCCTTGAACGATTGAACAACCGCCCCGCCCTTCGGGCACCCCTCCAGGCCTGGAGGGGCAGGGCCCTGCAGCATGTTTTTCTTTCCCTTTATTTGCGACTTGAATGTGTAGTGCAGGATAAATCATTAATCATCCTATCCGCCCTTCGGGCACCTTCCCTATCTAAGGGAAGGTTTTCATCGGGCGGCTTCGCCGCCTTGTGGGAAACCCGGAACGGGAACTTATATGTATCCCATAAAAAATGGCCGCCCTATGAATTTGGCCGCCGCCCCGAGTCCCGATTGATGCACAGTTTCGAAGACGGCTGAGAATGCAAAGTTTCAAAGAATCCGGTCATTCTGAGAACTGCGAACTGATCACTAAAAAAGCAGGCTGAACGACATTCAGTCTGCCTTTTCCATTTACAGTTTCTCAGAGTTTCGCTATCTTCTTCGCAAAAATGGCGGCGTCCAGTTTGTCCTTATTGTCGGGATGGCTGGAGTAGACGAAGAAGAATTTTCCTTTGCAGTGGAAGGTCCTTGTGTCCATGGGGATGTCTTTCTGTTCGAGGAGCCGTCTCACTTCTTTGTCTCTTCCTCCGGGGTCCAGGACGGAGGTGCAGAAGAAGGCGACTTTGCCTACTTTGTTCCTGTCCAGGTTCTGGATGAATTCTTTCACATGGCCATCGATATGACCTGCATAGACTCCGCTTCCCAGGAAGAGGACGTCTACTTTCTTCTCGATGGGAGCTGCGGTGGTTTCTGCTTTTTCACGGAGTTCCCGGGCGATGGCTTTCGCGATGGTTTCAGTGGAGCCGCCGCGGGAGAAATAACGGACTGCGGTTTTCATTTCTTATTTCCTTCTTTCAGATTGAGTCAGTTGGGATGAATATAAGTTGGCTTTCAACCGTTAGCTGTTAGTTCGGCAGGCATGGAGGGTTTGTCCCATTTTCGACTTGTACGGTTAGTACGACCCACCCGTCGCCTTCGGCGCCACCCTCCCAAGCCTGGGAGGGCTTGAACGTTTCGACTTGTACATTTTCAGCCTCCAGTGCAGTTTCCCCTCACCCGCTTTGCGGAGGCCTTTTCGCGTACCGATGGAGTCACTCAAATAAAAACTAATCACTAACGGCTAACCACTAACGGCTAACTGCTGACATCTATTTCCTCTTCAAAACTACAAAGTCATGAGGGATGGCCCCTTCACCGGGTGTCCGGGATATTTCCTTCCATTCATCCATATTTATTTCGGGGAAATAGGCATCGCCGTCTTCAAATTCCTGATGGACGTCGGTGAGGTAGATGGTATCGGCGAACGGCAGAGTCTGCCGGTAAAATTGGGCTCCTCCGATGATGAAGTTTTCTCCCTCCGGAAGGGCCTTGAGGAGGTCGTCCAATGTATGAAACAGGAGGACGCCTTCGGGGACTTTGTAATTTTTATTTCCTGTGAGGACGTAATGGGTCCGTCCCGGGAGGACTTTGGGGAGGCTTTCGAAGGTTTTCCGTCCCATGAGGATGGGATGGCCCATGGTGAGGGTTTTGAATCGTTTCATGTCATCGGAAATATGCCAGAGAAGGGTATTCTGTTTGCCAATGACGTTATGCTCTGCCTTTGCTACGATGATAGAAAGGCTCATACCGATACCTCCATGGCGATTTTGTCGTGATGTTTGTAGTCATCCAGCTGAATGTCTTCGGGCCGGAAGTCGTAGAAATTTTTGACGTCCGGATTGAGGATGAGTTTCGGCGCGTCATAGGCCTCAGGGAGTCTTGCCAGCTGGGTCTTCAGTCCTTCCACGTGATTTTCGTAGATATGGGCATTATTGATGACGTGGGTGAAGAGTCCGGGACGGAGTCCGGAAACCTGAGCGATCATGTGGACCAGGGCTGCGTACTGGGTCATATTGAAAGGAACTCCCAGGCCCATATCCCCGCTTCGCTGGACGAGCATGCAGTTCAGCCGTCCGTCATCGGAAACATCCCACATAGTGAGGAAAGCGCAGGGATAGAGGGCCATATCCGGAAGATCCTGGACGTTCCAGAGGTCCACCACCATCCGCCGGCTCTGGGGATCGGTTTTTAAAGTTTTCAGGAGGGTATCCACCTGATGGTATTTCCCAAGCTGGTAACCGTAGGCTTTCCCTATGGTGCCGTCCGGTCTCATCCATTCGTCCCAGACATGACAATTCCACCGCTGAAGGAGATGGACGTCATTGGACTGTTTCTGCCAGATCCAGAGGATTTCTTTCACGCTTGTCTTGAAAGCGACGAATTTCGTGGTGAGGATGGGAAATTCTTTTTCCAGATCAAACTGCATGATCTGGTGGGGCAGTTTGTAGGCGGGCATGCCGGTCCGGTTCTGTCCCAGTGCGCCTTTTTCAAGGATGTTCTTCACGATGCCAAGGTATTCTTTGTCTGCGAGGCTCAATTGGGTTCCTCCTTTTACTACTTTGTTATTTATATACTTATAATATATAGAAATGTGGAGATACTGTCATTTTGAAGTTAATAGTTCGCAGTTATCAGTTATCAGTGCGGTACGCATGGGGGCTTTAGTGTCAGTTGGCATTCTTACGATAGATAGCCCCCTTCACCGCCTTTGGCGGAGCTTCCCCCGATGGGGGACGCAGGACGTCAGCGAGGGCTTTATTTTTCTAACAACATGCAGCTCCCCCTCACCTGCTTTGCGGGAGCTCCCCGGGATGAGTTTACCTTCAAGCTCATTTTCGACTTGTACGATTGTACAGCCCCCCAGTCGCCTTGAGGGCAGCCCCCCGAACTTCGGGGGGCCTGCGAGGGGAGCCTTTCTGCTTTCCGATAGAGTCAATTCAGACTTGACTGTTTCGTCAATCAGCCTCACATGTAAGGGAGAACTATATAAATCTCTGCGGCGCTTCTTTTCTGTCGCGCCGCACATCTCCTAATCCCCAATCCCCAATTCCTAATCCCTCTTACGAGATATTTTTATACACATGAATAGCCTTCCTGAATTCTGCCGCATCAGCGGGATCCATGTTGGCAAGGACTGTCTGGTCTCCGCCGGACAGTTTCCTTAAATCTTCTTCTGACAGGATGGCCGGCTCCGTTGTTTTATGGTGCAGAGCAAGCCGCTTTCTTACGCTTTTGAGGAAGAGGTAGACGGCGGTGGCCTTGAATTCTTTAGAAGGCGGCGGGACGGGGACTTTTTCTCCGGCCAGGATGTCGAGAAAAGGTTCGCCGTATTTCATGGCATTATTTCCTATGCCTTCCAGTTTTTTCAGTTCTCTCATGGTGGTGGGCCGTTTTTGTGCCATCTGATGGATGATTTCGTCTGTGAAGATGGCTCGGGGCACGGTGTCATTGGCGCGGGCCAGGTCGCTTCGAAGGTTTAAGAGCGTTTCTTCCAGGGTTTCTTTCATCGTATTTCTATGTTCTTCCTCTTCATTGAGGAGGGCCAGGAAGCGGTCTCCGTATTTTTCCAGTTTGAAGGCGCCTACGCCGTGAACGTGGGACATTTCGTCTTTATTTCTCGGGTGAAGGGCAGCCATGTTTTCGAGGGTGGCATCAGAGAAGACCACGAAGGGCGGGACGGACTCTTCTCTGGCGATGGCAGTGCGGAGATTTCTGAGTTTCTCGAAGAGGGATCCTTCCCGGCCTGCGGTCCGTTCGATTTTTCTGGATACGGCAGCATCGGCCATGACGTCCTGGGCTCCGAAGGCAAGACCCATGACTTTTCCTCGTCCATCGAGGACTTCTCTAGCTTTGTCGGTGAGCTTCAGGATGGCATAGGGCTCTCCTTCCCGCCGCAGATACCCGTCGGCCACAAAGCTGTTCAGGGCGCTTCGGATATGGGTGGTTTTTTCGAAGGAAAGTTTTCCGAAGGTGGGGCACTGGTTCAGTTTCTTCGCCAGCACGTTTTTCGTCCGGCTTCCATGGATGACGTCCACGATGGCAGAGGAGCCGAATCGTTCGTGGAGGGATTCGATGGTCTTGAAAATGAGGGAAGCGGGCTCGGTGATATCCACCCTGCCTTCCTGACTTTCACAGTTCCCACAGTGACCGCAGGGGTCTTTCACCTGTTCCCCGAAGTAGGCGAGGATATAATTTCGAAGGCAGGAGGTAGTCTGGCAATAGTCTACCATGGCATTCAGCCGCTGATAATCCAGTTTCTTGATGGTATCGTCCTGATTTCCCTGTTCGATGAGGTATTTCTGAATCCGCACGTCCTGTCCGCTGTAGAGAAGGATACATTCCGCTTTCGCGCCGTCGCGGCCTGCCCGACCGGCTTCCTGGTAATAGGCTTCCAGGCTCTTTGGCATCTGGTAATGAATGACGTAGCGCACATTGCTTTTATCGATACCCATACCAAATGCATTTGTCGCCACCATGACGGTGAGGTTGTCGAAGGAAAAATCTTCCTGCATTTTCCGCCGTTCTTCATCTTCCATGCCCGCATGGTAACGGCCGGCTTTGATGCCTTTGGAAACCAGCATTTCATAGACGTTTTCCACGGCCTTCCTGGTGGCGCAATAGATGATGCCCGCCTCTTTTTTATGATTTTTCACGTAGCGAAGGATGAAATTGTCCCGTTTCGCCCCGGAAATGACGCGGAAGGACAGGTTCGGCCGATCGAGTCCCGTGCGGAAAACGTGAGCCTGCTCGAGGCCCAAACTTTCTTTCATATCCTTTTCTACCGTCGGAGTCGCAGTAGCCGTAAAAGCAGCCACGATGGGACGCCGGGGAAGGTAATCGATGAATGCTTTGATCCTCCGGTAAGAGGGACGGAAATCATGCCCCCACTGGGATACGCAGTGGGCTTCGTCAATGACGATCATGGAAATAGGACACTGGGCGAGGCACTGGGTAAAGTAGGAAGGTTCCAGCTTCTCCGGGGCCATGTAGAGAAGCTTGATCCTGCCCCGCCAGAGATCCCGGAGCCGTTCGATGGATTCGTCATAGGAAATGGTGGAATTCACAAAAGAGGCAGGAATCCCCTGTTCCATGAGCCCTTCCACCTGGTCTTTCATCAGGGAAATGAGAGGAGAAATAATGACGGTACCGTAAGGAAATAAAAGGGCCGGGATCTGGAAACAGATGGATTTCCCTGCTCCCGTGGGCATGATGGCGAGTACATCTTCTCCCCGCCCGATGGCATGGATCACTTCCTGCTGCTTCGGCCGGAAAGAATCATAGCCGAAAAAACGCTTCAGTATTTCCTGCGGTGTCATGGGTTTCCTCCTTTCTTTTTTGAATGGACTGTATCGTTTTTATTATATCATTTCTATATACATATTAGTCAGGAAGTTGGCCCTGTCCGTGATGATTTCGGTTTGAAGCTTTTGGGGGTGATATCGGGAAGTCGGCCATGTGCGTGATGGATTCCGTTTATGCCAGGCGAGTGATAACGGGAAAGGTTCCTCGCCCGTGCAATAGCGGCAGCAAAAATCAGGCAATAAAAAATCGTCGAAATGAATCGACGATTTCTGTATTTCCGAAAAACATATGGTATAATCTGACAAGGATAGTCGGTAAAAGGCTTTTCTCCCGCAAGGGGGTGATGCTATGAGCATTTACGAAGCTTTGTCTCTGATGATTGCTTTCGGCACGCTGGTAGCATTCATCATGAGGAATAAGTAAGTAATTCCTTGCATTGAAAAAAGCCTTCCATAGGCTTAGGAGGCTCTCTTCAACTCAAATAAGATTCGGGGAAGCCATTCCACCGCCATGGAATTTACCGGCTATCCCTTTTCTATTGATATTATATCATATTTCTCCAAAATTCAACGTTAGAAAATGTAACTTTCAATCAATACTCCCAATTTAATACCTTAACTCGAGAAAATTTTCCGCTAAAACATTCGGCGCTCATGAATTTGCGCCGGACCTTCACGGACCACGGGCCACGACCCACGGACCACGATTATAACAGATGCGCCAGACCGGAATCAGATCATTTCTTCTACCAGAGAAATAAAGCACTCCATAGCCGGCGTCAATTTCTTATGACTGTGATAACTGCACATGACGGAGATGGTCTCGGGCGAAAGGTCCGTATCCAGGCGGAGGAGATTTCCTTTTTCTATTTCTTCTTTCACCGCAAAGTCAGGAAGCGCCGATACGCCGAGGTCCAGCCGTACGCATTGCAGGATGGCGGTGATGGAGCCTAAAACCATATTTCCTGCAAAGGTGATATTTCTTTTCTTCAGGGCATTTTCGAGGGAGGCACGATAGATGCCGTCGGCTTCGATATCGATGACGCTGAAGGGTTTCTGCTGGTCCGGTGTCCAGAAATCCCGGTCTTTTTCGGTCATATCCGGCGAACCGAAGGGGACGAAGGGGTATTCGGCCAGCTTCCGGTCGGTGATGTTCGGGTCTTTTTTGCCTACGTCGTAATGAAAGGAAATATCGGTACCGTCATTCAGGATGATCTGATTCATGTGGTAACAGGAGATGGTCTGGATCTGGAGTTCGATTTCCGGCATTTTCTCTCGGAACGCCGCAATCACGGGCTGAAGGCGGTAGATGAGGATGCTTTCCGGCACGGCAATGCGAAGCTTCTTCACTTCTTTCCGGCTGCAGATAAGGATCTGGCGGTAATTCGCCAGGATTTCTTCCACATAGGGCAGAATCCGCCGTCCTTCTTCGGTGAGGACCATTTTCTTCCCGATCTGCTCGAAAAGTTTGATGCCGAATTCTTTCTCCACCTGCTGCATCTGCACGGTCACCGTGGACCTCGTATAATTCAGCTTCTCCGCCGCCTTCGCAAAAGACCCGGAGCGATTGATTTCATCGAAAGTTTGTAAGTATCGGATATCCATATTTCCTCCCGAAGTAGTAAGTGGTAAGTGGCGGGTATGGGAATAAAAAGGCCCGCTATTTTTACAGGATAACCTGCATCTTCGATGACCTTTGAATCGGGGGTGTCGGGGCTGTCGGGGGAATCGGGACTGTCGGGGCGGTGCGGCGCAACAGAAAAAGGCGCCGCAGAGTATGATGAAATCTTACATCCGGCTCTGGGAGCCGTGAAATGATCCCAATCTCACTTTACCTGAATCCATATGACTGATAAGGATAAGGGATATGATCCTTCTCTACAGGGAATTTTCTCATGCCCCGATACGAGAGCCAAAGGCCGTGCGCGGAGCGCACTACATCAATTGGTTTGCGAAAGCAAACCATATCCTTCCCGACACCCCCGTTACCCCCGATACTCCCGATACTCCCGATTCAAAAGTTAGAAGCACTTATAGTCCCCATTGTTCAAAAAGCTTCACCATCACGCTCAATTCGTTTCGATTGTTTGAATCATATCATTCCTGTATAATGAAATCAATCAGAAAGGAGCGATTTTTATGAAGCAGTATATCGTAGATGCTTTTACAGATGAAGTATTCAAAGGGAATCCGGCCGCCGTGTGTGTGCTGGACAAATGGCCCGATGCTTCTCTCATGCAGTCCATGGCCATCGAAAATTCACTTTCCGAGACCGCTTTCACGGTGAAGGAAAAAGATGGTTACGGCCTTCGCTGGTTTACGCCGGGAGGAGAAATCGATCTCTGCGGCCATGCCACCCTGGGAACGGCTTATGTGCTTTTCCATTTCTATGAAAAAGACGCAGCAAGCCTCACGTTCCACACCATGGGCGGGACTCTGGTAGTCAATCGGAAGGGTGATCTCCTGGAGCTTGATTTCCCGGCCTACCATTTAAAGCAAGTCCCGGTAACCGATGAAATGGAAAAAGCCATCGGAGTGAGACCTCTCGAAGCCTGGATGGACAGGGATCTTCTCTGCGTCCTTCCGGAAGAAAAGGACGTGCTGAATGCCAATCCCGATCAGGTAAAAGTGGCAGAGCTGGAGGGCCTTCTCCTTCATATCACCGCCAAAGGGACAAAGTATGACTGCGTGAGCCGCAGTTTCGCCCCAAAACTGGCTGTGGCCGAAGATCCGGTCTGCGGGTCCGGCCATTGCCATATCATTCCCTACTGGGCCAAAGTGCTCGGGAAAAATGAACTCGTCGCTTTCCAGGCATCCAGAAGGACCGGCTTCCTTTACTGCAATCTTGAGGGAGACCGGGTGAAAATGGCAGGAAAGGCGGCGCTCTACTCCATTTCCGATGTGTTTGTGGAAATATAAGATTGTATCCGTCAGCACTTAGCGATGAAGTGAACAGAAAAAGGGCGCTCCGTAATGGAGTGTTTTGTCCGGAAATCTCTTCGAAACTGCTCTGGTCTGATGGCTGTGTCTTTGCGATGCAGTTCATTTTTGAGTCAGCCGGCATTCTTCCACCCTCCGGGAGCTTCCCCGCTTCCGAGCGCATCATTTTTTGATTTGTACCATTACAGCCGGAAGTGCAGCCCGCCCCTTTGGGGCTGGCTGCACTTCGGAAAAACCTGGGCCTTTTCACTGACCGATTGTTTTCACCCGAACGGTTTTGCTTTCCCGATATCACTTATAACCAATCAATCACGGCCAATGGCTGACTGAAAATCCCCACGACAAGAAGCCACGCAGGGCTTTCCCCTTGTGGCTTCTTATCTATCCTCGATGGTATTCATATTCCGTTTTGTTTCTACATGGTACCATATAGCTTGAGAGCTCAGTCATCTCCCCTTCCGCCTTCTCTGAGAATGGCCGTGGCGGAGCGTGCGGTCGATTTTCTTTGCTCTATACATATAGTAGAAAAAAATCGGTTTTGTATCATTAGAATTTCGTTAAACCTTTGTCTGTCCACTGAAAGCTGAGAATTTCACGATTTTCAGACCGGTAAAGGCACTTGCGCGAATCCCGGTCTGCGGCGAACGCAGTGAGCCGCGGAGTTTTCCCCGAGCGTCAGCGAGGTGGGCCTGAGTCCCTTCGGAGCGAAGGCCAGGATATGGATTCCCCGGCCCGAAGGGCTGGTTTTTCTCATTTTCGACTGATTCGGTCATTTCACCCCGCCTGTGCACATTCCCCATACATACTCGCGGCGCATCAGCGCCGCCACCTTCCCGAAATCCCAAGTCCCAAGTCCGAAATCCGTTTCTCTCCGCCTGTGTACCTTCCCGACAGCCCCGATAACCCCGACACTCCCGATACTCCCGAAACAAAAGTCGTACATCCTTAAGTCTCCATATAAAACGGGCGCCTGTGTGACTTCAGGGCGCCCACCTTCACTTATCACTTACCACTTATCACTTACCACTATTTCCCCAAACAAAAAACACCTCTTTCGAGGTGCTTTTATTTCCAAAAGAATCAGTCTTTGAGTTTGATTACTACATAACGATGCGGTGCTTCGCCTTCGCTGTCGGTGGTGACGGCGGCATCATTCTGGAGGGCCAGATGGATGATCCGTCTTTCGCCGGCTGCCATAGGTTCAAGTTTCACCGGTTCGCCGGTTCTCTTGACTTTGCCTGCCAGCCGTCTTGCGAGGGCTTCGAGGGTGTCTTTGCGGCGTTCTCTGTAGTTTTCCACGTCCAGAAGGACAAAGTAGTGATGATGGAATTCTTTGCCGGAAGCGAGGTTGGTCAGGTACTGGAGGGCATCCAGGGTCTGTCCGTGTTTTCCGATGAGGATTCCGAGTCCGTCACCATGGAGGTTCAGGAGAATCCGTTCTTCGTTCATCATGGTTTCCATGGTGACTTCAAGGTTCATGCCTTTGAAGACGTTGGCCAGGAAGGCTTTGGCATCTTCTGCCGTCTTTGCCTGGTCTTCGGCGCTGAATACGAATTCTTCTTTTCCTTTGGCCGGTTTTTCCGCGGTTTCTTTAACCGGTTTTTCTTCGGATTCTTCCGGTGCATCATCTTTTTCTTCAGCCGGAGTTTCCGGGGATTCTTCCGGTTTTTCGGTTTCCGTTTTTTCTTCGGTTTCCGGCTTTTCAGGAGCTTCCGGGGTTTCGGGAGCTTTTTCTTCGATTTCTTCGGATGCCGGAGATTCTTCCGGTTCTTCTAAATCCGGCGCAGAAATATCTACGACGGCCTGTTTTTTACGGATCAGTCCGAAGAGACCGCTGGAGGGCTGTTCGATAACATGAACGACAGCTTCTTCTCGGCTGATTCCCAGCTGTTTGAGGCCTTCTTCTACGGCGGCATCAATGGTTTTTGCTTTGATTCTCACTGTTCTCATTTATTTCTTGTCAGCCTCCCCTTTGGGTTCTGTATCTGCAGCTGTTTTTTCAGCTGTTTCAGGAGTATCTGCAGGCTTTTCATCCGGAGTTTCTTTGGCAGGAGCTTCGGTGTCAGCCGGTTTTTCCGGTTTTACTTCAGGAGCGTTTTCTGCTTTTGCTTCCGGTTTGTCAGCCGGCTTTTCAGCAGGAACTTTCTTTTCTGCAGAGGCTTCTTTGTTTTCATCGCTCGGTTCGTCCGCAGGTTTCTTCTTGACTACTTTTTTGATGATTTTCTTGCGGACAACTTTCTTCTTCTTTGGCTGTTTTTCTGCTTCTTCAGCCTGTACGTCACCGTGAACGGTGACTACGCCTTTCTTCTTTGGAGCTGTTGCGCCGCCGAGGCGTTCTTTCATTTCATCACGGTACATGATGGTCTGCTGTACGAGCTGGTACAGGTTGACCACAATCCAGTAAATGACAAGGCCGCTCGGGAAATTCAGGGACATCCAGCCAATCATAAGAGGCATGACGAGAAGCATGGTCTTCTGGTTGCCGGGTGCGTTTTTCGGGGTGGTCTGCCAGGAAATAACGAAGGTGGAAACAGCGGAAAGGATCGGAAGAATGTAGGTGGAATCCGGTACGGCAAGGCTTTCGAGCCAAAGGAAGCTTTCATGGGCCGGGTCGTAACTGAAGCCCTGGAGGGCATAGTAGATGGAAACCAGGAACGGCATCTGGATGAGGAGCGGAAGGCACCCGGACATGGGACTCGCGCCGTTCTCCTTGTAAAGTTTCGACATTTCCTCGCGAAGCTTTTTCGGGTCGTTCTTGTATTTCTTCTGGATTTCCTGCATCTTCGGCTGGATTTCCTGCATGGCCTTCATGGATTTGATCTGTTTGACGGCCAGAGGAAGCAGGGCGGTCTTGATGATGATGGTAAGGACGATAATGGCAATCCCGTAGCTCGGGAAGCCCAGGTCTTTGGTCAGCTCATAGGCATACTGGAGGCAGATACGCATGATATCGGCCAGAAAGCCTACGAAGGTGCTCAGAATCGGAATCTGAAAGTCACTCATTGTTACTCCTTGTCGGTCTTCATTTCAACCTTGGAAATCGCGTCTTCTGCATTTCAAGGACGCGGTGAGTGGGTATCGTTATGGGAGGGAAATATTTTGCCTTGTAGTGGGATATTTCTGATTTATTTGGAAATACGGTTTTGCGTCATCAGCGCAATCGGGGTGCGGGGTGCGGGATGCGGGGCGCGGGAAGGATATGGTTTCGCTCTGCGAAACCAATCTTTTTATATGGTCCGCTTTCCCTGTTTCGATGAAAACCTGTATTTCCTTATTTTAAGTAGAAAAAAAGACAGCTTTCACGGAAGCGGATCGTAGCCACCCTTACAGAAAGGGTTGCAGCGGATGATCCGTTTGATCGCGAGCCAGCTGCCTTTCAGGGCTCCGTATTTCATGACTGCCTGCAGGGCATATTCACTGCAGGTGGGCGTAAAGCGACAGCACGGGGGCTTCAGGGGGGAGATGAATGCTCTGTAGAAACGAATGAGTGCGATTAATACAGATTTCATAGTCTTACTCCATGATTCCGGCTTTGCGCCACAGCGCGAGAATCGCTTTTTCCGCTTCCTGATAGCTGCAGGTCGTGAGGAACGACCCGGCCAGGAGGATGCCTTCGCGATGAGGGGAAAGTTCATGCCTGTGAAGGCGGTAAACTTCCTTCATCAGCCGCTTCGCCCGGTTCCGGGCAAAGGCATGGCCGATTTTCTTCGTGCAGACAAAGCCGATGCGGACGTCTTTTCCCCTGGCTTTCACCAGGTAAAAGAGGCCTGCCCGATTGCTGAACCGTTTGCCCGAACGGTAAATCCTACGGTAGTCTCTGTTCTGTCTTATGCGGGAGGAACGGGGAAGACTGAAGTCTTCCTTGACTCCCTTTTCGTCCGGATTAGGCACTTAATTTCTTTCTGCCCTTTGCTCTTCTTCTCTTCAGACAGATACGGCCTGCTTTTGTCTTCATACGAGCGCGGAAACCGTGAGTCATTTTTCTCCAGTGGTTGTTCGGCTGGAATGTCATTTTTGCCATGTTACACACCTCCTTCGGTTCGGCAGTGCTATTTTCGTGCACCATAACAGACTAATTATAGCTAAACGGTTCTGGGATGTCAAATGAATTTCCTTGACAATTTTCTTTTGGAGTCATCAGGCATTGATGTGGATTGAGTCAGTCACGGTTTTCGTGGGTTAGCCTCACCACGACATGCAGGTGTATTCCCATTCGTATGCCATCGTGGTTCGTGATTCGTGGTTCGGGGTGCGGGATGCGGGGTGCGGGGTGCGGGGTGCGGGNNGGTGCGGGGTGCGGGAAGGTATGCTGCTGACGCAGCATGAATATTTATGGGGACTTTGCGCAGGCGGAGTTGGAAAAACGGTAGAGAGCCTGCACGTGAGGCCGGGAATACAGATACATACCACAATCGCAGAGCCACCGCCCGGGTAAAACTCTTTTCAGATCATTTGCGGGCCAAAGGCCGTGCGCGAAGCGCACTATAAAAATTGGTTTTCCGTAGGAAAACCATATCCTTCCCGACAGCCCCGAGACCCCCGAGACCCGATACTCCCGATTCAAAAGTCCGCGAAGAAGAAAGTTGCAAATATAAAATGGGCGCCCATACTATTTCAAAGGCGCCCACCTTCACGGTTCACGGATCACGAATCACGACAATTATACCTTTTTCACCACTTCCAGAGCCCATTTCTTTGCATCATCCAGATCCTTCTCGTCCGGATGTTTTTCCGCTTCCTGCAGCCTTTCGAGTCTTTCCGGTGTCAGGGGATGGACCTGTTCCTTGTTGGGATTCCGTTTCCCCGTATGGAAGGAATTCACCCGGCCCTGGCAGATCCAGGTGCCTACACATTCGGAAGATTCCGGCAGGAGGGATGCGGCGTTTTCCAGGTAATCCTTTGCCGCCGGAGAGTCCGGCCAGGCGCCGGCGGTCGCATAAATAGCCACTTTCTTGCCTTCTATCTTTGCCAGGGTCCGGCGGGCCACCATGTCTGCGCCCCTCCGGAATGCCCAGAAGCCGACGAAAATGAGATCATAGGAAGAAATATCTTTTTCACGACCTTCTTCGAGAATATCTTTTTCTCCCGGCAGCACTTCATAAATAGCCTCTGCCACCTTTTTCGTATTTCCCGTGCGGGAAGACCAGAGAACGAGAGATTTCATGCTTTTGCCTCCTTAGATTTATATTATAAAATGCTTTCTATTTTATTATAGCAGAAATGCTTTTGAATCGGGAGTCTCGGGGATGTCGGGGATTATTTCGGGAATATCGGGAAGGATATGGTTCTCTGCCGAGAACCAATTTTTATAGTCGGCTTCGCCGACGGCCTTTGGCTCCCATTTCGAGGAGAAATTTTATCCCAACAGATCAATCTGTTTTTCCCCCTGCGGAAATACCAGGATTTGAAAATATTTCATAATGGCGGGCTTTATGATTCTGATGCCCGCCACCTTCCCGATAGCACCGGCACTCCCGAGTCTCCCGACACCCCCGATTCAAAAGTTGTTCATCCTGAAATTTCAACAAAAAAGAACTGTATTTCTACAGTTCTTTATCTCTGGCAGGGGTAGGTGGAGTCGGACCACCGATAACGGAGTCAAAGTCCGTTGCCTTACCGCTTGGCGATACCCCCATATGGAATTCAAGGTAAAAAAAAATGGGGCGAGTGGTGGGGCTCGAACCCACGCGTAACGGAGCCACAATCCGCCGTGTTAGCCGCTTCACCACACCCGCCACATATGAAGCCATATGACCAGAGCCATATGACGATGTATAGTATATCATTTATGCGAGAGCGTGTCAAATGATTTTCTGTCATTTATTTGAAAACGGGGTGCGGGATGCGGGGTACGGGATGCGGGAAGGTGGCGGCCTGACGGCCGCGGAGTATAATATGGGGATTGTGCTAAGACGAGGGGTTTTCCATATTTCATCATCATAACCACAAAAACAAATTTCCAGGCATCTAAGTTATCCGGAACAATGGCAGACAAAAGGCCCGTGCGCGCCAGCGCACTACAAAAAATTGGTTGGCGAAGCCAACCATATCATCCCCGCACCCCGCGCCCCGTTCCCCGCGCCCCGAATCAAGAAATATGAATCAAATCCCCCTATTGTGAAAGAAATACTGTATAATAATAAATAACTAAAACTTCCTATTGTCTATGCAGAGGTGATTCCCATGGCAGATGAAAAAGCGTTCCGTCAGATGACGATTGATGATTTTCTGGACGATCTTGGTTCTTCGAAACCCGCTCCCGGGGGCGGTGCCTGTGCGGGGCTCATGGGGGCCCAGGCCTGTGCTTTGGCGGAAATGGTCTGCAATCTGACGATTTCCAATAAGAATTATGCCGAATTCCATGAAAAGGCCAAGGAATACCTGGAAGTCTTCCAGTTTGCCCGCTCCATTTTCCTGGATCTCATGGATGAAGATGCGAAGAATTTCCGTGAGCTCATGGAGACGCTCCGCACCATCCGGAAGCTCCCTCTCGAAGAACGGCAGGAAAAGCAGCTGGAGGCTTTCAAGAAAGCCATTTCCGTGCCCCAGCAGATGGGCCAGACCATGAGTGATCTCCTCCCCTCTTTCACAAATATCCTTCTCAAAGGAAATAAAAACGTCATCAGCGATGCCGTCATGGCTGCCCAGAATGCCATCGCCTGCATTCATGCTTCTATTATTAATGTAAAAATAAATTTAAAGTACATCGACGACGAATTCTATGAACACGAAATGAAAGACACCATCACCAGCTGGGAAAACGCCGTTTCCGCCATCGATGCCGTGCTGACTTATCAGGTTGATTTATAAACGGTCGGTAAAATAGATGGTGAAGAAACTTTTGTGTCGGGAATATCGGGATTAGTTTCGGGGATCCCGGGACTATCGGGAAGGTGCGGCGCAAATTCATGAGCGCCGCAATATATAAAATTCCTGACAGACACCGGGCCCCCTTACAGGAATTAAAATCGACATCCATACAAGGGCGAATCCAATCCCAATAACACCCCGGGACTCCCGTCAATCCCGATTCATAAGTTCGGACTCACTTTCATTTCCCTACAGCCAAATGACTTTATGATCTTCATATGAAATGGCCGCCCCATGAATTCGGCGGCCACCACCCCGAGAGCCCCGAGACTCCCGAGTCTCCCGTCAATCCCGATTCAAAAGTCATTCATCATTTATATTTCCTTCCGGTTAAATTACTTTCCCCACCTCGAAAGGAGGCTCCCTATGAAAATTGAAGAAAACAGCGCCTCCTCGTTCAACAGTCAGCTTTTCAAGACCTATGTAGCCCTGGACAACTGGCACAAATTCCGTCTCCGCCTCTTTGTGGAAGGGATTTTCGTCGGCATTCTGGGAGGTCTCTGTATTTCCCTCTTCCGTTTCCTTCTGTCGGAAGCGGAAGCGCTGCGCATTTATATTTACAATGCCTTTCTTCTCTCCGCCGCGGCAAAGATGGATCCCATCCCCATTCTCTGCTGGGCAGCAGTCCTTTTCATCATCGGACTCTGTCTCTTCGGTATGTGCCGGTATGCGCCCATGGCTTCGGGTTCCGGCATTCCCCAGGTGAAAGGGGTCATTCTGGGCCTCTATAAAATGAAATGGATCCGTATCCTCTGGGTGAAAATCATAGCCGGCGCCCTGGGCATCGGAGCCGGTCTGTCCCTGGGTCGTGAAGGGCCCTCCATTCAGATCGGGGCCGTGGCGGGCCAGGGATTTTCCCGTCTTCTCGGCCGGACAAGGATGGAAGAAAGATACCTCATTACCAGTGGTGCGGCAGCAGGTTTAGCCGCTGCATTTAATGCCCCCCTGGCAGGAATGATGTTTGCCCTGGAAGAGCTTCACCGGAATTTTTCCGGCGCCGTCCTCTTGCCGACTATGACTTCTGCCATTACGGCTACTATTGTGACCCGGTTCTTTTTTGGAAATAGCACGAGCTTCCATTTCGTGAATCTGGTCCCCATGCCCACGGAGCATTTAGGCCTCGTCGTACTCATTGCCATTTCCTGTGGTGTGGCAGGCATCATTTTTAACTGGGGCCTTCTTCATACGGGAAGTTTCTACAATCTTCCCATTTTCAGAAACCAGTTTATCAAGATTGGCTTTGCCCTCATCTGTGCCTGCTTCCTGGGTTTCTATCTTCCCCAGGTCCTGGGCGGAGGAAATGCCCTCGTAGATACCCTGGCCATGACCCGTTACAGTCTGGGATTCCTGCTGCTTCTCCTCGTCGGGAAATATGTTTTCACCCTCATTTCCTACGGCTGCGGCGTGCCGGGCGGTTTCTTCCTGCCCCTTCTGGTCATCGGATCCCTGGTAGGAGCAGCGGAAGCAAATATCTTCGTCTCCCTCGATATGATTAATGAAATCTATACGCCGAACATCATCGTCATCGGTATGGTCTCCCTCTTTGCCGCCTCTGTCCGCTCCCCCATTACCGGTACCCTCCTGATATTGGAAATGACAGGCGACTTCGGTCACCTTATGGCCCTCGCTTTGGGTTCTGCCATCGCCTACATCACGGCAGAGCTGCTGAAGGGCGAGCCAATCTATGATGCGCTCCTCAAGAAATCCCTCAAAACAGCGCCGGACAAGGAATCGGAAGAAGAAAGAAATATCGTGGAAGTCCCCATTGCCAGTGGATCCGTCCTTGAAAATAAAATCATCGGTCAGCTTCCCGGCATGAAACAGACCGTCATCATTGATCTCAAACGGGGTGGCAAGAGCCATATCCCGGACCCGGACATCCGGCTTCGGGCCGGCGATTTTCTCTATATCCTGACACTCAGCCGGAATGCGGAAATGCTGAAGTCCCTGGGAGAGGAAAAAGTGCCAAAGGCCCATGCGAGAGATCCGGACTGATCATGGGTAAGTGAAAGTGGGCGCCTGGTAATGATACAGGCGTCCATTTTTATATGGTGAATTAAAGATGAAAGAAAACTCTAAATGGAAAGGAAACTTCCTGTTCCACTGACTTTTGAATCGGGAGTCTCGGGATTCCCGATCCAAAAGTCAGTCGTTCGGAAAGTTTCCTTTCAAAAGTTTTGATTCATTTTCATAAAAAGAAAGGGGCTGTACAATAATTACCCAACAGGTAAAACTGCCGGAAATTATAAAGTTATCAGTTATCAGTTCATAGTTATCAGTGAAGGAGGCCCGAGACAAATTGAATGGCGGGCCATTTTTAACCATCATTCTCATTGAAAATGGATATTTTATATAAAAAGGGCCGCCTTTTCTATTTAAAGGCGGCCTCCATCACTGAGAACTGATAACTAATAACTGATAACTATATTTCCATATGTCTTTAAAATTAGTATATCTATTTTTGTACACCCTCTTTTTTTCAGTCTGTAAATGTGACGCCGGGATGTCTTTTGTGATACCACTTGAGGTAGAGCCGGACGATATTGGCGCCTAAAATTTTGACGAAAATGATGAGAAGGATGATGACTCCCACGGGAAGGAGGGAGATCGGGACGAGGGGAGCTCCCGCAGCGATGGTATTATTGATGGTGCCGCTTCCGGCATACTGATAGGCGGCGAAAATGGTCCGTTCGTCGTCGGTGATGAGTCCTTCTTTTCGAAGGTCCTGGGTCATGATGGCGCCCACGTCAGAAGACGTAAAGCTGGAGACGAAGGCGAGTCCGCAGATTCCGGGGATTCCCATGAGGAATTTCAGGATGGGCTGGAAAAGTTTTCCCGCCGCATTGAGGGCGCCGTAACTCTGGCACACTTCAAGGAATCCCATGGCCACCATGGTAACGGGGATCATGGTGAGGGCAAAGGCGAGACCTTCTCTGGCGCCAAAGCCGCCGGTCCCCCGGAGGGATACTTTGGCCCCTTCGGCGTGACCGAACTGTCCCAGGAAGCTCATGAGGTCGAGAGCCCTGAGCGGTGTATCGGAGTGGGAAAAGATGCCTGAGAAGCAGAGGATGAGGAAGAGAAGGGAGACCCAGCCTTTCCAGGTGACTTTATAGTCCATGGAGGAGGCGGGATTTTTTATTTCTTTGGAAATATCCGGTTTCTTCATTTCATTTTTTATTTCTTTTTCGCTCATAGGTCCTCCTTAAAATCCCATGAATACCAGGATGGCCCGGGTAATGAACATGACGATGGCTGCATCGATGAGGGGTGTCACCAGCAATACGGGATAGTACAGGGTCCTGACCCGGCAGACAAGAACGACTCTCGCAAAATGACCGATAAGGGTCCCCATGGTGACGCAGGCAGGAAATAAAATGGTCGCTTCCAGGGGAGTCAGGGATCCTGCGGCCACCATGGATGCCGCCGTGGCAGCTCCGGCAGCTTTGGCAAAAAATGCGGCCAGTAAGACGATAGAAGCTTCTCCGGGAAGGCCAAAGATGGCCATGACGGGGCCCAGGATGTGTCCGATGATGGGCATGATGCCTGCAATTTTCAGAAAGGCAATGAGCGCATAGGCCATGACCATGGCCGGAGCGATTAAGTCTAAAGTGACGTGAAGTCCTTTTTTCGCCCCCAGCATGAAGAGGGCCGGTATGGAGGGTTTCGGTTGTGTTTCCATATTTCTTCCTATATATATGTATAAAATAAAATCAGAGTTTCATGAGGAGGGCAAGGAGCATCTTTTCCCTTTCAAAGAGGGAATCGACCACCGCATACTCGCGGACGGTGTGATTGAATTCACCCCGCACTCCCAGGGCGCAGATGGTGGGCACTCCGGCATAGACGAGAAAGGCCGAATCGCTGCCCCCGCCTACGGCAATGGGATGAATGGGGGCAAGGCCTGCTTCGATGGCAATGGTATTGGCCCTTTCGCAGAGATCGATGGACTCCTGTCTTTTTTCCATGGCCGGTACGTCGAGGATCACCTTGATGGTGGTCTTCGTGTCGGGGACGTACACTTTCTTTTCGATTTCTTTCAGCGCTTTGTCTACCCGGTCCAGGCCCTTCTGAGTGCGGAAACGGATATCCAGAATGCACCAGGCATGCTCAGGAATGGCATTGGCCACGGTGCCTCCCCCGATGACGCCGCAGTTCAGGGTGGTTCCCTCCTCAAAATCTGTCAGCTTCTGGATGTCCAGGATTTTGTGGCACAATTCTTCCACCGCCGAGCGGCCGTCTTCCGGATTATTTCCTGCATGGGCTCCCACGCCGTCTACGTCGATCCGGTACCGGCGGCATCCTTTTCTTTCAATGACGATGCCATTGTCCATGAAACCGGTTTCCATATTGAAACCCATGACGGCTCCTTTGGCCTCTTTCAGGAAATCATTCCCCGCATGGGAACTGCCATGGCCCACTTCTTCGTCTCCTGCCAGGATGATGCGGATACCATAACGGTCATAACCGATTTTCGTCAGAAGTTTCATGGCCGTGAGGAGAATGGTGACTCCGCCCTTCATATCCAGCACCCCGGGGCCGTACGCTTTTCCATCTTTCACGGTAAAGGGGCGCTCTGCCGCCTGTCCGTCCTTGAAAACCGTATCCATATGACCCGTGAGGACGATAAAAGGTTTTGAGAAATCGCCATAGTCCGCAACGAGCATATTTCCTGCCTTTTCATATTCATGGAAACGGACTTTGAATCCCAGACCCTCAAGGATTTCCTGAATATCCCGTCCTACGCTGTCCACACCGGCTTTATTTCCGCTCCCGCAGTCCCGGTTCACCAGCTTCTTCCAGAGAGCCATCATTTCTTCATGGCTATTGTCAACTTCATCAAACAGATTCTTCAATACTTCTTCCATTTTGCCTCCTGTGCTTCGCTGTAATGAAAAATATTTTTCGCAAGTTGTGCCTATTATACACTCATTTCTATGGAAATAAAAGACAGGCGTCAGCCGTTAGCCGTTAGCCGTT
>DKQZ01000106.1:28944-67749 GCA_002471975.1 Dialister sp. UBA7295 | reverse complement strand
CATCGGAATAGACTCTGAATGGTTCATGCGTAACGTCATGATTTTTGAGGCATTTGTCAGATAAGATGGCCTGAGTCAACTGCGGTATTCGGGTCTTAGCAAACCACGACACGAATCTTTGGGCACATTTTCGAGATTTCGGGGTTCGGGGCTATCGGGGGTGTCGGGAAGGTGTGCCCCTGATGGGGCACATTTTTATATGGGGATTTTGTACAGGCGAGTGTGAAAAGCCCGTACAGGTCGAAACGTTAAGGCTCCCCAGGTTTGGGGAGCTGGCCGCGGAGCGGACTGAGGGGTCGTACGATGGCAGCCATCGGAATAGACTCTGAATGGTTCATGCGTAACGTCATGATTTTTGAGGCATTTGTCAGATAAGATGGCCTGAGTCAACTGCGGTATTCGGGTCTTAGCCTCACCACGGCATGAATCTTTGAGCACATTTTCGAGATTTCGAGATTCGGGAGTATCGGGGCTGTCGGGAAGGTGTCACCGCTGATGCACTGACAAATTTATATGGGGTTGTGCACAGGCGGGGCGAAGGACCGGTGGAGCAACCCACCCGCCTTCGCTTCGCTCAGGCACCCTCCCAAACTTGGGAGGGCTTTGACGGTAACGACTTGAGTGGAATTGGCTGAAATCGATGAGGATCTTTCGTCTGGATTTCTTATATCCTTGGGAGAACGCTGTGATTTCTCTGCTTCCTGCTCATGGCTGGGAATACCCGTTTTCTTCTGTGCGTAGATGCAGATGCTCGTGGGGCAGGGAATACAGATACAGGTCGAAATGATAGAGTCACCGCCTGTGCAGAACCGGTTTCGGCACTATTGCGGGCCGAAGGCCCCATAAGAAATGCGCCCGCAGGGCGCCACCATCCCGACAGCCCCGAAACTACTCCCGACATCCCCGACAATCCCGATTCAAAAGTTTCACGCCCGTAGACGGTGATTCTCACTCAACGTAGAGATGGGAGCCAAAGGCCCTATAAAAAATGCGTCCGAAGGGCGCCACCTTCCCGATGACCCCGAAACTACTCCCGACATCCCCGAGACTCCCAATTCAAAAGTTTCACGGACTGCAGGGGAGTTGTTTACCTAATCATAATTCGCTCTAAATTCCCTTGCTTTTATAAGGAAAAAAGAATAAAATAATACCGATAAATTTGACAGATTCGGGAAGGAGGTTCTTCGTGCGCTTGCGAAGGGCCTTTTTTCTGAATCATTTCCACGGGGAGGAAAGAAATGGCGAAACGAATTATTCACGTCGAGGAGAGGCTTCCGATCCTGCCGACCATTCCACTCAGTCTGCAGCATCTGTTTGCCATGTTTGGCTCTACGGTACTCGTACCGTTCCTGCTGAATGTGGATCCGGCGACCTGCCTTTTTATGAACGGTATTGGTACCCTTCTCTATCTTTTCATCTGCAAAATGAAGCTGCCTGCTTACCTGGGTTCTTCCTTTGCCTTCATTTCACCGGTTTTGGCCGTCACGGCGACTCAGGGCATGACCTATGCCGATGCCCAGGGCGGGTTCATTGCTTTTGGTCTCTGTTTCGTCATTATTGCGCTATTGGTCAAGAAAATAGGGGTTGCCTGGATTGATGTGCTCTTCCCGCCAGCTGCTATGGGGGCTATCGTAGCCATTATCGGATTGGAACTGGCGCCTCTTGCCATGAGTATGTCCGGCTTCATCGGGGATCCCCAGGGTATGAGCGCTTCTACAGCCATTACGATTTCCATGTTTACCCTGGTTGTAACGATTCTGGCTACCGTGCTGGGGCGTGGATTTATTTCCATTATTCCGATCTTAATCGGCGTCATTGCGGGCTATATCCTTTCCATCATCCTGGGCGTTGTGGATTTCTCCAAAGTGGAATCCATTGCCTGGGTCGCTCCGCCCACTTTCTATGCGCCCCATTTCAACCTGTCCGCCATTATGATGATTCTCCCTGCCGTTTTCGTAGTTTTGGCTGAACATCTGGGTCATCTCTTCGTAACCAGTGATATCGTGGGAAGAGACCTCATCAAGGATCCGGGCCTTCATCGCTCCCTCTTCGCCGATGGCCTCTCCAATATCATTTCCGGTTTCGTCGGTTCCACCCCGAATACCACTTACGGTGAAAATATGGGCGTCATGGCTATGACCGGCGTCTACTCCACCTGGGTCATTGCCGGAGCAGCCGTCTTTGCCATCATTTTCTCCTTCGTAGGAAAAATCGCAGCCCTCATCCATGCCATTCCGACTCCGGTTATGGGCGGTGTCTGCATCCTTCTCTTCGGTTTCATTGCAGCCTCCGGGATCCGTATGCTCATTGAAAAGAAAGTGGATTATACGAAATCCAGAAACCTCATTCTGACTGCAGTCACCATGATTTCCGGCCTCTCCGGAGCCACCGTGGTCGTAGGACCGGTCCAGCTCAAAGGCATGGGACTTGCTACCGTGACGGCCATGATCGTATCCATCTGCTTCCTCATTTTCGATAAAGCGCATGTGTCTAATGATAATTGATTGGAGTCTTCTGGTATTTACTGAGACCTGAGTTACATACGGTTTTCGGGTCTTAGCCTCACCTCGGCATGCCCCGATGGAGTCTTTAGCGAGATTTCGGGGCGCGGGATTCGGGGCTCGGGAAGGTGGCGGCCTGATGGCCGCCATTTTTATATTGGGGCTTTGCGCAGGCGAGGTTGAAATGCCCATTTTTGTCAGATGCTTTCATCGTTGAAACTGATGGAGGGAAATCGTAGCAGAAACTTACATGTTGATATGAATACAAATAGTTCCATGCGTCCCTCCCGCGTCCGGGAGGGTGAGGGCAGGAGGGGCGTACGATCTTACAAGACGGAAATAAAAGAAAAGGTTCATGCGTAACGTAATGATTCTGGAGTCTTCTGGCAGATACAATGACCTGAGTCAGATGCGGTATTCGTGGGTTAGCCTCACCTAGGCGAGGCCCGTTTTAGCCAATTTCGAAATTTCGTGATTCGTGGTTCGTGAATGTGACGCCCCTGACGGGGCGTCTTTTTTATATGGGGTATTGCGCAGGCTTGCGGAGAAATGGGTATTTCCGATAGAATAAAAATGAAAATATTCATTTTTAAGGAGCGGCAAGTATGAAGCAGAAGGAAATTTTCCGACAGGCTTTGGAGGATTTGGAGACTTTGAAGAAATATGGACCTCCTTACAGTGTCATCACGCAGGCGGGAGCTATCGTCCTTTTCAAAAGATGTCTGGAAAGGGGCTGCATGGCCATCCGGGAGACCCTGGAGGCGAAGGGATATCATGATATCAGGATGGATTCCGTCCGGCCCATCCTGAAGAGAGCCTATGCTTTTGAACTGATTGAAGACGAGAAAGACTGGTTGCAGATGCTTGATGATTATCAGCAGGAATATGATTTCATTGAGGATTCGGCTCTGCCGGTGCTCTCCCGAATACAGGAAATCTACATTCCCCTTTTGGAGAAATTGAAATATGAACTGGACAACTATGGTGAAATATAAAAAATCCCCATTTCCAAAAGAAATGGAGATATGACAAAATGCATTTCTCATGCTATACTCTAATCAGACATCGTGATTGACCGAGATTAGCCGCCTGCGGGCGGCTTTTTTCGTGGAATTTTCTCAATTGTCGGAATTTTCCAAAAATGAAAAAGGGGCGCCTTTATTATTTTAAGGCGCCCACCTTCCCGCACCCCGCATCCCGCACCCCGAAATTTCGGGAATGAACCAAAAGCGGCATGCCGTGGTGAGGCTAAGACCCGAATATCGGATTTGTCTCAGACCAATGTATCCACCTAATTTGAGATACTTTTCGCTTCATTGATGCACTGGATCAGTATTTCCTTATTTTTCTTATCCACCATGCCGGAGATACGGAAAAGGTCGACGACCCACCAGATGACACCGATGAAACAGCACATAAGGATCCATAGGATGATATTTCTCACAATCCGTCCCAGATAGATGTAGTAGGCCGCAAAGACGACCCAGAGGACGTAGGCCAGCCATTTTTTCTTTTCCCTGCTGGCGTAAAGGGTGAGGGCCTGGGTTTTCTGGGCTTCCGTGAGCCCCTGCAGCATGAGCATGCCTTCTTCGTCCAGTTTGCAGTCCATAATTTCCTCCTTAGAAAAGCCGTTTCTTCAGCACGATGGCCTTCCACTTCGAAAGGGCCTCTTTCGCCTCTTTCGGCGCACCCGGAACGAGGCGCACGTTCCCTTTCATCCTTTCTGCCATGGTGACAGAGGGATCGATGTAAGGCTCAAAAGTCTTGTAAAAATTCATTTTGGAAATTTCTTCGGAAATATCCATAGTACCGCCTCCCATGTTTCTTTAATTCTATTGTACCATAACTGAGTTTGGAAATAGGAAATAAAGTTAGCAGTGGGTCCGTCTTTTCGTGGGAGAAACCAGTCATGCAAAATGTTTTAATGACTGGTCATAGATCATAGGTAATGGCTAATGGCTGGTGGTGAGCAGACTTGGAATCCATAAAGGCGGGGAGGCTGTACATAGGGGTTAATGGTTAATGGGTTTTATCCCGATGGGGCCAGGCCATATTGGGAAAATGTCCCGCCGCCCGCCTGGGGATAATGCAGCTGATAACTATGAACTGATCACTTTTCATCCCATCCCGGGCAGGGGAATTGAAAAAGACGCACCCTTTCGGATGCGTCTTTATGAGAAGTTCTAACTGCTAACTGCTAACGGCTGACTGCTGACGAAGCTCACTTTCTATCTCCGAAGATCCGAAGGAGATAGAGGAAGAGATTAATGAAATCCAGATAAAGCATGAGGGCGCCGAGGATGGCCAGTTTCTGTCCTTCGTCGGTGGCTCTGGAATGGTAGGTGAGGGCGAGTTTTTTGATTTTGTTCGTATCGTAGACCGTGAGCCCCATGAAAATGAGGATGCCCGCATAGGAGATGAGCATTTCAAAGAAAGGGGTGGCGAAGAAGAAGGAAATCAGGGTGGCCAGGATCAGTCCCACGAGGCCCATGAGGCATAGATTTCCCACTTTGGAAAGGTCCGACTTCGTCACATACCCGTAGACGGACATGATGCCGAACATCCCCGCCGTGAGGAAGAAGGCATTGGCGATGGAAGTCATGGTATAAACCATGAAAATGGAAGAGAGCGTGATCCCGTTCAGCACGGAGTACACCAGGAACATGACGGCCGCTTTTTTGAGGCCCATGGTGCGGATGGACGTATTCAGGTGCCATACGAGGGCAAAGGTAGCCATCATGAGGAAAATGATACGGAACCGGCCGCCCATGAAAATACTCTGGATGATGGGGTAATCGGCCACAGTATAAGCGGTGAAGCCCGTCACCACGAGGGCTATAGCCATCCAGGCATAGACGTCTTTCATCATGCCCGGCATGTTGATGGAAAGGGATTTCTCCTTTTCCAGGGCGAAATCATTGTCGTACATCATCTATCTCCTTTCTATAAAGAAAAATTTCAATATATCGGGTTAAGTATATTGTAGCATAGAGCGGTCTCTATATAAAGATGGAAATCCATAATTTATATATAGGAAATACGGGAACGCCCCGGCGGCAGGGCGGGACGGATTCCGTATTTCCATAGCGGGCCGATTCCCCGCAGCCGGTTTCATGGGATTATGCAAATGAATGGCATCATTTATATTTCTGAAATAAAAGAGGACAGAGGAAATATTTTTTATTGGAAATCCGGCCTGAAATGAAGGATGCATGAGCGCCCATGACGGGAAAAGGGGGAATCTCATGGCCGGTGGGACAAAAATGGCTCGGATTATTACGTTTTTATTTGGATGGGACGGGAAAGTGTAATCAAAAAGTTTTTATTTCTGCTAAAATCATTTATGAATTACAAAAACTCATTCAAAATGAAAACATATGCTATCTTGATATTGGACTCATGGATGAAATTGTCCGATAATAGAATTGAAATAGAGTCGTTTCAATCATCATTGACAATAGGTTGAGGGAACCCGGGGCCGCCCGTTTTTTCTGGGAGGTGAGTCCTATGTTACATATAGGGACGATCAGTGAGCATCCGGAGATTTCACGTATGGTGGAACAGGTATGCGGTGAGCATATGAAAGCGCGAGGAAGAGACTGTTCCTTTTATACCTACGAGAATTCTTATGTATTTCTCCAAGACCTCGACCGGGGCAGGCGGGATTTTGACCTGCTTTTCATGGATACCGACATGCGTGGTCTCCATGCGGTGGAACTGGCAGAACGCTTGAAAGAGCGCGAAGATTCGCCGGTCATGATATTCCTTTCCGCCACTCCTGAGGGTTACTATGAGGACGCGTTCCGGGTGGGAGCTGTTCACTTCCTGACCATTCCTCTGGAAGAGAAAGCCCTGACGGAAGGACTGACCCGGGGACTTTCCGCCCTGGAACACCGCTGGCACAAGAAACTTTTATTCCGATCCATGAATGGCGTCGCTTCCGTGGACCTTTCGACTTTGGAAGCTGTGGTAAGCGATGACCATCATCAGGTCCTCTGCCTATCCGACGGCACCACGAAAGAAGTGCGGACGAAACTTTCCCAGCTGGAAAAACGGCTGGAAGGCATATCGCCCTTCCGCTTCATCATCTCCTGCCGGGGAGTTCTGGTCAATGTGGAAACCATATCCGAAATCACGTCGGACCGGGTCATCACGAAATCGGGACGGGTCCTGCCTCTCTCCAAGAGAAGGTCGGAGGAACTGGTGCAGGCCCTGACCCGTTACCATGGGGAAGACGTAAGTGATCTGGAAGGATAATCTTTTTCTGCGGGGGGAACGGTTATGAATCTGGGGAAGAAAAAACGCCGGGGCTTTATGCTCCTGGAGCTCATCATTGTAGTAGCTATTATCGGGATATTGGCTGCCGTGGCAGTTCCGAATCTGACAGGAATGACGGATGATGCGAAAATTGCACGGATCCAGTCGGACCTGTCCGCCATGGGGACGGCGGCGGAAGTGTACTATGTGAAGAACGGTTCGTATCCGACGAGCCTGGATCAGCTGGTGGGAACCGGCGAAAAGTCGGGATACCTGAAAAAAGTGCCGGAGCCGCCTGACAAGACTGTGACCTATACCATAGCCAACGGCACCATCCGGGCCACTTTTAAAGGCGTCACGTACTCTTCCGACGGGACGAATATGAAATCTTCCACTTGAAATGATGCGGGGAAAAGGAAATGAAAAGGACAGGGGACGGGATCCCATGGGACTTTCTGTGGGATACGAGGAAAGTTCTGTGCGGGGCCCTGGCCCTGTGCCTCTTCTATGGGGCCGCCCTCGGGGCGGGGCTCCCTTTCCTTTCCCCTGCTTTTTTTGTACTCTTTCTCTCCGGGGCCGGCATGGAAGACGCCCTGACCGGCTATATTTCCGATATCTGGAGCCTTCTCCTTGCCGCTTTCGGCCTTTTGACAGCAGTCCTTTCGGGAGATTTTCTTCTCCCGGTCCTCTCCGGGCTGCTGGCATTTTTTATTTACGGCCTTTTATATTTCCTGTCAAAAAAATCCATGGGGACCGGTGATATCCTGCTCTCCACGGCCGCGGCCTTATGGCTGGCGCCGTCTGCCTGTCTCCTTTTTATATGGCTTTCATCGCTTTGCGCCCTGCTTTTCACGGGGGTCATGATTCTCCTGGGAAAGCGGGATCGTCATATGCCGGTACGGTTCGGGCCCTTTATGGCCCTGGGAGGAGTGCTTGCTTATGGATGGCAGGAAATATGGACTCTCCTGCCGCCGGGGTTTCCTTTTACTTGAGGCCCTGGTGGTGGTATTCCTCTTTTCCCTGGGCGCAGTCTGCGGGATGCCTCTCCTCTGGGACTGGCAGGAGGAAAGGAAAGTGGACCTGGCGGCACAGACTCTGGCTTCCTCCATCCGCCAGGTGGAATTGATGGCGAAAAATGATTCGGACCGGGCAGCCCCGGGGATTGATACCTATTATTTCTACTGCAATCCGGACGCCGGGGGAGGGGGAGCCTATTACACGAGGAAAGGGACCCGCCAGCTCCGTCCGAAAGGAAGGCTCAGTGATGACGTGGTGGTCTCAGGAAATCTGAAGCTCACCTTCACCAAAGAAGGGTTTGCGGGGCAGAGTGAAAATTATTCCTTGTATCTTTACACGCCGGACAGGAAATATTATCGCCAGGTCGTCGTGGCCATGTATACCGGAAGAGTGCGGGTGACGGGAGGAAATTTATGAGAAAACCGGGTTTTGTCATGATTTATACCCTTTCTGCCATCGCCGTGACAGGACTCCTGGTGACGACCCTTGCCATGACCACGAATCGCGGTTTTACGCTGGAAAGGGAACGGGAGCGGGGACTCGATGAAATCCTCATCGCTCAGGACGTGATGGAGCGGGAGAAATATAATCACCGCTTTGGCGGCGAACCTTCTCTTTCTTCGGAAACAGTAAGAAATGGGAAGACTTACGAAATCTCCATCCATCGCCGTCCGAGGATGGTGGAGGGAGTCCCCATGATCGAAATTTCCTGCGAAGTACAGGGGGAGGGGAGTGAAGGCACACGCCTTGTCACTCTCATGGAGGAACGATGAAACGGAAAGGATTTCTTCTTCTGGAAGCTCTCGCAGGGCTTCTCCTCATTTCAACCCTGGCAGCCTCCGTCTTCCCTCTGGCCGGGCGCGCAGCCAATCTTCTGGCCCTGGATGAAATACGTGGAAAAATGGGAGAGACCGGACTTTTCGCTATGGATTTCATGACGGAAAAAATAAGAAATACGAAAAATACTGCTGTGCAGCCTCTCGGCAGCTCCTCTTATACCTGTTATGCGAAAAATGAGTACGGTGCCGTTTCGCCCTATCGCTTTTCGCTGAATCAGGAAAAGCTGAAACTGACTCTGTACAATGGCCTCGTGGAACCGGTAACAGGAGAAAAATCGGGAAGCGGGGAAGAAATACCCCTGGCTGAAGGCGAGAAAGGACTTTTCCGGCGGCAGGCCCTGGGGCCTCTCCATATTTCCTTTACTCTTGGACAGGCAAAAGAGGGACAGCAGAGGGATTTCGAGACCTCCATCCTGCCCTATGCGGATTTTTATGAAAAGGGGAAGATCTATGAATAGGCGGAAAGGGAGCCTTTCCCTGATGCTCCTCATCTTCCTCTCAACTCTCGTCACGGTGTCCGGCTATTTCCTGTACTTTGCAGGAAGAAGCAGGGCCGCCCTTTCGGTCTATGAGGAAGGTTTGAAATCGGTGTATGCGGCGGAAAGCGGGGCCAACTGGGGCCTCCAGGCGCTGAAAACGGGCCCTCTGGGCCGGCAGGTCACCTTTCGGGTGAATGACCGGGTGGTGACGGTGGAAAACTCAGAAGGAAGGGACGGCGGGGAACTGACGTCCCGGGCAGCGGCGGAAAACGGGGATTACAAAAGGTACGTTCATATTTCCTATTCCGTTGAGGAAGAGGATGGGGTAAGGAAACTGAAAGTGGAGGATGCGGGCAGTGACAGAATTTGAAGATTTAGTGAAAGAAACCAAAAGCCTTCCTCTGTGGCAGCGCCTGACTGCCCTTCGGGGGCCCCGGCTCATCTGCGTCCTTCTCTGTGATACCCTCTGGGCCGTGGAAATGGAAAAGGGAAAATTTCTCCGCCAGGCTTCGGTGACTCTGGGAGGGAAACCGACGGTAGAGACCCTTTCGGCCGCTTTCCGGGCCCTTTCAGAAAAAGGGCTGAGCCAGCGGGCCGTGACGGTCTTCGTCAATTCGCCGCGCCTCAGGATCGTCAACAAGAAATATCCCGCCATGGAAGAGGAAGAAATGGTGGAAACCATCAAATGGGAAGAAGACCGCACTTTTCACAGCCGGGAACCCTGGTCCGTGGGCCATACGGTGATGCGCCATACCCATGAAGGCTGGGAGGTACACCTGACAGGGGTGAAAACGGAAGAAATCAAACTCTGGGAAAAAGCGGCAGAAGAAGAGGGACGGTATATCTATGAAGCCATCCCCGTGACAGCGGTACCGCTCTCAGAAGACGAATACTTTGCCTTTTATGGGAGAAGGTATTCGGGCATCCTCCTTTTCCGCAAGAAAGGACTCATCCGAAGCCGCATCCTTCGGGAAGAAGACCGGGGCAAAGGGGCCCTCTTTATGAAAAATACGCTCCGAAACTTCGGCCTCCGGAAAGCGCCCTGTTTCTTCATTCCCCTCTCCGACTGCGATGAGGAACGGGAAGAAGAGTGGAAAGAATGGCTGGAAGAGGAAATCACTCCGGCGGAAGAAAACACTTCCGAAGAGACGGACGAATGGGACCTGGAAGAAAAAGAAGACCTCCCCGAAAGCGGCGGGGAAGAAGACCCGGACATGAGCCCCATCGGAGAATATGAAGAAGAGCCGGAAGATTCCGAGGATGATTCCGGCGAAGATCATTCGAAAGATTTCCTCGATGATGAAGAAGAAACGCCAAGAGAATACCTCCCGCCCGGCACCGTGTGGCTCTGGAATTCGGATTTCGAGGAAGAACTCACGCCCTTCCAGGAAATGGCCTTCCTCTTTCGCCATGCCGAAGAGCGGACCCTCACCCTGCCCCTCTCGGAGCGGCAGAACCCCTTATATAATAGAAATAATAAATACCTTCGCCTCTCGGAACTCGCCTTCGCGGCAGCTTTCCTCTTTTTCACCTTTTCCTTCGGGTCTTTCCTCAGCGCCAGGCACGAAGTGAGCACCCTGGAAGCGGAAGCCCTCTCCCTCAAACCTGAAAAAGAGCGGATGATCGATGCCCGCATGGCAAGGCGGCAGGAAGAGGAATTGAAAACCCTCCTGAAGAAGCTCGATGCCTCCAGTGAGAATTGGGAAAACCGGCTCATCGCTCTGGGAGAAGGGGAGCCCTCCGGCATCGTGCTGAATGAAATAGAAAGCGAAGACGGGATCTCCCGCATCAAAGGCAGCGCCGCATCGCCTTCCGCCCTTCTCTCCTTCCAGAATTTTCTCCGCACTTCCTGGGGCGGAGACCTTCGGGTGGAGCGGCAGGTAGACAGCCGGACGAAACTTGTGAAATTCACCGTCTCCAGGACAGCAGAGAAAGGAGGCAGCCATGAATCTTCGCAGCATTCTGGATAACACGAAATACACCCGCCTTTTCGCCCTCTCTGCCCTTCTCTTTCTCGCCCTGGGCGGCTGGTTTACCCTGGCAGGACGGACAGAACAGGACCGGGCGGACTCCCTTAACCTGGAAAATGAAGAAATAAAGACCTTCAGCGCCCTTCCCGAACGCCCGTCGGCCCTGCCCTTCCTGCAGGAATTGCTCCGCCCCGTCTCCGGCGAAAGCCTGGCAGCCTCCCTCGAAACCACGGGGGTGAAAGTGAATTCTATTTCCGAAGAAGAAGGGGAAGAAGGGCCCCGGGGAGAAATCAAAAAATTTCGTATTTCAGGAACCGCAGATTTCCCACAAATGGTGCAGAGCTTTGGTATAATAAATAGTAAGAATAGATGGTGCGCCATGGATCTCAGAAGTTTGAAGCGGGCAGGAGACGTCCTTGCCTACGAAGTGGAGATCCGGACGTTCCAAAGCCGAGGTACCTATGATCAAGAGAAACATCGTCCTCATCGGTCCTATGGGAACAGGGAAAAGCCGGGCAGCAAAAATCCTCTCTGACGGCCTGGAGTGGCAGCTGGCAGACACGGACCGCATGATGGAAAGAGACACGGGCCTGAAAATCGCAGATTACTACAAATACGCCGGACCGGAAGCCTTCGCGGAAAAAGAAATGCAGATTATCAATCACGTCCGCTATTACCACGAAGCGGTGATCGCCATGGGAGGAAACTATCCCATGACGGAGGAGAAATTCCACCTCCTCTCGGAGCATGGACTCATGGTGCTCCTCTACGCGAAACCCTTCCGCCTCGCCGAAAGGGTGCGGAGAAGAATCGGGAAACGGCCCACCATGGACTATGGAGACGTGGACGGCTATGTACGCCAGATGCTCCGCAAATGGGCCAAATGGAAAGACCGGGTCGATTTAGTCGTGAATACGACAAACAATCACCCCGAACAGACCGCCCTCCTCATCGCGCGATATATAGACCAGCACCACGTCACATTCCAGGAAAGAAGAAATACGGGGAGAAATAATAACTACTGAGCAGAGAGGGAGACGGTCTCTGCTCTTTTGCTTGACGGGAAGTTAGAGGTACCTGTGCCGATTTCGGATAGAGACAAATGGAGCAATACCGGGAAGGTAGAGTCGCAGGTGCTGACTTCGGGTAGAGACAGTGGAGCGATATCGGGAAGTTAGAGTCATTTGAGGACCTTTGGGTAGAGACAATGGAGCGGTATCGGGAAGTTAGAGGCACATGAGGCGATTTCGGATAGAGACAATGGAGCAATACCGGGAAGTCAGAGGCATTTGAGGACCTTTGGGTAGAGGCAATCGGGCGGTATCGGGAAGTTAGAGGCACATGAGGCGCTTTGGGGTGAGACAATCGGGCGATACCGGGAAGTCAGAGTCACATGAGACGCTTGGGGTTGAGGCGATTGGACGATATCGGGGAGGTAGAGTCACTTGTGCCGGCTTCGGGTAGAGACAAATGGAGCAATACCGGGAAGTCAGAGGCATGTGAGGACCTTTTGATTGAGTCATTTGACTGGTACCGGAGAGAGGGAGTCATTTGTAATGACCACGGATTTCCCTGTTTCCTATATTTTATCCTGCCACAGGGAAATAGCAGGATGATGGTTCCCGCAAATTGGGAAAAATGATAAAAATTGATTTTCGAAGGAAAATCCACCTTCCCGCCATCCGAAATCCGCTTCGAAACCGGAAGGACAATGGACTATGATTGGAATAAGGAGGATACTATGAAACGACTGGCAGTTTTGACGTCCGGCGGCGATGCGCCGGGGATGAATGCGGCCATCCGGAGCGTCGTGCGGACGAGCCTGGCCAAAGGACTTGAAATTTATGGAATCTATCGCGGCTACTCGGGACTCATTGAGGATGACATGGTACCCATGAATTCCTCCTCCGTCTCCGGCATCATTCTCCGCGGGGGAACCATCCTGAAAACGGCACGGTGCAAGGAATTCTTCGAAGAATCCTACCAGAAAAAAGGAGCGGACATCCTGCGGAAACGGGGAATCGACGGACTCATCGTCATCGGGGGAGACGGTTCCATCCAGGGTGCCGAAAAACTGACAAACCTCGGGATTCCCACCGTCACCATGCCCGGGACCATCGATAATGACATGCATGGAACCGATGAAACCATTGGACATGATACGGCAGTCAATGCCGTAGTTTCAGCCGTCAGCCGGATCCGGGACACGGCTTCTGCCCATAACCGGGCAGCCATTGTGGAAGTGATGGGACGATTTGCAGGAAATATAGCCCTCGACGCAGGAATTGCCTGCGGGGCCGAATACATTCTGGTCCCCGAAGTTCCCTTCAGCCGTGAAAAACTGGCTCGGTCCCTGAAACTCCAGATGGAAGCAGGAAGGACCAATTCCATCATCATCTGCGCCGAAGGAGCCGATGACGGCAGGGCCCTGGGAGACTGGCTCAAAGAAAGGACAGATATCGACATCTGCACCACCATACTTGGCTTCATCCAGCGAGGCGGACAGCCCACAGCCCGGGATGGACAGCTTGCCTCCATCTTAGGCGCCGCCTCCGTCCAGGCCCTGCTCGATGGAGAAACAGGAGCCCTGATAGGCACCAGACAGGGAAAAGTCATCATCCTTCCCTATGGGGAAGCCAAGAAAATCAAAGAACCCTTCCATGAACAGCTCTATAACCTCGCCGTCATGCTCGGAGCCGCCCAGACCGACGGAGACGTACGGGAGACAGGACTGTAATATTTCCAAAAGAAAAGCAGACTTCGAAAGGAGCCTGCTTTTTTGTGGGTTAAAAGTGGTCAGTGAAGGCGGCGCCATCAATCCATAAAAGCACCCATTTTTATGGAAACAGGGGATAAAGACTTTCCTTTCGGGGATGGGAAAATCTATTTCAGGAATCAGGGCCATCGGGACGGTGCGGCGCAAATTCATGGGCGTGCAGCTTATAGGAGGAATGTACAAAGACAGGTTCAAAAATGAGGCTGACCAGCGAAACAATCCCATCGAATCGCCACCATCTGGTCGCGGGAAGGCTCTCCCCCGGGAGAGCTCCCCCGAAGGGGGTGAGAGGGCAAATCGATTCGAAGAATCGATAATTGCATAGAAATTCCCAGACTCCACCAGATCGAATCCACAGGCCCTGACGGGATTCCGGCAAATGACAGCTTCCATGCAGCGAAACACAAAAAGCCGCCCACGGAATGGGCGGCTTTCAGGCAGTAGAATAAACGACCGGAGCGAGGAATTGTTCGTTTTCCGGAGTTTCGGTCTTACCTGTCAATAGGGCAGCAGGAATTCCCGCATTGGGATATGCTTCCCGTGACTGGGTACGGAGCGAGGCTGCCGTTACTGAATCATTTCGGATTCGGAGGTTTATTTGCTTTTTCATAACAACTTTGGAATTTCAGAATCCTCGAGGAAGGAGAACTGGAAGAACACGTGGGTCTTGCTCCGAATCCGCCTTAAATTTCTGGGCGCCTGGCGGATCGGTTGGAGCTCGGCCCGAGGCCTCGTTCTTTTTGCCTTCCTATACATATAGTAGAAAAAATTTCATTTTGTATCATTAGAAATACGTTAATTTTTTCGTTTTCACGACCGGCCGGTATTTGGAGGGCCTTTCCATAAGGAAATTGAATAAGGCAGCGGCCGATTTCATATATTTCTATTCCCCAAAAATGAAAATTTTTCAAATTTGGGGAATAGAAATGATATAATACATGAAAAGGAGGCGATTCCATGAAGCTGATTGAACGAACCGATTACCTGAAAGAGCTGGAAAGCGTAAGGCTCATCCCGGATATCAAGGTCATTACGGGCATCCGCCGCGCGGGAAAGTCCCAGCTCATGGATGCCTGGCACAGAAGGCTCCCGTCCCTGGACCCCGAAGGCCATGTGATTCATATCAATTTCAATCTCACGGAATTTGAAGATCTCCTGGAATACCATGCCCTGGAAGCTTTCATCGAGGACCATTATGAAGAAGGCAGAAATAATTACGTCCTCATCGATGAAATCCAGATGTGCGACGGTTTCGAGAAAGCAGTGAACAGCCTCCATGCGAAGGAAAAGTATGACCTTTACGTCACCGGTTCCAATGCGTTCCTCCAGAGCAGTGACCTGGCTACCCTGTTCGTGGGCCGGACTTTTGAGATTCCCGTATTTCCCTTTTCCTTTGGGGAATATCTGGCCTATTTCCCATCCCAAAATCTTTATGGCAGCCTGTCTGACTACATGGCCGCCGGCGGCATGGCGGGCTCCTACCTGTATCGGGAGGCATCGCAGCGATACAGGTACCTGAACAGTGACGTCATGAATGCCCTCATTGTGCGGGATATCATCAATAAGTATAAAATCAGGAATCAGCCCCTGCTGGAAGAAATTCTGGATTACCTCATGGATAATGTGGGAAATCTGACTTCCATCCGAAAGGTGACCGATACTCTTTCCTCCAATCGGACGAGGGCGGATCATAAAACCGTGGCCCGCTATATGGAGTATCTCTGCCGGGCCTTTGCCTTTTACCCGGTCCGCCGCTATGACGTAAGGGGGAAGAAATACCTGAAGACAGAAAACAAGTATTACCTTGCTGACCACAGTTTCCGCACGGCCAGGCTGGGCACAAGAAATATGGATTATGGACATATCCTGGAAAATATAGTGGCTGTCGAACTCCTCCGCCGGGGCTATGAGGTCTATGCAGGAGTTCTCTATAAAAAGGAAATCGACTTCGTTGCCATCCGGGGTGGAGAAAAGATTTATATCCAGGTATGCAATGATATTTCCGGGGAAAAAACCTTCGACCGGGAAGTGGCGCCGCTTCTGGCTATCCGGGACGGATACCCGAAAGTGCTGATTGCCCGCATTTATCAGCCTGCCTGGCAGTATGAGGGCATTCAGGTCATCGACCCGGCAGACTGGCTTCTTCCTATTCCCCAAAAATGAAAATTTTTCAAGTTTGGGGAATAGAAGGGGAACTAACTCGGGAAATCAATAAAAATATTCAAAAAGGGGCTTGCAAAAAAGGGAAATATCTGCTATGATTATTCAGTCGCAAGCAATGGGAAACCGTTGATGCCTGCAGGGGCATAGCGCAATTGATAGAGCAACGGTCTCCAAAACCGTAGGTTGGGGGTTTGAGTCCCTCTGCCCCTGCCATATGGCCCAATAGCTCAGCTGGATAGAGCACTTGACTACGAATCAAGGTGTCGGGAGTTCGAATCTCTCTTGGGTCACCAAAGAAAAGCACAGCTTATGGCTGTGCTTTTTTGTTGTCTGACGAAAGGCTTTGGGGTGGAAATATACTTTTCATGAAAACAACTTTTGAATCGGGGTTCTCGGGAGTCTCGGGAAGGTGGCGCTGCACAATTCATGAAGCAGCGCCTTTTTGATGGGGGAATGGACAGACTTGAAATTGGAAAGAAAACTTTGGGGAAGGGTGGCTATTGAATCGGGGTTATCGGGAGATTCGGGATTCTCGGGAGTCTCGGGAAGGTGGCGCTGCACAATTCATGAAGCAGCGCCTTTTTGATGGGAGTTAATGGACAGACTTGAAATTGGAAAGAAAACTTTGGGGAAGGGTGGCTATTGAATCGGGGTTTTCGGGCGATTCGGGTTCTCGGAAATCTCGGGAGGGTGCGGCACAAATTCATGAGTGCTGCAGTTTTTATATTTTCAGCACTTACAGGCAGGATACAGATGGGGAAGACCCTCAGCGTGATACCGGTCACCACCTTCCCTGGATGGGAAGGTACCGGCAGAGCCGGGGGATAGGTGTTTTAGCGCTGCAAGTCGTTCATTTTATAAAATGCAATCAATATAAAATGGCTGCCTTTATGATTTCAAGGCAGCCACCTTCACTGAGAACTGAAAACTGATAACTGAGAACTTTCCTCATACTATTTCCTTGCAACGAGTGCTACCGCGATGATAATGAACGCAATTCCCAGGAGTTCCCAGAATCCGAAGAGGGTATGGAAGAGGAGGATGGCAAAAATGATGGAGGAGAGGGGTTCGAAGGCAGCGATGATGGATGCTTCGGCCGGTTTGATATAGGCCACACTGTTGAGGTAGAGTCCGAAGGCAAGGACTGTGCCGAAGAGGACTACATAACCGAAGGCGCCAAAGGTTTCCCCGTCCAGGGTTCCCGTAAAGGGAGTAAAAAGGGAAATAAGGCCCATGACTACGGAGGCAATCAGCATGCCCCAGCCTACAACGGAGGGGGAACCGTATTTCTTAATGATGGATACGGGAGCGACGGAATAAATGGCACAGGAAAGGGCGGAGAGAAGTCCCCAGAAAAGGGCGAGGGGAGAAATGGAAAGAGATGAGAAATCGCCTGCCGTGGCAATGAGGGCCGTTCCGGCGATGGCAAAAATGGTACATCCCATTTCTACTCCTGTGGGATGGCGTTTTTCCCGGAAACAGGTCCAGAATATGATGAGGATCGGCATGAGGTACTGGAGAATGGTAGCTGTCGGCGCATTGCTGTATCGGATGGCAGCAAAGTAACAGTACTGGGTCCCCAGCATGCCCAGGGCACCGAAAACGAGGAGGGACAGCCGGTCCTTCCCGTTTTTCCAGACGGACCATATATCCTTTTTCAGGAAACAGGCTGCCAGGACGAGAATCAGCCCAGAGACGAGGAGACGGAAAAATGTGAGCCACTCCGGCGGTATTCCCTTTCCCTGGAGAAGAATCTGACCCGCAATCCCGCTGGATCCCCAGAGCGTGGCCCCGATGGATGCGGAAAGAATGCCCCGCCGCCTTTCAGTCGTCATGGTATCGCCTCCTTTGTATGACAGTATTATACAATAACTGATATGAAAAGCAATTTGGAAAGTGATCAGTTATCAGTTCGCAGTTCTCAGTGAAGGTGGCGGGCATAAAAATTATAAAGCCCGCCATTTTGATTTTGAGAGACGTAAACATGGTGAAAAAGGAATTGGGGATTAGGGGAGGGATTAGGGGCGGTGGCGGGCCAAAAATTTGTAAAGCCCGCCTTTTTGATTTTGAAAATCACCCGGGCAGGCCTTATCGATAAATATAAATTAAGGGATTTTGTAGAAAATAGCCATTTCAAATGATGGTATTTTGTGGAAAGCGGCTGTAAATCAGAACATTTTGCGGAAACTGGGTAAAAAGCCATTTTGAATTTTGCGGAAACACGATGGTTTGATGAAAAGAAAAATGCGGAATGGAAGATGGGACATGAATGATAAAGCAGGACCACTATTATTCAAGATATTTATATACTCACCCCATGATTGCCGGTGCCGGGATTTGAAGATTTTGCGGAAATCGGGTAAAATATGGTTATAAAAAATGCGGAAATGAAGGAAATCTGTTAAATAAAAAATGCGGAAAACCCAGACTTTATGAAAATAAAAATTGCGGAGGATTTATGATATTTCGTAGAAAGATTTATGACAGGCTTCTGGAATGGAAAAATAATTCAGAGGGGCGGACTGCTCTTCTGGTGGAGGGACCAAGGCGGGTAGGGAAATCTACCATTGTGGAGTATTTTGCCCGTCAGGAGTATGAAAGCTATATTCTCATTGACTTCTCAAACGTGGAACCGGTCATCCGGGAACTTTTTGACGATATTTCTGATCTGAATTATATTTTCCTGCAGCTTCAGCTCCGGTATGGGGTGGATCTTCATGAACGGAAATCCCTCATCATCTTTGATGAAGTGCAGCTCTGTCCCCGGGCCAGACAGGCCATCAAGCATCTGGTCAAAGATCATCGGTATGACTATATCGAGACCGGTTCGCTGATTTCCATTCATAAAAACGTGAAGGATATCCTCATTCCCAGTGAGGAAAGCAAGATTTCCATGGCTCCCATGGATTTCGAAGAATTCCTCTGGGCCAAGGGAAATACAGTCTCCATGAGTCTCCTTAAAAAATGTTTCGAGGAGTGGATTCCCATCGGAGAAGCAGCGCATCGGAAAATGATGCAGGAGTTCCGGCTGTACATGCTGGTCGGCGGCATGCCTCAGGCTGTGGAAACTTATCTGGAAACCAATAATCTTCGTGAAGTAGATCGTAAGAAAAGGGAAATCATCAGTCTTTATGAAGATGATTTCCGTAAAATCGATCCAACCGGCCGTATTTCCATGCTTTTTGACAATATACCGGCCGAGCTCAATAAAAATACAAACCGTTATCAGTCATCCCGGGTGATTGGCTCCACAGATGAGGACAGATTGCTTACTCTGATTGCAGAACTGAATGATTCACGCACCGTCCTGACTGCATGGCATGTGAATGATCCGGAACCGGGGCTTTCTGCTTACAGGGATATTTCCCGCTTCAAGCTGTATCTGGCGGATACGGGTCTGTTCACGACGCTTATGTTTAAGGATAAAGATTTTGTCGAAAATGAAATCTACACAAAACTTTTGAATGACAAGCTCAATGCCAATCTGGGCTATCTCTATGAAAATGTGGTGGCCCAGCTGCTTGCGGCTAAAGGAGACAAACTCTTTTATCATACGATTTGGAATGAACGGTCAAAGCATTATTATGAAATAGATTTCCTTCTGGCAAGGAAAAACAAGATCTGTCCCATTGAAGTGAAATCATCAGGTTATAAGACCCATAAATCACTGGATGTATTTACGAAGAAATATAGTGACCGGATCCTGCACAGATACCTGCTTTACACCAAAGATCTCAGCAGGGATCGGGATCTCCAGTGTGTTCCCGTCTATATGACCCAGTTCCTTTGAAATGATACGGGAATAAGGTTTCCATTTATATAAGGGGCGCCATCATGATTTCAAAGCGCACACAGTCACGGATCACGGACCACGAATCATGATTCAATGCAAAATTTCCCCAATTAATATGCTAAAGCCTATTGTCAATCCATTAAAACCGGTGCTATAATTTAAAGTACAACAAAAAGTATCCAACGCCGGACATTCCAGCTCTTGCTGTGATGCCCGGCGTTTTGTTTATGGGGGAGGAATGAAGTATGGAAGAAAAATGGAGAGATTATCCCCAGCCCCAGGGGCTGTATGATCCGAGAAATGAACACGACGCATGCGGTATTGGTTTTGTGGCCAATATCAAGGGCAACAAGTCTTACGACATTGTCTATGATGCCCTGAAAATCCTGGAAAAGCTGAAACACCGGGGCGGTGAAGCGGCAGATCATAAGAGCGGCGACGGCGCGGGAATCCTGACCCAGATTCCGGATGAATTCTTCCGCCGTGAATGCAGTGTCCTGGGCTTTAACCTGCCGCCGGCGGGGGAATACGGCGTAGGCATGATTTTCGCTCACCGTTATGATGATTTCCGCAAGGAACAGATGCGGCTTTTTGAAGAAATCGTCAAAGAAGAAGGCCAGACCGTCCTGGGCTGGCGCGAAGTACCGATCGATGAATCGATCATCGGTGAAGTGGCCCGCTCCGTGCGTCCCCATTTCCTTCAGGTTTTCATTGCGAAAAATCCGGAAATCAAAGAACCCATGGATTTCGAACGGAAGCTCTTCATCATCCGCCGTCTGGCTGAAAAGAAAATCATTCCTCTCTCTGAAGGCATGGGCACTGATTTCTATATCGCTTCCCTGTCTTCCCGCACCATTGTTTACAAAGGCATGCTGACGTCCCTGCAGCTCCGCCATTTTTATCTGGACCTTTCCGACCTGGATTACAAGACCGCCATGGCCATGGTTCATTCCCGTTTTTCCACGAATACCTTCCCCAGCTGGGCAAGGGCTCATCCGAATCATTACATCTGTCATAACGGGGAAATCAATACGATTCAGGGAAATATCAACTGGCTGAACGCCCGGGAAAGCAAATCCCGTCCTTCCGACCATCCGGAACTGGTCAAAGCTTTCCCCATTGTAGATGCCACCGGCTCCGATTCTGCCATGTTTGATAACTGCCTGGAATATCTCCATATGTCCGGCCATTCTCTCGCCCATGCCATGATGATCATGATTCCGGAACCCTGGGAAAGGGATCCGGCCATGAGTCAGGAAAAGAGGGATTTCTACCGTTACCACAATTTCATGATGGAACCCTGGGACGGTCCGGCAGCCATCTGTTTCTGCGATGGCGTCAACATCGGCGGTATGCTGGACAGAAATGGACTCCGTCCGGCCCGTTACTATGTGATGAAAGATGACCGGGTCATTCTGTCTTCCGAAGTAGGGGCCGTTTCCGTCAATCAGAAAGACGTGCTCTACAAAGGCCGTCTGGAACCGGGCAAGATTTTCCTCATCGATACGTCCCAGCAGCGCATTGTGAGCGATGAAGAAATCAAGCATAAAATGGCTTCCTCCCATCCTTACGGCGAATGGTGCAGAGAGCACATTCTGGACCTGAAGGATATCACGGAAAAGAAGGAAATAGAAATACCGGAAGACCTTCTGGAACAGCAGAAGAATTTCGGCTACACCCAGGAAGATATCCGGGATATGATCATCCCCATGGCAGACCAGGCCAAAGACCCTGTAGGCGCTATGGGTATGGATTCGCCGCTGGCCGTCCTTTCGAGCAAACCGAGACTCCTCTACGACTATTTCCAGCAGAATTTCGCCCAGGTCACGAACCCTCCTATCGATGCGATCCGTGAAAAAGTGGTCACTTCTTCCACCGTTTATGTAGGAAATATGGCCAACATCATGGACCCGGACGAAAAAGGGACGGCATCGCTGGCCATTGACCGCCCAATCATTACGAATGAGGAAATGGAGGCCATCAAAAATCTGAAAGATGACCGCCTCCGTCCCTATGTGCTTTCCATGCTTTACACCGAAGGCAAGGGAGAAATGAAAAAAGCCCTGGACAATCTCTGCGCCGAAGCATTGAAGGCGGTAAAAGAAGGCCACAATATCCTCATCCTTTCCGATAAAGGAGCGAATAAGGACAAACTCGCCATTCCGGCCCTCCTGGCATCGGCGGGACTTCACAATTTCCTTATCCGCGAAAAAGTCCGTCCGGACGTAGGCATTATCCTGGAATCCGGAGAACCCCGGGAAGTGCATCATTTCTGCACCCTTATCGGTTATGGCGCCACCGCTGTCAACCCGTACCTGGCCCTCTCCACGGTAGCAGACCTTGCCAGGAAAGGACGTCTCTCCGGAAAGACGCCGGAAGAAGCCATCGACAATTACATGAAAGCTTCGGTGAACGGTATCCTTTCCGTTATGTCGAAAATGGGTATTTCCACCGTCAAATCCTACCACGGCGCCCAGATTTTCGAAGCTGTGGGCATCGGCAAAGAAGTGGCGGATGAATACTTCGGTCATACCACGTCCCCCGTAGGCGGGATTGGCATCGGAGAAATCGAAAAAGACAATGTCCTCCGTCACGAAGCGGCCTATGGAGACAAGAAAGGCCTCCCCTCCGGGGACGTCCTGAAATACAGAAGAAACGGGGACGAACCCCATATCCTCACGGCCGAAGCCATCCGTCTTCTCCAGCAGGCCTGCCGGACCGGGTCCTATGCCCTCTATAAAGAATACGCAAAGAAAGTCAATGAACCCCTCATCCGTCTCCGGGATCTTATGGATTTCATCTATCCCGAAGGCTGCTCCATCCCCATTGAAGAAGTGGAAAGCGTACCGGATATCATCCATCATTTCCGCACCGGGGCCATGAGCTATGGCGCTCTTTCGAAAGAAGCCCATGAATGCATCGCAGAGGCCATGAACAGCCTGGGGACTCGAAGCAATACGGGCGAAGGCGGCGAAGATGCGGAAAGGTTCCAGATTCGCGCCGACGGTACTTCCGTGAATGATGAAATCAAACAGGTTTCCACGGCCCGCTTCGGCGTCACCGGAAATTACCTCGTTCATGCTTCCGAACTTCAGATCAAGTGCGCCCAGGGTGCAAAACCGGGCGAAGGAGGCCATCTCCCGGGAGCTAAAGTAGACCCCGCCATCGCCCATACCCGTCATTCCACCCCCGGCGTATCCCTGATTTCCCCGCCACCGCACCATGATATTTACTCCATCGAAGACCTGGCAGAACTGGTCTTTGATTTGAAAAATGCAAATCCCAAAGCCGAAATCAATGTGAAACTGACCGCAGGAAAAGGGGTCGGAACCATTGCGGCCGGCGTCGTTAAAACAAAAGCAGACAGCATTACGATTTCCGGCTATGATGGAGGAACCGGCGCGGCTCCCCGGACTTCCGAAAGACATGCGGGGATTCCCTGGGAAATCGGACTTTCCGAAGCCCAGCAGGTTCTCCTCCTCAATAAACTTCGGGACCGGGTGAAACTGGAAACGGACGGCAAACTTTTAACCGGCCGGGACGTGGCCATTGCTGCCCTTCTGGGTGCCGAACAGTTCTCCTTCTGTACGGGACCCCTCATTGCCATCGGCTGTCAGATGTTCCGGGTATGCAATAAGAATACCTGTCCCTTCGGTATCTGCACCCAGGATGAAAAACTCAGGAAACGGTTCAACGGAAAACCGGAATACGTGGTGAACTATATGCGCTTCGTAGCCCAGGACCTTCGTGAAATCATGGCCCGCCTGGGATTCCACAAACTGGAAGACATGGTGGGAAGAAGCGACCGGCTGAAACAGAAAGGACTCACCGGAAACAGAAAAGCCGATACGGTCTCCCTGGACGCCATCCTTTTCCGCCCCTATACCGATGCCTCCGTGGGCCATCATTTCGAAAAGCCCCAGGACCATGAACTGGAAAAGACCATGGATATGTCCAAACTGGTCCGCATGTGCCGTCCGGCTCTGGAAGAAAAGAAACCGCTCCGCGCGAAACTGTACATTAAAAATACAAACCGCGTCACCGGCACCCTTCTGGGCAGCGAAATTTCCAAACGCTACGGCGAAGAAGGACTTCCGGAAGACACCATCCGCCTCGATTTCGTAGGTTCCGCCGGCCAGAGCTTTGGCGCTTTCATTCCGAAAGGACTGACCCTGACGCTGGAAGGCGATGCGAACGACTATGCAGGCAAAGGCCTTTCCGGCGGCAAAATGATCATCTTCCCGCCCAGAGAAGCCACCTTCAAAGCCTCTGAAAATATCATCATCGGAAATGTAGCCTTCTTCGGGGCTACCAGCGGACGGGCCTTCGTCTCGGGCCGGGCCGGAGAACGATTCTGCGTCAGAAACAGCGGAGCTACCGTAGTCGTAGAAGGTGTGGGAAATCATGGCCTTGAATATATGACCGGAGGCAAAGTCGTCATTCTGGGCTCTACGGGAATGAACCTGGCAGCCGGCATGTCCGGCGGCGTGGCCTATGTAGTAGATCTGGATATCCGTCTCGTCAATAAAGGCATGGTTCATACCGAACCATTGGAAGAAGGACCGGAATCCGAAGAAGTACGGAAACTCATCGAAGAACACTACATCACCACCCGGAGCGAAAAAGCCATGGAAATCCTCGCCCAGTGGCACCTCTATCGCGCAAGGATTACCAAAATCATCCCGAACGACTACCAGGCTATGCAGGAGAAGATTGCAAAATATCTGGCAGAAGGAAAGACACAGCAGGAAGCGGAGATGATGGCGTTTAAGTCATAATCGTTCTTATATACGTTTATTCTAACAATCGATAAATCGTGATTCGTGAAGGTGGGCGCCTTGAAATTATGTTAGGCGCCCATTTTTTTATTGCCGTTTTTCTCAATGGCTTTTGAATCGGGGATGTCGGGGATCTCGGGGATTATTTCGGGGATCTCGGGGATTATTTCGGGAATCTAGGGGATTATTTCGGGAATCTAGGGGATGCGGGCCGCATCCAATTTAGAAGCGGCCCGATTTTTTATATAAAACCATACCCGCCCCTGCGGGCCCGGGGCATTACGAAATAATTCCAAAAAAGTTTTTCATTCTCCGGCGGCGTCAATTCCTGTCGTGCGCAAATGATATATTACATCCAGAAAGAGGAACAAAGAAAGTTCCCAATGGAGGTACAACATGGAAGAAGACAAAAAATTCAATGCAGAATCAGCCGGTGAAAGTCCGGAAGAAAAAGGGCCCATCGAAGAAATTTCCAAAGAAACCGAAGAAACCCTGAGTGCGCCCATCGAAGAAATGGCAGCAAAACCGGAGCCCCTTTCCGAAAGCGAAGAAGACAAAGCAGTGAACCAGGCCATTTCCGAATGGAGCAAAGATATGGACGAAGCTCTGGCCAATTTCGATAAAGCCGCCGAATCCGTATGCGACAGTCTGGACGAAATCAGCGACCGGATGAACCGACTTTTCGATAAACTGGACGAAGTCGTGGGGAAAATGGATTAAGAGTAAGATTTCAGCCGTTAGCAGTCAGGCACCTGCTGAAAGAGGTTTTCACATATGGCATGACTCATTCAAGTCGAAACGTTCAAGCCCTCCCAAGTTTGGGAGGGTGTCGCCGAAGGCGACGGGTGGGTTGTACTATCGTGCAAGGCACATATGCGGCTAATTGCCAAAAGTCATTCATGCGACATGACTCTATCGGTAAGCAAGTGTCCCCCTTCGAGAAGGGGGCTCAAGGGCAGCGGTGGGGGAACGAATGCCCGCGCACTATCGGTCCGCGAAGGAGCGAAGATTATCAATAGCACGAAAATCCTAAGCCTCTGGCGAGGGGAATCGTTCCCCGGCGAAAATGAAAAAAGCGACAGAACCTGTCGCGACGATTTGTTATATTTCTCTTATCCAAATCAATTACCCATATTTCCAAAGAGGAGGACCCTATGGACAGAAACAATAAACCCGAAATGGAAAACGAACTGGAAAACCTGGAAACCGAAAATCTCCACAGAGCCGGCGAAGACCTGAATACCATCGTGGAAGGCCTGGCAGACAAGCGGATCGATGATTACGTAGACTCTTCGGACGATATTTTTAATCCCGACGAACCCCTCTCCGAAGAAGAACAGGAAAAACTGGCAAAAATGGCAGAAACCCTGGAAGAAGGACTCGAAATCTTCGACAAAGGAAGCGAAAAAGTCTTTGGCGTCCTGGACTCCATCATCGACGGACTGGACGACCTTGAAAAATCCATCGACGACATCATGGATGACCTGGACTGAGGGGAAATCCTATGAGCGACGAATTTCTCTATGACCTTTTCCACTATCTCACCGACGAGCCGAAAACGGCAAAGGCGGGAGACGTGATTTACGTCCAGCGGACCTTCTACAAACACTATGGAGTCTATATAGGAAATAAAAAAGTCATCCACTTCGCTCCGAAAAAAGAAGGCGGCATCGCAGTCATCCACGAAACCACCCTCTCGAAATTCCTCGGAGACGAAGCGGACTACCATGTAGTCGACTTCTCCGGTGAGAAAGTCTACACCCGGGAAACCGCGGTCAGAAGGGCCAAACGGTGCCTTGGCATCAAAGGCTATGACCTCATTTCCAGCAATTGTGAACACTTTGCCCTATGGTGCCGGACAGGCCATAAATACTCCACCCAGGTAGAAGACCCCGAAAAAGCCCTTCCCCCGGAACTGAAACTCCTGCTGGATTTGGGGAAGTAGTACGGTTAAAGCCGATTGCAGAGACAACCGGCTTTTTTGATTTGGGGGTAAGAGGAATTGGGGATTGGGGATTAGGGATTAGGGGCGGTGGCGGGCAACAGTAAAAAGGCCCGCCATTTTAATATGGGTATGATACAGATATAAGGCACAAATGAGGCTGACTGACAAAAGGTACAGAGGATAAAAGTCTCGAAACCATTAGCATGCTATCGTTTCAGGCTCCCCAAGCTTGGGGAGCTGTCCGCGAAGCGGACTGAGGGGTTGTTCTACCGTTTCAAGTCGAAAATGAGGCTGACTGTCAAAACCTGGCCGGGACAAATGCCTCTATCGTTAAGCAAGTGCTGAGAGGGCAGGCAAAGGAAAAAGGCGGCGAAGCCGCCAGATAGGAAAATCCACCCTTGATAGGGGGGATGTCCAAGGCAGGGGGAAGATTGATGCTTGTTTTCGAAAACGGTAGAGACACATGAGCAAACAAACATAAATCATCCCATCCGCCCTGACGGGTACCTTCCCTATCTAAGGGAAGGTTTTCGCAACAGGCGGCCCTCGGCCTCCGGGATTCCATTTCCCCTGTTTCCCCAAAATGTCAATTCCTGTCGCTCAAAGATGGTAAAATTTCCCTGTATCTGCAATAATAGTTTCAGCACAGGAGGTAAGGATATGGAAGAGATGGAAAAAGACGAAAGAGTTTCAAAACTGAAAGAACTGATTAAAGCACACGACTGGAGTGAAGCCCTCCCTCTCGCAGAGACCCTGACAGAAGAAGGAAACGATGAAGGTGAAGTCTTCCTTGGCCTTTTGTACTACGATGGTCACGTCGTGACACAGAATAAGGCAAAAGCGAAGAAACTTTTTGAAAAATCCCGGGCCCAGGGGAATGCCTATGCCTGCTGCCTTCTCGGGTACATGTACGAAACCGGCGATACAGTGCTGCCGGATTATTTCAAAGCCCTGGACCTCTATGAAAAAGCAGTCGGACTGGGAAACAGAGGCGCCGTGGACCGGCTGGGGTGGCTCTATCTCGATGGGAAAGGCGTTAAAAAAGACGAAAAGAAAGGCTTCCACTTATTTCAGGAAGCCGCAGAAATGGGGCTTTCCGATGCCGAAGTGGATGTGGGATACTGCTATGAGTTAGGGAGAGGCACGGAAATCGATATCCGGAAAGCCATGGAGTGGTATCAGAAAGCCGCAGATCATGGAAATGATATAGCCATGTGGAATCTGGGGGGTCTCTACTATCGTGGATCAGACAGGGAAGGAGCACCGGAGAAAGACTTTCAGAAAGCCCTGAAATGGTTTAAAAAAGCCGCCGACCTTGGAAACGTCAATGCCCTGGATCAGCTGGGAACCATGTATGCGGAGGGAGAAGGAGTCCATCGGGACGATGACAAAGCCCTCGGCTATTTCCTGAAATCCGCTGAGCAGGGCATTCCGGAAGGAGAAACCGACGCAGGACTCGCTTACCTGAACGGCTGGGGAACAAAAGTCGATTTCGCCAAAGCCCTGGAATGGCTCCGCAAAGCCGCTGACCATGGTGATTCCTATGCCATGTATATCCTGGGACAGCTCTACGAAGAAGGCGAAGCCGTGGAACAGAACTATGACCTGGCCCTTGAATGGTACCGGAAATCCGCCGAAGCCGGCAATTCCGGCGCGGCCAGACTCCTCGGAGACTACTACGCCGAAGGAAAAATCGTCCCCAAAGACGAAAAACTCGCCGCCGAATGGTATCAGATGGCCGACACACTGGGAGACAAAGAAGCCTCTGCCAGCCTCGCCTGGCTCCAGCTCAAAGGAAATAAAAATAGAAGCGATTATATGGACTTTTTCAGACATAAAGTACAGTGAGAAACAGGAAACACAGGAAATAAAATTTCTTTGCGACACCCTTTGAATCGGGAATCTCGGGAATCTCGGGATTCATTCCGGGATTGTCGGGGCGGTGGCGGGCAGCAGTAAAAAGGCCCGCCATTTTTATTGGGACCTGATACAGATACCAGACGCATAGGAAGAAATCCCTCAGCATGCAAAAAATCACCTGCCCCCTGGCCAGGGGGCGGCGAGCGAAGCGAGCAGGGGGGTACTATCGCTTCAAGGCACAAATGAGGCTAACTGACAAAAGTTTTTCAGGATTAGTGACTCTATCGGAAAGAAAGAGCTCCCCGAAGTGCGGGGAGCTCCGCGAATGCGGTGAGGGGATGTCAAGCAGGTACAAGACGATCATGACTGTGAAGATACTCGAGGTTGGGTTCGGCACGGGACAGATATGAGGCTGATTGCCAAAAGTTTTCAGGGGTTAATGACTCTATCGGCAGGCAGGAGGCTCTCCTCGAACAGGGCTCCAGGCGATAGCGGTGGGAGGACGAATCCCGTCGAAACCATACAAGCCTCTGACATCTGTAAGTCAGTCAATCCATAACGCCGATTGCGGAACATTTTCATTCCAACTGTCTCAGTTGGCAGGCAAAGGAAAAAAGGCGGCGAAGCCGCCAAATGGGAAAATCCACCCTTGAAAGGGGGATGTCGCCAAAGGCGACAGGGGGGGAAGACTGATGCATGTCTGCTGATAACGCTGGAGTCACAAAAGCAAACAAGCATAAATCATCCCATCCGTCAGTTTCGCTGACACCTTCCCTATCCAGGGAAGGCTGATCATCAGACGGCCTTCGGCCGCCGGGATTCCATCCCCTGCCCTTTCAGGCCTTCGGCCAGCTTCCCCGAGGGGAAGCCAACTCGCATATCGTTAGAGCCACATATGAGGCTGACTGACAAAACATTCCTGGGATTAATGACTCTGCCGTTAAGCAAGTGCTCTCCCTNNAGCTCCGCGAAGCGGTGAGAGGTCAGGCAAAGGGAAACCATCGAAAATGACTCAAAAGCCAGCCATGCCCGGAGTCAGGCCCTCCTCGATAGGAGGGCTCCGCGATAGCGGTGGGAGGACGAATCCCGTCGAAACCATACAAGCCTCTGACATCTCTAAGTCAGTCAATCTGAAACGCCGATTGCAAAACATTTCCATACCCAATGCCTCTATCGGTAAGCAAGTGCTTTCCCTCGGGAACGGCAAAAAGTGCTGAGAGGGCGGGCAAAGAAAAAGGCGGCGAAGCCGCCAGATGGGAAAATCCACCCTTGAAAGGGGGGATGTCGCCAAAGGCGACAGGGGGGAAGACTAAGGCGTGTTTTCCGATAACGATAGAGTCACATGAGCAAACAAGCATCAATCATCCCATCCGTCAGCTTCGCTGACACCTTCCCTATCCAGGGAAGGCTGACCATCAGGCGGCCTTTGGCCGCCGGGATTCCATCCCTTGCCCTTTCAGGCCTTCGGGCCCACCTACCCCGAGGGGGAAGGCCGTTCCCAAACCGTCATAGCCACATATAAGGCTGACTGCTAACAGATATCCCGGCATATGAATCTTTGCCGGACGGACAACCCCCGCAGGACAAAGTCCTGCGGGGGGTTGTTATTCATGAGCAAGCGTTATATGATGTTCTCTTGCGATTTCCTCAATTCTGTCTTTGGATTCCCCGCTGGAAATGGCAATCACTGGGATGGAGACGCCGTTTTTCAGGAGATTGATGATTAGAGCTTTTCTTTCCTTTTTGGCACCTTTGGCGATACCCTGAGCCATACCCTGAGCCCTGCCCTGAGCCATGCCGTCATCGTAAGCTTCTTTTATTTTCATTTCGTAGGTCATATACATCGCCCCTTCCGTCGGGCCTTCCTTTGCTGCCCTGATTTTCTGATCGATTTCCTGTACGAAATCATCGTTGCCGAGGATTGGCGTCCACATCATTCAGAAAATTCGGATATCTGGCTTTTCGGCAATTATGATATTGAAGTCCTGCGGGGGTTTGTTATTCATGAGCAAGCGTTATATGATGTTCTCTTGCGATTTCCTCGATTCTGTCTTTGGATTCCCCGGTGGAAATGGCAATCACGGGAATGGAGACACCGTTTTTCAGTAGATTGATGATTAGAGCTTCTCTTTCCTTTTTGGCACCTTTGGCGATACCCTGAGCCATACCCTGGGCCATGCCCTTAACCATGCCGTCATCGTAAGCTTCTTTTATTTTCATTTCGTAGGTCATATACATCGCCCCTTCCGTCGGGTCTTCTTTTACTGCCCTGATTTTCTGATCGATTTCCTGTACGAAATCATCATGGCTGAGGATTAGCGTCCACATCATTCAGAAAATTCGGATATCTGGCTTTTCGGCTATTATGATATTGAAGTCCTGCGGGGGTTTGTTATTCGTGAGCAAGCGTTATATGATGTTCTCTTGCAATTTCCTCGATTCTGTCTTTGGATTCCCCGGTGGAAATGGCAATCACTGGGATGGAGACGCCGTTTTTCAGGAAATTGATGATTAGAGCTTCTCTTTCCTTTTTGGCACCTTTGGCGATACCCTGAGCCATACCTTGAGCCATACCCTGGGCCATACCCTGGGCCATACCCTGGGCCATACCCTGAGCCATGCCCTGAGCCATGCCCTTAACCATGCCGTCATCGTAAGATTCTTTTATTTTCATTTCGTAGGTCATATACATCGCCCCTTCCGTCGGGTCTTCCTTTGCTGCCCTGATTTTCTGATCGATTTCCTGTACGAAATCATCGTTGCTGAGGATACCGTCCACATAATTCAGAAAATTCTTGACGTCCGGTTCCACGTCATTCATGGTCCCTTTTGTGCTTAAGAATATTTTTACCGCTTCATCACCCATTTCCAGATCTTTATCTTCATCGCAGCGGTTCCTGAATGTATACTTATGCCGGCCGTCATTGAACACCCTGAAAGGACAGATGAAAATGATGTAAGTCGGATTGAGATCATCGTAGCGCTGCCCGTTTTTCTGGAGATCCGCATCAATCATGGACTGGTAATACCGGGTCCGCTTGAAAAGCCCTTTCCCTTCCGGCTTACGGACCTGCATTTCGATATCATACACGGTATTCTGACCATCAGCCACATATACGTCCAGCCGGACACCCTTGCTTTTATAGCTGGTCTGGATGGACTTTTCCTCTTCCGGATAAACGATTTTTTCTATGGGCACCCTCAGGATTTTTTCAATCATCCTTTTGCAGATATGAGGATAGCTCATGACAAGCTTGAACATGTAGTCATCCTGAATCGTCAGATCCTCAAAGGGCTTGATTCGGTAACCGTCCATGATACCGCCTCCTTTTCAACCTTATTGTATAGAAATTTTTGTATCAATGCAAGCAGAATGAAACAGGAAACAGGCCTCTCCGGGGCAATCCATGGAACCCGGGAATTCGTGAAACCGGGGAAATTTTATTTCCCAAAAAACGACAAGTTTTGACATTTCCCTGTGATATCATTTATCCTTATCATATACCCTGTTTCTTTTGAGGAGGCTCATATGGACGAAAGCAGAAAGAACAACACCCTGAAGACGCTCATTCACGAAAAGAAATACGAAGAAGCCCTGACCCTGGCCAAAACACTGACCGACGAAGGGTCTCCGGAAGGTGAAGCAGCTTTGGCTGAGCTTTACTATGATGGAAAGGGTGTGAAAAAAGATGAAGTGGAAGCCTTCATCCATGCCTCAAAGGCCGCGGAAAAAGGAAATGCCGACGCAGAGTACCTGCTGGGAACCCTCTACATGAATGACAAAGACATGATGCAGGACAATGACAAAGCCCTGAAAATGTTTCAGAAAGCCGCTTCCCAGGGCCATGCCCTGGCCTGCCAGAGACTGGGATTCCTCTACCTGGACGGTAAAATCGTCCCGAAAGACGAAGAAAAGGCAGAAATATGGTTTCACAAAGCCCTTCAAATCTATGAAAAGGAACCCGATCAAAACCGGTCAGAAGAAATCTATATCCTCGGCATGATGTACTTTCTGGGAAAAGGCGTCCGCCAGGACAGACAGAAAGCCTTCGGACTCTTTCAGAAAATCGCCGCTAAGGACGAACCCTATGGCCAGCAGATGGTGGGATACTGCTTCCTTAAAGGCCTGGGGACCGAAAAGAACCCGGTGAAAGCCGCCGAATGGATGCGGAAAGCCGCGGAAAATGGAAATACAAAAGCCCAGAACTTCATGGGAAGCTTCTATGCTTCCGGCACGGGCGTAGAACAGGATTACGAAAAAGCCTTTGAATGGTACAAAAAAGCAGCGAACCATGGAGACAGCAGTGGACAGACATCTGTAGGACAACTCTACCGTGCCGGCAGAGGCGTGAAAAAAAGCATCCCCAAAGCCGTAGAATGGTTCAAAAAAGCGGCAGAACAGGGAAATCCCGCAGCCCTCTGCCATCTGGGGACCCTTTACCTCTGCGAACGCGCCGCAGGCATCGATCAGAAAAAAGGAATGGAACTCCTCCATAAAGCCGCCGAAAAACACTACGGCGGAGCCGCCAGATACCTCGGAGACGCCTACAAACTGGGCGTAGGCGTAGAAAAAGACGAAACCAAAGCCCTCGAATGGTACAAAAAAGCCCTCGACTGGGGCGACTCCCAGGCCAGAAAAAACCTCATCGAACTGGGCTATAACGGCCAGGAAGTGGGAAGCTATCTGGAAACACTGAAACATACCGTGCAGTGATCCGTTCACAGTTATCAGTGAAAGTGACGCCTTGAAATAGTTAAGGCGTCATCTTTTATATTGCAATTTTATGATTCAAAGACTCTTGAATCGGGGATATCGGGAATCCCGGAATTCATTTCGGGGCTATCGGGAAGGTGGCGGGCACAATTCATACAGCCCGCCGGTTTTTATATAAAAGCCATACAGATATGGGACGAATATGAAGAAATTCGTCAGCATGCTATCGTTCAAGGCTCCCCAAGTTTGGGGAGCTGGCCGCGAAGCGGACTGAGGGGTTGTTCTACCGCTCAAGTCGAAAATGAGGCTAATTGTCAAAACCTGGCCGGGACAAATGCCTCTATCGTTAAGCAAGTGCTGAGAGGGCAGGCAAAGGGAAACTTTCGAAAATGACTCAAAAGTCAGTCATGCCCGGAGTCAGGCCCTCCTCGATAGGACGGCTCCGCGCAGCGGTGGGAGGACGAACAAGCCGAAACCGTACAAGCCACTGACATCTCTAAGTCAGTCAATCTATAACGCCAATTGCGGAACATTTTCATTCCAATTGTCACAGTCAGCAGGCAAAGAAAAGAGGCGGCGAAGCCGCCAGATGGGAAAATCCACCCTTGATAGGGGGGATGTCGCCAAAGGCGACAGAGGGGAAGACTGAAGCATGTCTGCTGATAACGCTGGAGTCCCATAAGCAAACAAGCATCAATCATCCCATCCGTCGACTTCGTCGACACCTTCCCCATCTAGGGAAGGCTGACCATCAGGCGGCCTTCGGCCGCCATTTCCCATCCCCTGCCCTTTCAGTCTGCTTCGCAGCCAGCTTCCCCGAGGGGAAGCCAACTCGCATACCATTAGAGTCACATATGAGACTACTGACGAAAGGTAAGCATGCCTAAAGACTCTATCATTAAGCAAGTGCTCTCCCTCAGGACACCCTAAAGTGTTGAGAGGGCGAGCGAAGAAATCCTCCTGCACTATCCATTCATGGCACATATGAGGAAAAAGAAAAGCATACTACCGGGCCCCACCTTCCCTGGGATGGGAAGGTGACCGCGGAGCGGTCGGATAGGTTGTTTAACCGTACAAGGCACATATGAGGCTAATTAAAAAAGGCACCATAAAAATGATGTCCCTTATTTTTCATATGTGGTATCATATCCATAGAAAAGAGGCAGCCGGTAACCCCGCGCCAACAGGACGGCTTCCTCTGTATTATGTGTTTGAAGAGAGCCTCCGAAAGCCATTGGGAAGGCTTTTTTCAATGCACAGTATTACTTACTTATTCTTCATGATGTATGCTATCAGCGAACCGAAAGCAATCATCAGAGACAAAGCCTCGTAAATGCTCATAGCATCTGCCTTTCGGGAGAGAAAAGCCTCTTTACCGACTACCTCGATGAAATTATACTAACATCGGGTATAAATCTACAGATACTTTTGAAGCCAACAAAAAGCGGTGCAGAACGCACCGCTTTTTTGATGGGATTTTCCATGATTTCCCGATTTCAGTCGCACACCCGGGTGATGGGCTCCCCGCATTTTTCGCAGTATCCTTCTATGACGATCATTCCATGATCCCAGCGAAGGACGTAGCCCGGTTTGAAGGACGCGACTCCGCGGCATTTGGGGCAGAAGGCATTATGGAGCAGCAGTTCCCGGAAATCTTCGGGAATCTCCTTCCACGCCTTCACCGCCCGGATATCCGTGATCCCCCGGCCCTTCTCCCATTCGTCCTGTTCCATTTCCTGACGGATGAATTTCTCCACCGTATACTCATCGCACCCGTCCCGACGGAAAGTCTCCGCCATTTCTTTGTACTTGCCTGTGTATTTCTTCATGATTGTTTCTCCTTTTCTTTCTCTACGAGGGATTCATACATTTTCATCAGTTCCGCCACGCAGTCTTCTTCCTTCATGGTATGCCAGTTGAAACCATAGGCTTCCATGACGGCCTTGTCATTTTCGATATGGGCCTTGCGAAGCTCCGGCGGCATGAGGAGGGGATCATAAAGATCGGCCAGACTGCTGTCGGGGTATAGGGCCCGGGCACCAAGGATCATTTGAGCAGTATGCTCGATGAGGGCTTTTTGTTTATCTGTTGGGGTTGGCCAAGGGAAAGTATTGTAGACAGTTGTAATGTTATAACTATAGTCGCTCTTAAGCCTACCCGCAGTTAGACGCATCCATGCGTTGTGAACATTAGACGTTAAAACGCCAAAATGGTAAAGAGTAGCGTCTGGGATAATAAATAATTTGTCGCCTGCAATAATATCACAAGATAGATAACCCATTGGAATATATCTACGCCGACAAGAAGAAACTTTGGGTAATGCTATGTAGTTGCCATCAGGCTGGGAAATTTGGGCGAATAATGTTGGAGTATCTGCTAACTTTACTGTGGAAGCAGCTGTACTTGAAAGGCGATAATCTTGTACATCTTTAAGATGTTTCATCAACATTGGTGATTTTAGCTCGTTGGGTTTAGCATTAACGAGCCACAAGCAATATCTTTCGATGTTATTGATAAATTCACGCCCCATCATGAATCGGTGAATAAATTTTAAAGATTGAGGTTCATTCTTTTTAAACTTTTCATATTCATCACGATCAAAAATAAAACCACCGCCGTCTTTAGGCATATTGCCAAGTACCATCTTGGGTACATCACATAAGGGCAAAGGGCGACGAATTACTATTGTTTCCGGGCCCTCAGTCAAATATGGACTGATATTATAAACAGCATTCTTTTCATTGCCTTCGAAGAGATATTTTTGCTTGTGAGGCGAGGATTTCAGCGAAAATCCAATTATGACAACGTGCACGGCGGCCATATCTTTAGTTTCACTGCGCCATACGAAAGTAGTATGAGCAAAATCTATGCTGATGTGATATTCATTGAAAAGCCGGGACCACAAATCAGATACTTGTACACCTTGAGTAATTGAATTGGTTGATACAAAGGCACATCTTATGTTTGTCCCTTGAATATATTGTGCAGCCTTCATATACCATGCTGTTACATAATCCAATCGGTTCGTTTTGGCGCCGAAAATAGATTTCATATCAGATTTTTGAGAGGGTGACATCCAATCATACCCGACAAATGGTGGGTTTCCCATTGCCCAGACATTGTCAGACGGTTCCAATATTTCCTTCCAGTCCATCCTCAGTGCGTTTCCTTCGTGGATATTGGCATTTGTTTTGAGGGGCAGGAAGTCGATTTCCATGTGGATGATTTTTTCTGTTTCCCTGAGCATCTGGGATTCGGCGATCCAGAGGGCTGTCTTGGCCACGGTGACGGCGAAGTCATTGATTTCGATTCCGTAGAATTGACGAATCGAGACTTTGACCGGATTGACGAAGCTCAGGTACTGCATATTTCCTGCCAGTTCCCAAATCACGTCATTTTCCAGACGCCGGATGGAGAGGTAAGTCTCGGTGAGGAAATTTCCGCTGCCGCAGGCGGGATCGAAGAAACGAAGGGACGCCAGCTTATCCTGGAATTTCTCCAGCTTCTCCCGATAGGCAGGGCGGAGCTCTATTTCCTTCCTTCCACTTGCGCTTTTCACCAGTTTCAGGTCGCTCGGGATATCGATGATGGAATGAAGTTCTTTGTCCAGATCCTCCAGGAAGAGGGGATCGATGACTTTGTGGATATTTTCGATGGAGGTATAGTGCATGCCTCCCTTCCGGCGGGTCTCGGGGTTCAGGGTGGATTCGAAAACGGCGCCAAAGATGGTGGGCGAAATCTTCGCCCAGTTGAAGCCCGCACTCATTTCCTCACAGATGATGTGAAGGATTTCCTTCGTGATAAAAGGTATTTCCACATGCTCATCATGGAAAAGGCCGCCATTCACATAAGGAAATATGGCAAGGCTCTGCTGCATATAGGGGTCCCGGTCTTCCGACTTCGTGTCCAGGACTTTGAATAACTTGATGAGCCCATCCCGGATATTTTCCTCATTCCAGCTGCGAAGGAATTTGCGGAAACCGTCAATCCCCGGGAAAAGGCCCGCATCCTCCGCATAGAGACAGAAAACGATGCGCACACAGAGGATATTCAGAGACTTCGCGGAATGCTCATTCGTGGGGTCCCGATACTGCTTGTACAGGGCATCATAAAGCTTTCCCACCAATTCCCCGGCCTGGACGGAAACTTCTACTTCATCATGATGCTCCGGCCTTTCATTCGAATCTACCAGAAACTGGAGCTTCGCCAGATTCGAAGAAAGCCTGGCCACGGGAATTTTGATCGGCAGACGCTCCGACTCCGGCACATTCATGTCATAAATCCATATTTCCCTGAAATTACAGGTCACGATATACCGGCTCCGCTCCGAAAGAGGAAACGTCTGGTCATACTCGTAGGCCTGCTCATAGACCGAATGATAACTCCGCCCATGCCGGCTGTACGTCTTCCCGGGGGCGAGCTCCAGCGGAAAAGCAGACTCCTTCTGCTCGATCAAAATCCGAAGCGACGGGATCCGCGCATCGATAAAAATGGCGCTTCCCGTCAAATGCTTCACAGGCACCTCGAACTGAATATACCGCGTAGGCGCCTTCGCCCCCAGAATCTCCAGAAGCTCCAGCCAGAAAAGAGACGTATTCCCGTCCTCCTTGTAATCCTGCCTCGTCCAGTACTCCGAGAAACTCTTAGCCCGCTTCCTCTGCTCCGCCAAAGTCATACCCATCTCGACCTTTCTACAATCATACTTATATATAAGTATAACAGAATATGGGGAGAGTGATTAGCCGTTAGTTGTTAGCCGTTAGCAGTTAGTCTGGTCCCATTAAAGCTGCCATTTAGCCCCATGGACGCTGCCTGGGAAGAATCAGAAAATCGTCCAGTAAGAGCGCTCCCTCGGAAACACTGTGACGGCGGTGAAAATACGAGTGAAGGGACATTTCGTAAATTTTCCCCAGGATTTTTAACGGCTGACTTGGTTTGTTATACGAAGATCGATTATAAAATATTTCCCGTAATCAAAAAGCGGTGCAGGATGCACCGCTTTTTGGAGTTTTCAAATTTTTCCCGCGATTTCACTTGTAGGCCATGAGGTCTTCGATGCCTGTATCGAGTTCTTCGGCAATCCGGTCCAGGATGGGGAGGGAGACGGAATGGGAGAGATCGCCGCATTCGATTTTTGACATATAGCGGGTACTGATGCCGATTCTGTCTGCCAGGGCGGCCTGGGTGAGCCGCTGTTTTTTTCGAAAAAAGGCAATTTTGAGGCCCATGCCTCTGGGGTCGATCTGTCTGCCCATAGGTTCCTCCTTTGCATACCCCTGCCTTGTGGATGGGTTCAACGGAAGAGATCCCGCAAGGAGAAGGTTCTTTCCTTTTGTTTCTCGCTGTGCGATTCCATCAGCACCCGGGTGAAGGCTTCGAAGAGTTCCGGCAGGTAGTTTTCCGGAATCTGATAGAGGGCACAGAGGGCCAGCATGATATTCGTGCTGATGACGGTGGAATCTTTTTCTTCGGTGTCAACGGTGACGCGAAATCCATCTTCGCCCTCTTCAATGACCCGGATCGTGATGTCTTTGGAATTTGTGGGAACGTCTTTTTCCATAGGTTTTCTCCTTACTTTCTTCGTACGATGGGAAATATGCTTTCACGCTGCAAAATTCTGTGCCCTTTCGATCACCCCGCATTCAGAATCATGAAAAATAGACTGACCCTGTGGTACAACCCAATAGACTACAATAGTGTTGCGACCTTTCAT
>DKQZ01000106.1:18547-28871 GCA_002471975.1 Dialister sp. UBA7295 | reverse complement strand
GACTGCAATAGTGTTGCGACCTGTTTGGGGCCTGATAGTGTGGTACAAGTGAATAGATTGCAATAGTGTTGCGACTTATAGACTGCGATTGTGGTACAACTCCGTTTCAAAACCAAAAAGGAAAGGGCGGAGCGATGAATTTCATAGACTGATTGTGTGGTACAACTCCATTTCAGGAAGAAAATGAGGGTAATTGGCAAAAGGAATCTGGAAAAGATGAGGAAATCCATAATTGTGCGGCCCCTTCGATAAGGGGGCTCGCGAAAGCGGTGGGGCAGGAATCCCCGTCGGAAACAATACCCCCTTGTCAGGGTCAATCGTAATCATAACAATCCGTATGTCTTTATAGATTTTCTTGCAGAGGTTTATCTTCGCCTCTCACGCGAAACGATAGTGCGCGGGCATTCGTCCCCTCACCCGCTTCGCGGGAGCTCCCCTTTCGAGGGGAGCCGGACCATCAGGCGGCGAAGCCGCCAGATGGGGAAATCCACCCTTGATAGGGGGGATGCCGAAGGCAGGGGGGAAGACTAAGGCGTGTTTTCCGATAACGATAGAGCCACATAAGCAAACAAGCATCAATCATCCTATCCGTCAGCTTCGCTGACACCTTTCCTATCCAGGAAAGGCTGACCATCAGGCGGCCTTTGGCGGCCGGGATTCCATCCCCTGCCCTTTCAGGCCCTTCGGGCCAGCTTCCCCGAGGGGAAGCCTACCCGCGTACCTTTTGAGCCTTTTGTTCCAGGGGCGTTTCGTTAATTAGTCTCGTTTGTGCCTTGAAACGATAGATGAACCCACCCGCCTTCGCTTCGCTCAGGCACCCTCCCAGCACTCGGGAGGGTGGGGACCGATAGCATTCTTTCCGTTTTCGTCATTTTTGACTTGCATGGATAGTGCAGGGGGAAGCATCAATCATCCTATCCGCCCCTGCGGGGCACCTTCCCTATCTAAGGGAAGGTTGACCATCAGGCGGCCTTCGGCCAGCTTCCCTTTCCTATGGTATAATCAGAAAGACAGTACTTTTACGGATGATTATTTCTAAAAACTAACTGCTAACGGCTGACAGCTAATTGTTCAAAAGGGTGAATCAATATGGCACGTATGTATCCTTCTCAGGTTCTGGATTTCCATGGGTCCGAGGGGGAGCGGCTGGTGTATCAGGCGCTTTCCCGTCTTTCGGATGACTGGGCGGTTTTTTATTCTTACCGGTGGCTGGGGACTCTCCGGCAGAGAAGGTCGGAGGGGGAGGCGGATTTTATCGTCCTGCATCCGACCCGGGGGATTCTTTCCATCGAGGTGAAGGCGGGGGCGATTTCTTATCGGGGTGGAAACTGGATCCAGAGGAACCGGAATACGGGCGCGGAGAAGGTGATCGATCCTTTCGGACAGGCTATGGAGTCGCAGCAGCGGATTTCCCATTTCTTAAAGGAGTCCAATTTCCGGCCCATCCCTCTTATGGGTCGGGCGGTGTGGTTCACTTCGGTCAATTTCCATGGAAACGTCCCTCTGCCATTGGAGGCAAGGCCGGAATTGGTCTTTGATGAGGGGGATTTGGAAAATCCGGAGAAGGCGCTTATCCGGGCCCTTGATTTCTGGTCTGCCGAGGTGCACGGGAAGCGGGTGGCTCTGGATAAAAAGCAGTACCGGGAGCTGATTCATACGCTGATGCCTTCTTTTGATCTGGTGCAGACGATTCATTCCACGAATCTGGAGGTCCATACGGATTTCATCCGGCTCACGAATAAGCAGTCGGCTATCCTTGATTTCCTGCAGGAGCAGCGGGTGGCTGCCATTCATGGAGCTGCAGGGACGGGAAAAACGGTCCTTGCTGTGGAAAAGGCAAGGCGCCTGGCGTCCGGGGGAGATCCGGTACTGTATCTCTGTTACAATGAATTCCTGCTGGACCATATCCGGAAGGTGAACGCAGAGGCGAAGGGGATTTCCTTTCATAATGTGCGGACTCTGGGGGAGGCGCTCATGGGCCGTCCTCTGGCGGCAGGAGAGACGCTCGCTTCTTTCGAGGATTTCTTTGACCGGGATTTCGATGATGATTCCTGGCCCTGGAAGCATATCGTTATCGATGAGGGGCAGGATCTGACGGATTCCATGATGGAGCATCTGTCGTACCTCGCGGAGCTCATGGATGGATGTTTCTACGTTTTTTATGACCGGAATCAGCAGGTGATTCGCAGAAATGAACGGAACTGGATCGATGATCATGCGGAATGCCGGCTGGTGCTCTATAAGAATTGCAGAAATACGGCGGAAATCGCGTCCTCCGTGGGGACGGTCATCGATATGCGGCATCGGGAAAATTATGTGAATACCATTCACGGCCTGGCGCCGACCTGTGCTTTCTATGGAAATGAAACGGAACTCTCCCGCCTGGCGGATCGGTTCGTGAAGGAAATGCTGGATAATCATCTGCAGCTGGAGGATATAGCCATCCTCACCATTCACGGACTGCCCCACAGTCTGCTCCGAAATATAAAGAAAGTCTACGGCATCCCTCTTTCTCAGGAACCGGAAAAGGGGAAAGTGTGGTTTACAAACGTTTATCGCTTCAAAGGCCTCGAAACGAAAGCGGTTTTGCTGATCGACGTGGAACTTTCCCGCCTTCCCGACCAGCTCCATAGAAGGCTCGTCTATACAGGGGCGTCCCGGGCCAATACGTACCTCAAAGTCGGATTCTATGAAGATATAAAGAAAGAAGACTACCCGGCCCTCCTTAAAGAAATGGGAGCCGAAGGAGAAGGAAGAGAAGGCGTGGCCTCTGCATTGGGACTTTCTATGTGAATTTTGGAAATAAAAAGACAGTGTCTCTTTGGGGCACTGCCTTTTTTGTTGGTGTTTTACATATAAGTTCCGGGTTCCGAGGGTATCATCAGGCGGCCTTCGGCCGCCTTTCCCATAGCCTGCCCTCTCACCGCTGTCGCGGAGCTCTCCCGGGGGAGAGCACTTGCTGTTGGATAGAGACAATTGGTACGAGTACGTTTTGGCATTTAGCCTCGAATGTATCATGTAAATTTCAGGGCTAATAGCGAACCTCTTTCATGCCGGGTGGCTCTGGCGGTATAAGAGTGCTTCCCCTCGGGGAAGCTGGCCCAAAGGGCCTGAAAGGGCAGGGGATGGGGGTATCTTTAGGGTACTTTCAGTATTTCCCATAGCCTGCCCTCTCACCGCTGTCGCGGAGCTCTCCCGAGGGAGAGCACTTGCTCATGGATAGAGATAGTTGGCACGAGTACGTTTTGGCAGTTAGTTTCGTATGTGTCATGTAAATTTCAGGGCTAATGGCGAACCTCTTTCATGCCGGGTGGCTCTGGCGGTATAAGAGTGCTTCCCCTCGGGGAAGCTGGCCCAAAGGGCCTGAAAGGGCAGGGGATAGTAGTTTTCGGAATTTTCCATAGCTTGCCCTCTCACCGCTGTCGCGGAGCTCTCCCGAGGGAGGGCACTTGCTGCTGGATAGAGACAATTGGTACGAGTACATTTTGGCAGTTGGTCTCGTATGTGTCATGTAAATTTCAGGGCTAATGGCGAACCTCTTTCATGCTAGGTGGCTCTGGCGGTATAAGAGTGCTTCCCCTCGGGGAAGCTGGCCCAAAGGGCCTGAAAGGGCAGGGAATGGTGGAAGTCGGGATTTCCCATAGCCTGCCCTCTCACCGCTGTCGCGGAGCTCTCCCGAGGGAGAGCACTTGCTAATGGATAGAGACAATTATGCCGAGTGTGTTTTGGCAGTCAGCCTCATATGTGGTGCTGATGGTATGCGAGATGTTTTATCGCATTTCATTGACTTTATTTATGATGTCCTGGCAGACTCCTTCGAAATTCTGGTGAACTGTGAGGTTAGAGTATCGCCGGATTTCAAAGCCCCAGTTCTGAAGCTGTCTGGTGCGTTCTGCGTCGTATTTCCTTCCTTCTTCGGTAAAGTGCTGGCCTCCATCGATTTCAATGATGAGTCCGGTTTTGGGGTAAAAGAAATCTACAATGTAATGGCTAATCACTTTCTGGTGAATAAAATGGATTCCCATCTTTTTGTAGGGGAGAAAAAAGGTACGCCAGAGATGATTCTCTTCCGGGGTCATGTTTTTCCTGAGCTCCATCCTTCTCTTTTTCATTTCTTCGCTGACCGGCATATTGAGGCCTTCGACTTGTTCCCAGTCATCTTCGGGATTTAGCAGCCATTCCCTGTAATTGAATTTCTTCATTTTTCTCCCCTCCCAATGCTGCTTTTCTTTTAGTATAGCAAAGATAGAGTCAATGATTACAGGGGCAGCTTTCGGGATTTCCCATTGCCTGCCCTCTCACCGCTGTCGCGGAGCTCTCCCGAGGGAGAGCACTTGCTGTTGGATAGAGATAGTTGGCACGAGCACGTTTTGATAATTAGCCTCGAATGTGGCACTATCGGTACGCGGGTTGGCTTCCCCTCGGGGAAGCAAACTGAAAGGGCAGGGAATGGGGAAAGTCGGGATTTCCCATCGCCTGCCCTCTCACCGCTGTCGCGGAGCTCTCCCGAGGGAGAGCACTTGCTGCTGGATAGAGACAATTGGTACGAGTACGTTTTTGCAGTTAGCCTCGAATGTGGCACTATCGGTACGCAGGTTGGCTTCCCCTCGGGGAGTCGTGCTTTCCTTTTTAGCTCATTTTCGACATGTACGATAGTACGACCCCCTGCTCGCTTCGCTCGCTGCCCCCCCTGACCTGGGGGGCTTGGTGGCCCAAAGGGCCTGAAAGGGCAGGGGATGGGAACTTTTATGGGAGCATTTATATTTCATTTTTCTCATCACGTCAACCTATGAGAGCGTCAGAATCTGTCTCTTGCCTGTGGTATAATTCGGTTCTATTCTGAGTGATTCTGTCAGGAGGTATGGATGAACAGGGAAAAGAGACTGGATGAGGAAAGGGAAGCGGAGTGGATTCGCCGGGAGGTGCGGCGGGCGAAGGATGCGGGGCTTTCGATTCAGCAGATGGATCCTGATGCATTGAGGGCCCTGAAGGTGCGGCTGCTCCGGATTTACTGGAGGGGGAAGAGACGGGAGGAAATGGTAAACCGTTTGAGATGGTTCACTTTCGGATTCTGTCTGGCCATGTATACAGCCATGGTGATGCTCATGCAAAGGTGAGCTGTCCGGTTTCTGAATACTTCTGACTGTGAACTAAGAACTGATCACTAAAAATGTCAGTTTCTGACGTCTTCATTTGATATAATACATTTTTACTTTTACGTAAGGAGGCCTTTATGCTTACAGATGAGGAGCTGCTTCGAAAGAATGAGGAAGTGCGGAGGGAAAATGAGAAGTACCAGGAGGCCAGGGAGCTTCGGAGGATGGGCTATCTTCCCGGGGATGAGGAGCTCACGGAGGAGGAGTCGCGGAAGCTTGCCGCCTATATGGAGCACTTGAGGGATAGGAGGACTGAGAAGAATCTTTTCCGGATTCGGTGGATGACTTTCGGATTTCTGGCAGGGATGGTGGTCTGTCTGGGACTGGTACTCACGAGGTGAGATTTTTTCTTTTGAAGGGAGTATACTAGGGGTAACATGAAGGGCTCGCATATGAGTTCCCAGTTCCCTGAGCGTTACGCTTGAAGGGTTTGAGTCAATTATCGATCATGACCAAAGTAAGCCCCCTTCACCGCCTTCGGCGGAGCTTCCCCCGATGGGGGACGCTGGAGGATTTCGATGGGGGTTGATTGTCTAACATTCTGCAGTTCCCCCTCACCGGCTGCGCCGGAGCTCCCCGGGATGAGTTTACCTTTTAGCTCATTTTCGACTTGAACGATGATAGTACATCCCCCCAGTCGCCTTCGGCGACAGCCCCCCGAACTTCGGGGGGCCTGTGAGGGGAGCCTCTTGACTTTTGATAGAGAAACTTGTCCCGGGACTGGTTCGTCAGTCAGCCTCATAAGTGCTTTGTACGGTTAAACAACCTATCCGGCTGCTTCGCAGCCACCTTTCCATCCCAGGAAAGGTGGTGCCCGATATCATGCTTTACTTTTTCCTCATTCAGAACTTGAATGGATAGTGCAGAGAAATATAAATTGGCCGCCCTGTAAATTTGGCGGCCACCTTCCCGATAATCCCGATAATCCCGGGATTCCCGACATTCCCGATTCAAAGGTTTCTGAAAATGAACGTATCCTGTTCAAAGATAGTTTTATTTCCCAAAGAAAGGTCTGACTTCCCATGCCCGATTACCGCAAAAGTTTCCGTCTTCTTCGCATATACGATATTTTCCAGCATCTCGAGGAGGGACAGGTGGTACGCCGGGAGTCGCTGGCGGGGGAGTTTGGCATGAGTGAGCGTTCTGTGCAGCGGGATGTGCAGGTGGTGAATGATTTCCTGTCCCAGCGGATGGAGGGGGAGGAAATACGGTTCAACCGGGAGAAGGGTGGTTATGAGTATCATCGGGAGGGGAAGAAGTTTCTTTCCAACGGGGAGCTGCTTTCGATCTGCAAGATCCTGATTGAGAGCCGGGCTTTCACGAAGGCGGAGGTGGATTCGCTCCTGCAGCGTTTCCTGAAGTCCATGGTTTCCCGGCCGGTGGGGAAGGAAATCATCCAGTGCGTGAATAATGAGATTTTCCATTACCGGAATCCGGCTCACGGAAAGGCGGATCCGGAGCTTTTGTGGAAGGCGGAGGAGGCCATTCATCAGCATAAGGTGCTTTCCATGACTTATGAGAAGCAGGATGGGGAGGCTGTGGACCGCCGAATCTGGCCGGTGGGGGTGCTCTTTTCGGAGTATTATTTCTACCTCATCGCCATCATTGATACGGAAAAGGGGCAGGAGGATTTCCGCCGTCACGGGCCGGCGATTTACCGGTTTGACAGGATTCTGGAAATAGAGGATACGGGGGAGACTTTCGATGGCAATCTGACGGCGCAGTTCAAGGAAGGGGAGTATAAGAACGGGACCCAGTTCATGTATGGCGGGGATCTGCAGCAGGTGGTTTTCCGTTTCTATGGCCCTTCAGCAGAGGCGGCCATGGATCGTCTTCCTACGGCAAAGTCAAAACATCTGACGGACGCAGAGGGAAGGAATTTCTATGAAATCACGGCCCTCGTCCGTGGGAACGGCATTCTTTTCTGGCTGGAAAGCCAGGGCCCCCGGGTGGAAGTGCTCAAGCCTGCGTCTCTTCGGGAGAAATGGCTCGAAGATGCGGGGAAGGTGTTCGCCATGGGAAAAAGTAAGAAATAAAACTGATGTGCATTATCGTGATCCGTGATCCGTGGTCCGTGAAGGTGGGCGCCTTGAAGTTATAGAGGCGCCCTTTTTGTATGGGAAATAATAGCAGCTCCCTGTATTGCACTTCAGGATGAAATAGCTTTTGCTTCGGGAATGCCGGGGATATCGGGAATGCTTTCGGGACTATCGGGAAGGTGGCGGGCATCAGAATTGGATAGCCCGCCATTTTTTGAATTGTAACATAAAAGTTTCCGATTCCAGGAGGTTACTTTATTACGTAACGCATGAGGCGTTTGTGTCATTTGGCGTTCTTACGATAGTAAGCCCCCTTCACCGCCTTTGGCGGAGCTTCCCCCGATGGGGGGACGCTGGACATTTTTTGCCAGGAAAATTTATCGTCGAAAGTGCAGTTCGTCTCTTCATGGGCTGCGCCGGAGCCCCCGGGGATGAGTTTACCTTTAAGCTCATTTTCGGCTTGAACGAGAGTACAGCCCCCCAGTCGCCTTGAGGGCAGCCCCCCGAACTTCGGGGGGCCTGTGAGGGGAGCCTTACCGCGATTGGATAGTGGCATTTCGATGAAATTGTTCCGCCAGTCAGCCTTATATGTGTCTTGTCTGTATGGTTCCCATATAAAAAGTGCGGCGATTATGAATTCTGCCGCACTACGACTGATAACTAAGAACTGATAACTGATAACTTCTTACTTTTAGCTTTTCATTATGATTTTCATCATTTCAGCCACTTCGGTGAGGGGCAGTCCTACTACGTTATCGTAGGAGCCTGTGATGCCTGTGACCAGGAGGGTGCCTAATCCCTGGATGCCGTAGGCGCCGGCTTTGTCCATGGGTTCTCCGGAGGAAATATAGGCTGAGATTTCTTCATCTGCAAGTTCCCGGAAGTGGACAGAGGTAGTGATGACGCGGAGGAGTTTCTGATTTCTTTTGAGGAGGGCGACGCCTGTCTTGACTTCATGGGTTTGGCCGGAGAGGAAGCGAAGCATGGCAAAGGCGTCTTTTTCGTCTTTCGGCTTGCCCAGGATTTTCCCGTCCAGGGTAACGATGGTATCGGCACCGAGGATGGGGAGGGGACTTTTTGTCTTTGCCCGGACGTCTTCGGCTTTGCCGAGGGCATTTTCGGCGCAGACGAGGTCTGGCCCTTCGAAAGGGGTCAGGAGGGGGGAGGCGGATTTCTTCTTTTCCGCTTCTTCTGCTGTGGAAACTTCGTCAAAATCACTTTTTTCAATGTCGGCAGTCCAGCCGATCTGGTGGATGAGTTCTTTCCGCCTTGGGGATGCGGATGCGAGGATGATGTGCATGGGGGTCTCCTTTTATTTGTCTTTTCTATATTATATATGGAAAGGCTCCGGGAAAAAAGTTCTCAGTTCTCCTTCGGCAGTGTTCCGCGTTTCAATCAGAATGGTATGGCTGCCGTGTACTTATATTTTGGTGAAGGGTTGACCTTTCCATGATTGATCAGGAGCGGGTTACCCTGATTGATCCTGTGAACCGGGAACTTCTTTACAGTTTTTCTGATTTGATGTGCCATGGAGTGATCCGATTTTGGCCGTATGCGGGTCTGCCTGTGATAAAAATTAAGGCATGCCTTCTTGCGAGATTACGGGCAGGAAGGGCGCGCTTCTCTCTGATAAAGTGAAAAAATATTTCTTTGATTTTTTGACATTTCCATGACAGGCTATTGACGGGATGATTTCCATATTTCCTTTATTTCATCGGAAATAAAACCTGAAATATAAGCATAGCTATCTATTTATTTAATTGTTATCCGGAATAAATAGATATTGAATTGCGTGCTAAATAAAGTTGGCGGAAATAGACGTTTTTCTGTTTACTTTTGAATTTAAAAAATATAAAATATAAATACCAATAGAATAATGATTCAAAGTTATAATTGATTCGACAAATGATGCATACCCGGTGGTTTATTTCAGGCAAGAAAGAGGGATTATTATGGGGCAGGCTGTGTTCGAGGGACGGCCATACCGTCCGCAGCTTTCACTGGGGGCTTATGATAAGAAGATTGGGGAAATGATTGGAAAGGCGAGTGTCAGCCCCATCGAACTGGCGATGGAGATCGGGCAGAGTCTTTTCATCGCGATTTACAGGAAGAGGAGCTACAGGGTTTCCAGGGACAGGGAATATTTCTTTTCAGCCATATTCAATGATCAGATCATCCGTCAGTGCAGGCCTTCGGAGCTTTTTATCCAGGTCTTCACACCGGATTATGTAACCCGGGACGTGCTGGCGCTCCGGTCTCTCCGGGAGAAGAATACGCTTTTCGTGCTGCTGCCGGAGAAGCCCGACGATTATCGAGGGGAGTATTTCAAGGCCCTGCAGATCCGCAGTTTCCTCCATTCCAGGGATCCGAAGAATATCCCGGACTATATCCGCACGTACCCGGCCAAGGTGCAGGAGGCCAGAAAGCATCTCTCCCAGGGGGATGTGTACCTCCGGAATGCGCTGATGCACGTCCGGTTCTATGCGGACGGGAAGGAAATGAAACCCTCCGGCAGGGACCCCGTGGCCTGTCTCGATGAAGGGCTGAATTGGTTCGTGGGGATGAGGAAATAGGGGTTCTGTCAGGCCGGATTTTATGGTTTGAGTCATTTGGACTGATCGTGGTCCGTGTTCCGTGAATCGTGATCCGTGAAGGTGGGCGCCTTGAAGTTATATAGGCGCCCTTTTTGTATGGGAAATCATAGCAGCTTCCCGTATTGCACTTCAGGATGAAATGGCTTTTGTTTCGGGGGTGTCGGGGATATCGGGAGTCTTTTAGGGATTGTCAGGAAGGTGGGAAAAAAGGGACTTCGGACTTGGAATTTCGGAATTCGGGAAGGATATGGTTTCCTGCGGAAACCAATCTTATGTAGTCGGCTTCGCCGACGGCCGATGGCTCTCCATTTTCGACTTGTACGATTGAACAACCTATCCGGCCGCTCCGCGGCCACCTTTCCATCCCAGGAAAGGTGGTGACCGGTATCATTTTTTTCTTTTTCCTCATCTGTGCCATGTATGGATAGTGCGGGGAGAATGATTCGGGGGTTGGGGGTGTCGAGAATCTCGGGGCAGTTGGGAAGGTGGGAAAAAACGGATTTCGGACTTGGGATTTCGGAATTCGGGAAGGATA
>DKQZ01000106.1:1353-18490 GCA_002471975.1 Dialister sp. UBA7295 | reverse complement strand
CCCAGGAAAGGTGGTGACCGGTTGGCTGCTCGGCTTTTTCCTCATTTGTGCCATGTATGGATAGTGCAGGATGATTGAATCGAGGGTTTCGGGGATATCAGGAATCTCGGGGCTGTCGGGAAGGTGGGAAAAAAGGGATTTCGGACTTGGGATTTCGGAATTCGGGAAGGATATGGTTTCCTGCGGAAACCAATCTTATGTAGTCGGCTTCGCCGACGGACGATGGCTTTCCATTTTCGACTTGTTCGTCCCCTCACCAGCTTCGCCGGAGCTCCCCGGGATGAGTTTACCTTTTAGCTCATTTTCGACTTGTACGATAGTACATCCCCCCAGTCGCCTTGAGGGCAGCCCCCCGAACTTCGGGGGGGCCTGTGAGGGGAGCCTTATTGCTTACCGATAGAGCCACTTGCTCTGCGTGCTTTTTATCAATCAGCCTCGTATGTGCCGGGGGTTGAAATTTCAGGTAAAATTAAAAAAGCGCCGCGGAGCGGCGCACATTCTCTGAGAACTGATAACCGAGAACTGATAACTTATTCAATCCGGTTATTGAAAAAGAATGGTAAGAAAGTGATTGTACTCATTCAATTTTCTTAATCACTTTTGCCGGGCAGCCGGCGGCCATGGTATGGGCGGGGACGTCGTGGTTGACTATGGATCCGGTCCCTATGACGGCTCCTTCTCCGATAGTCACTCCGGGAAGGATGGATACGTTGGCTCCGATCCAGGCGTTTTTATGGATGATGACCGGGGCGGGATGGATGAGGGTGAGCTTTTTTGGATCATGGTTGACGGTGAGGATGGTGACGTTCGGTCCGATCATGACGTTATCTTTGATAATGATTCCGCCTAAAGCCATGACGGAAAGGCCGTAGTTGATATAGCAGTTTTTTCCTACATACATGAAACGGCCCATATCGATGTGGAAGGGCGGAATCATGCGGGAGCCTTCGGGGAATTCGGGGAGGAGTTCCCGGATGAGGTCATTGATTTCTCCGTGGTACAGGGGATCGGTGCCATTGATTTCCCAGCACAGGTGGGTGCTCCGTCCTATTTCTTTGCGGACTGCTGGGGCGGCAGGGCCTTCCATATCATAGATGCCGGTTTTCCATATTTCTTCAAAGACGTCCATAGTGTGCTCCTTTGGTAAAAGCTGTGGTATATATGTATTGTATCATAACTTTAGGCAGCAGTTCTCAGTTCTCAGTGAAGGCGTCATCTTAAAATGAGGGCATCCTTTTTAAAGGGAAACTTTCATCTTTGAAAGCTTTTGAATCGGGGACGTCGGGAGTATCGGGAGGCATCCCGACAGCCCCGATACTCCCGAGATTCCCGATACTCCCGATTCAAAGGCAGTCAGGAAATCAGTTTCCCTTTACGTTCAAAAATTTGTCAATACTTCCCTTATTTCCATCTTGACAAAGTCCCATGGGAGACTGATAATTTAGGAAATCATCACAAAAGGGGGATTTTGTTATGGCAAATAAGAAAATGTATGCTTTGGGGTCCAATCGTTCCGTGATCCGCGACCTTTTCGATTATGGTCAGGAGCAGGCGAAGATTGTGGGCAGGGACCATGTATTTGATTTTTCCATCGGAAATCCGACGGTACCGGCTCCGGACTGTGTGCCGGAATCGGTCATTGAAATGGAGAAGAATAAGACTTCTCTGGAAATCAATGGCTACACCGCAGCACCCGGGGATCCATCCGTCCGTGCGGGGCTGGCTGATTACATGAATAAGACTTACGGGGCGAGCGTCAAGGGCAGTGATTTCTACATGACCTGCGGTGCATCGGCTTCTCTGGCCATTACTCTCCATGCCCTGATCGAGGAAAAAGGGGAGGAAATCATCGTCAATGCGCCTTTCTTCCCGGAATATACCGTATTTATCGGAAATGCGGGCGGCAAGGAAGTTATCGTTCCGGCGGATACGGAACATTTCCAGCTGAATCTTTCCACTTTGGAGAAGGCCATCACGCCGAAAACCCGGGCTGTCCTCATTAATTCTCCGAACAACCCCTCCGGCGCCGTTTATTCTCCGGCTACCATCGAAGCCCTGGGAAAACTGCTGACGAAGAAGTCCGCTGAAGTGGGCCACACCATTTACCTGATTTCCGATGAACCTTACCGCGAAATCATTTATGACGGACTCCCCATCGTCTATGTGCCGAAATACTACAAGGACACGGTCATCTGCTATTCCTACTCCAAGTCCCTGTCCCTCCCGGGCAACCGTATCGGCTATATCCTGGTGCCGGAAGAATGCGATCAGCATGATGAACTCTACGCTGCCGTCTGCGGCGCAGGACGGGCCATGGGCTATGTATGCGCACCGAACCTTTTCCAGAAAGTGGTTCTGGCCTGCCTCGGGAAGACTTCCGACGTGTCCATTTATGACGTAAACAGAAAGCTGATTTACAACGGCCTGAAGGAACTGGGCTATGAATGCGTCTATCCGGAAGGGGCTTTCTATCTCTTCGTCAAAGCGCCGGATGGAAATTCCGTAGATTTCATGAACCGCGCCAAGAAACTGAACATCCTCATCGTGGCTACCGATACTTTCGGCTGCCCGGGTTACGTCCGCGTTTCCTACTGCGTGGATCCGGAAATGATCAAACGGTCCCTGCCGTATTTCAAGAAACTCATGGAGTCTTATAAGTAAGAAATAGAAATAAAAGCTCGCCTTGTCTTAAGGCGGGCTTTTTTCGTGGGAAACAGGGATTGCGGATTTCGGATTGCGGGAAGGTGGCGGGCATAAAAATGATAAAGCCCGACGGTTTTATAAGGAAACTAATATCTTCGACAGCTTTTGAATCGGGGATGTCGGGGGACTCGGGAATATTCGGGGATCTCGGGAAGGTGCGGCGCAAATTCATGGGCGCCGCAGTTTTAGATTTTGCCTTCGGCTCTCACATGTCGACTTGTATGGTTTAACAACCTATCCGGTCGCTCCGCGGCCACCTTTCCATCCCAGGAAAGGTGGTGACCGATATCATGGCTTTCGATATCCTTATAGGCGAGTTGAATAGATAGTGCAGTATAAGCATAAAAATTCCATTTTCCTTTTTGGTGAGTCAGAAATCAGGGAAGATGGCGGGCATAAAAATGATAAAGCCCGCCGGTTTTATAAGGAAACTAATATCTTCGACAGCTTTTGAATCGGGGATATCGGGGGACTCGGGAATATTCGGGGATCTCGGGAAGGTGCGGCGCAAATTCATGGGCGCCGCAAGTTTGTATTTTGCCTTTGGCTCTCACATGTGCCGTAGAAGATTTTTCCTCATTAGTGCAGTTCGTCCTCCCACCGCTGTCGCGGGAGCTCCCCGAGATAATTTTACCTTTCAGCTCATTTTCGACTTGTACGAGAGTACATCCCCCCAGTCGCCTTGAGGGCAGCCCCCCGAACTTCGGGGGGCTGACCGCTTACCGATAGAGGCAATTGTCCCGGGTTTCTTTCGGCATTCAGTCTCGTATGTGCCATATAATTGTATTTTTCCCATATAAAAGGGTGCGGCTTCATGAATTGTGCCGCGCCACCGCCCCAGATTCCGGATTCCGGGTCCTGGTATACCGTAACGGGAAACAGAAAAATGCCTCTTTCTTTCTGGTCGGAATCGGCAGCTTCTGATGGGAATCTGAGAAATGATAACTGCTCACTACAAAAATTTCTATTCCGCCTTTTTGAGTTCTCTGACTGTCACGGTAATGGCCATCATCAGGCCTGTGGAGAGGGTTTCGGGGGACATGCTGGGCATTCCGGTGAGGCGGGCGGCCTGGGAGGGGAGATAGGGGACATGGATGAATCCGCCCAGTCTTTTCTTTCTGCTGTGGGCAAGGAAATCCATGAGGCTGTAGAAAAGATGATTGCATACGAAGGTGCCGGCGGTATTTGATATTTCTGCAGGGATTCCCAGGGTAGTCAGGGCTTCATGGATTTTCCGGATGGGGAGGGTGGAGAAATAGGCAGCCGGGGCGCCTGGCATAACGGGTTCATCTATCGGCTGATTTCCACCATTGTCGGGAGAGAAATAGTCGTCACAGTTGATGGCCGCCCGTTCGAGGGAGAGACAGTTTCTCCCTCCCGCTTCTCCCGCGCAGATGATGACTTCGGGGTCATAGGCTGCCATGCCTTCGAGGAGTTTGTTCATGCAGATGCCCCGGACTGTGGGAAGACGCAGGGAGTGAATGAGGGCTCCTTCCGCCGTGAGGCCGTCCAGGAGGCGCACGGTTTCCCAGGAGGAATTCATCAGTTCATTGTTAAAGGGCTCAAAGCCGGTCAGTAGTACGTTCATAGGATCACCTTTCGTTTTTGTTTCTTATTGTAAATACATCGGCGGGACCCTGCAATATTCTGAAATGTAAAAAATCCGCAAACTGCGGATTTTTCAGGAGGTTGGATGGTATATTTTCACATGCCGGGCTGCCAGGGAAGGTGAAAGAGAGTCCGTCATGATTATTTTCTCCGGCGGCGCCGGATGAAAGGTGGATATGTGAACATTTTCTCTCAAAAGGAAGGTGAGTGATTGAGGGAAAATGGTTATTTTTATCTCTTATTGATTATTTTCTATCTGTTGTATGTAGTATATCGTAAATTTTAGATAATGTCAATAGAGAAATTGAAATTTTTCTATAAATTCAGAACTGAGAACTGACAATCGGATTCACAGGGCGATATCGTGATTCGTGGGTCGTGATTCGTGGTTCGTGAAGGATATGGTTCGCTCCGCGAACCAATTTTTTTATGCGCTTCGCGCAGGCCTTTGGCTCTTACTTTTTGATTTGAATATTTATGGTCGAAAGTGCAGCTCGTTCAGAACAGAGGAATTGGGGACTGGAGATCAGGGAAGATGCGGTGCAAATTCATGAGCGCCGCCTTTTTGATATTGCCTTCGGCTTGTACGATTTCTTTCGAAAGTGCAGTTCCCCCGGGATGAGTTTACCTTTAAGCTCATTTTCGACTTGTATGATCGTACATCCCCCCACCGCTTCGCGGAGCCCCCCGAACTTCGGGGGGCCTTCTTGCTTTTCATTAGAGCCAGTTATCTCGTGAATCTTTCGTCAGTCAGTCTCGTATGTGCCTTGCAGCGCTAATACCTATCCGCCTGCTCCGCAGGCTGTCCATCCAGGGAAGGTGGGCCTTGCAGCATGTTTTCCCTATTTGGGACTTGTACCTGTAGTGCGGAAAAATATAAAAAGTGCCGCCCTGTAATTTTGGCGGCCACTTTCCCGAGTCCCGAATTCCCGAGTCCCGAACGATGACAAGCTGCGAAGACGGCTGTTCATTCGAAGTTCCAAAGAATCCGGTTCAAAATATAAAAAAGGCGCCCGAAGGGCGCCACATTCACTGAGAACTGTGAACTGAGAACTGATCACTTTTTACCACAGATGGATATTTCTTTATTTCACAGCATATCTTTCTTATACAGTACGAAGGATACGATGAGGGTTGCCAGGATTCCAATTCCGATGACTGCCCAGAATCCGATGGCTGCTTCCTGCCAGGGGACGGGGACGTTAATGCCCCAGAGGGAGAAAATCAGGGTGGGGATGGCGAGGATAATGGTGACGGAGGTCAGGAATTTCATGATCTGGGAGAGGCGGTTGGATACGATGGAGGAGAAGGAGTCCATCATGGAGGCCAGAATGTTTGTATAGATTTCGGCCATTTCCAGTGCCTGCTTGTTTTCAATGATCACGTCTTCCAGCAAATCTTCGTCTTCTTCGTACATTTTCAGGAGCGAGTGAAGGGGACTGTTCCGGAGACGCATGAGCCGTTCCATCACGTTTTCATTGGCATGGAGGGCGAAGTTGAAGTAGGTCAGGGATTTCTGGAGTTCCAGCATGCGGAAGAGTTCTTTATTCTGCAGGGATTTCCTCACCTGGGTTTCGATGACGTCGGTCTTTTTGTAGATTTGCTGCAGATAGAAAAGGAAGGAGGAAGAGGCCTGGGAGAGGATCTGGAAGAGGAATCTTGTTTTCTTGTAGGTCTGGAAGGAGGTGAAGGAGTTGGCCAGGAATTTCTGGATCACCATGTTCTTTTCCAGGCATACGGTGATGAAGTACTGGCGGGTAATGAAGATACCGAGCGGCAATGCGTCGTAGGCATCGGTTTCCAATACGACAGGGGTATTGACTACGACAAAAATGTAATCGTCTTCCAGTTCTACGTGGGACCGTTCTTCTCTATCGAGGGCGGTCTGGAGGGAGTCCACGGGGATGTTCGTGAGCTCATTGAGCTTTTTCAGTTCGTCCATATCGGGAGCGGCGCAGTTGATCCAGGATCCTTTTTCCAGCTGCTCCAGCGGGACCTCACAGAGCAGGTGATTTTCGTTGTGCTTGTAAGCTTTCAGCATGGCCGTTCCCTCCTTTCGATTTGGCTCGTACATTTTTAGTGTAGTCGGAAATAGAGATTATGTCAAATCTTTTTGTCAGCGGGAAATATGCAATTGCCTGCCGATGCCGGCTTGAGTGTTTTGAGGCATATCGACGGGAAGCTTGAGTGGAATGGGGGGATTGCCTTCCGATATTGAGCTTTGGTGTAGAGGCATTTCGGTTTTGAAAGGTTGGCGGAATGGGGAAATTGCCTTCCGATATTGAGCTTTGGGTGTAGAGGCAATACGGCTTTGAAAGGTTGGCGGAATGGGGGGATTGCCTTCCGATATTGAGCTTTGGTGTAGAGGCAAATCGGCTTTGGAAGATTAGCGGAATGGGGGAATTGCCTGCCGATATTTAGGCTGGGTGTAGAGGCAATACGGCTTTGAAAGGTTGGCGGAATGGGGGAATTGCCTGCCGATATTTAGTCTGGGTGTAGAGGCAAATCGGCTTTGAAAGGTTGGCGGAATGGGGGAATTGCCTGCCGATATTTAGTCTGGGTGTAGAGGCATTTCGGTTTTGGAAGATTGGCGGAATGGGGGATTGCCTTTGGATAAGGCCCTTAGTGCCTTGATGCAAATCGGCCTGGCAGCGATATTGTGTTGCGGGGATTTGCCTTTGGGTAGGGACTCGATGGATATGAGGCGTTTCGGCCTGGGGGTGAGTTGCAGCGGGATTTGGCCGGTTGAGGGAATTTCCTTATGCGATATGAGAGCAGGCTATATAAAATCTGCGCCCGAAGGGCGCTTCCTTTTCTGATAACTGATCACTGATCACTGATAACTTTTCCGCCTTGATGGATATTCAGCTTTTCGGAATGAATGAAATAAAAAAGCCCCCTCGAAAGGGAGCTTTTATTTCTATTTCCCAAAATCAGTCTTTGAAGGGAACGATGGATGCGCAGTGGGGGCAGAGGGTGATGGTGTAGTCTTCTTTGCCTTCTTCTTTGAGGATCTTCTGGGCCAGTTCCCAGGCTTCTTCTACGGTGCCGACCGGGGTCTGGTTGGTCTTCTTCACTTCTTCGAAGTTTTCCGGTTTGGTAACCAGGATGATGTGATAACGATGGGTCATGCAGAAAAGGTTGAAGGCTACGAAGAAGGGGATGGTGAAGTGTTCACGGAGGGCTTTTTCCATGTCTGCTTCGGTTTCATACTTGAAGCTTCCCAGGTAGGCCGGCGGTTCATGGATGTCGCTGGCTTCCATGATGGCGATGATGATGCCCCCTTCTTTGGTGACTACGTCGGAAGGATCATAGCATTTGCAGCCCTGATAGAGGGATACGTCTTTCGGATAGCCGCCGGCGCAGGCAAAGCATACGTCGCATTTTCCGGTGTAGGGGACTTTCTGAATCTTATAGACTTCTTTGGTGCCTTCGAGCCATGCTTCATAGGGATCACCGCCTACCATACGGCAGATTTTGCCTTCGGAGTTGGTGATGGAGTGTACGAGGAAGCAGGGTTTCACCATGTCGGAGGCTTCCTGCATATCATCGGATACGGGGTTGTCATCGAGAAGGGTGGAGCGGGTCTTCGGATTGATGCCGGAACCGAATTTTTCACCCAGCGCATGGCAGTGATTGATCTGAATGGTTTCATCACCGGCTACGCCCGGGAGGATCAGTTTTCTTCCGCCGCCATAGCCTGCAAAGAGGTGGGTGGTAATCCCGTCGACTACGATGATTTTATCTGCTTCTACGGCATGTTTATTCAGCCATACCGGGGTGCCGAGTTTTGTGTCGCCTACATGGACCAGTTCGTCCTTGTTCAGGGAATGATGCTGGTACATTTTGATTCTCTTTGCCACTTCTTCTCCGACTACGGCAATATCTTCTTCCGGAGTCTGTTCACGATGGGTGCCCTGGGCAAAGAGGATGCAGATATCTTCATCCGGAATGCCTGCCAGGTTCAGTTCATTGACGATATAAATGACGAACTGGTTGGAATGGTTCCAGGTACGGGTGATGTCTGCGCATACGATGCAGACTTTATCGCCTTTGGAAACTGTTTCCTGCAGCGGCTTTCCGCCAATCGGATGTCTCATACAGTCGATGGTTGCTTTTTCCACGTCGCAGGCAGGAGTCGGGTTTCCTTCGAGTACATCGAGGATGTGCTCTTCCGGAAGCATGACTTTCTGGGTGGTTTTGCCGAAACCAAATTCATATTCTTTCAGTGCCATAGTAGTTCCCCCTTTGGAAATGCGGCCGCAGGGCCGGTGAATGAAGGTGTCTGTATGTGTTAATGATTATTATAGCACTTTATGAAATATGGGGGGAGGGGGGATAACCAGATAGTTATTTACAATACTAAAGAGGGGTAATCAATATTTCCTCTGCCTGCGGGGACACCGGATTTTGAATGGTTTCCTATCAAAAAATTCTCCCTTTACAGCCTTTCGCGAAACATCTACACTAAAGATAAACAGGAAAGGATGTGTTTCCTATGGACCGTGCAAGCAATTCCACCTGCCTGGCAGCAGGACTATTTCCTCATCCGCCCATTATGATCCCGGAAATCGGCGGACGGGAGCTTGCGAAAATGACGCTCACTGTTTCCAGTGAGAAAGAAGCGATGAAGCGGATCGTAGAAAAAGGCATCGAGACGGCCATCGTCATTTCTCCCCACAATCTCTGCTTCTATGATGCTCCGGCCATTTTCATCGATGATGTGATTTCCGGAAGCCTGGCCACTTTCGGGCGGAGCGATATTTTCATGGACCTGGAAATAGACCGCATGCTGTCCGAAGCCATCGTGAAGGAAGCGTCTCCCGTCATTCCCCTTCATCGGGTAGACAGGACCGAGGCCCGGCGATACAACAAGACTCTCTATGTGGACTGGGGTACTTTTGTCCCCCTGTACTACCTCATCAAAGCGGGGTTCAAGGGAAAAGTGGTGCTCCTCTCACCCTGTTTCTCCCATTATGAGCTGAATAAAATCCTGGGTTCCGTGGTGGAGCGGGCGGCCTCGAAGCTGGGGCGTAAAATCGGCATCATTGCCTCTGGCGACCTTTCCCACAAGCTTTCGAAAAATTCGCCCAACGGCTATACGCCCAACGGCATCGTATTTGACAATGCCGTCATGGACGCCCTGACCCGCAGGGATATGAAACCCCTCACTTCCATGAGTGAAGAATTCATCGATGAAATAGGCATGTGCGGACTGCCGTCGGTCTATTTCCTCTTTGGCGCTTTAGGAAATAGAAAAGCAGAGCGCCCCGTCACTTCTCATGAAGGGCCCTTCGGCGTGGGCTATGGGGTGTGCCTGTACCTCCCGGAAACGGAATCTTCCGGGGAAAAGGCCCATGACCCCAGGGTGCAGCTGGCGAGGGAAAGCATCCGTTACTATCTGGAAAAGGGCAAAGTCATGAAGACGCCGAAAGACCTGATGCCGGAAATGAAAGAGCGTCATGGCGCTTTCGTTTCCCTTCATGAATTCGGGGCCCTCCGGGGCTGCATCGGTACTTTCCTTCCCTGCTATGACAATCTGGCGGAGGAAATCATTCATAATGCCAAATCGGCAGCCATCGATGACCCGAGATTTCCGGAACTGGAATCTTACGAACTGGAAGATCTCACCATTTCCGTAGACGTCCTCTCCGAGCCGGAACCGACTGACGAAGAAGGACTGGATCCAAAGAAATATGGAGTCATCGTGGAACGGGGAGGCCGGCGAGGGCTCCTCCTTCCGGACCTGGAAGGCGTGGATACAGTCGCTCAGCAGATTTCCATTTCCAAACGAAAAGCAGGAATCCCCCAGAGCGAGCCGGTCAAACTGTACCGGTTCACGGTGAAGAGGTATTTTTAGCCGTTAGCTGATAGCCGTTAGCAGTCAGCAGAATCTCAATTCAGTGAAAAAACGTTCACAGGAAATAGCTAATGGGTAATAGGCCATAAAATAAATAACCGGGAATTCATGCAAGTGGAGAAACTCTACATCAGGGTTAATGGCTAATAGCGTCACAATCTCTTCAATTCGATATCGGAAGGCGAATCCCCGCCACAAGCCAGCCATTCCCGGCGAAATGCCTCAAAACTGTTAAGTCGCTATCCGCAGGCCAGTCCCCGCTACAAGTTAACCATTCCTGGTCGAAATGCCTCAAAACTGTTAAGTCGCTATCCGCAGGCGAATCCCCGCCACAAGTCAACCATTCCTGGTCGAAATGCCTCAAAACCCTCAGGGCTCTTTCCGCAGGCGAATCCCCGCCACAAGTCAACCATTCCCGGTCGAAATGCCTCAAAACCCTTAAGTCCCTATCCGCAGGCAATTTCCCGCAGCACGAAACCGTTATCAATTTCAAATGCCTCATATATTTATATCGAAACCCTGGGCAATTTAGAAAGGAGACATCATGGAAAGCGCATTTTACAAGAAGTTACCTGACGGCACGGCGGTCTGTGAACTCTGCCCCCATCATTGCCGCATTCCTCCCTCCGGGACGGGCTGGTGCCGGACGAGGAAGAATGATCATGGCGAACTGAAGACCGTGACGTACGGTCTTTTCAGCTCCCTGGCCCTGGACCCCATTGAAAAGAAACCGCTGGCCTATTTCCATCCCGGTTCCATGATTCTCTCCCTGGGGAGCGCAGGCTGCAATTTCTGCTGCAGTTTCTGTCAGAACTGGGAACTGTCCCAGTCGGACCCCGACATGAGACCCTTCACGCCGAGGCAGATCGTCCGTCTCGCCCGGTCTCTTTATGCGGAAGGAAATATCGGCGTCGCCTGGACGTACAATGAACCCACCCTTTCCTATGAATTCATCCGGGATACGGCGCCCCTCATCCAGGAAGCAGGCATGGTGAACGTCATGGTCACCAACGGCTATATCAGTCCGAAACCCCTGGAGACCCTGCTTCCCTATATTTCCGCCTGGAATATCGACCTCAAGGCCTGGGATCCCGCCTTCTACAGTTCCATCTGCGGCGGAAATCGGGATGCCGTACTTGGCACCATCAAAACCTGCGCGAAAGTCTCCCATGTGGAACTGACGAATCTCGTCATTCCCGGTGAAAATGACAATCTCGTCCAGTTTGAAGAAATGGTCAAATGGATCGCCGATATCGACCCGGAAATCCCCCTCCACATCACCCGTTTCTTCCCTCATTACAAAATGACCGACCGCGAAGCCACCTATATTTCCACCCTCGTCTCCTTCGGCGGGACAGCAAGGAAATACCTTCGTCATGTACGCATCGGAAATGTAAGCGGCGGGGATCTTCGTCTCCACGGGTGGGTGAATAAGGACTAAATTCGTGAACGTTTACATGGGACTATTCAGACAGCCGGTTTTAGAAAGTTATCAGTTATCAGTTCACAGTGATCAGACCTCATGCCATAGGAGAAGCCTTAAGCATAAAAAGCTTTCTTTTATCATCCGGTTATCCGGTGACTAAGAACTGATAACTGCAATCTCAATCATTTATAACACAGAAAGAAGGACTCATCATGCTTCCGAAACTGGAACCAATCATCATGGAACACGCCAATGGCGGCAAAGGCCATCTCGTTATCGAACCGATTCTCTCCAAAGAACAGATGGGAGACAAATGCAGGCTCTATGCCCACGTCATCATCCCGAAAGGCTGCTCCATGGGAGTCCATCAGCATAAAGGAGACGGGGAATGCTACTACATCCTTTCTGGCAAAGGACTCTATACGGACGATGACAAAACTTACGAAATGGGACCGGGCGATGCGGCTTACTGCTATAGCGGCCATTTCCATGGAATCGAAAATATCGGGGACGAAGACCTCGTCCTCATGGGGTTGATTATTTATAAATAATTCATTGGGAAAAGAGGACGCCTATGGGGGGCGCCCTCTTTTTGTATGGGAGACTTTCATTGGAAAAGCTTTTGTTTCGGGGAAATCGGGGGTATCGGGAGTCACGGGGCTGTCGGGGAGGTGCGGCGCAGATTTATGAGCGCCGCCATTTTAGATTTTGCCTTTGGCGGGCATATTCGACGGGGAAAATTACTGTTGAAAGTGCAGTTCCCCCTCACCGCCTTCGGCGAAGCTCCCCAAGGATGATTCGCTTTTTACTTTTAGTCATTTAATCGACTTGAACGGTAGTACGACCCTTTCCCCTCCGCTTCGTCCTGACCAGGGGAGGAGGGTTTACAAGCTCACTTTCGACTTGTATAATCGTACAGCCCTTCCCGGGGGTGGATAGCGGCGACTGCTGCCGGGAATGGTTCGTTATTTAGCCTCATCATTGCCCTGGAAGGCATACAAAAAGGCCGCCTCCCATTTCGGGGCGCGGCCGGCTGAGGCTGAATGTCAGCGGCTAACGGCTAAAGGCTAACGGCTAACTGCTAAAAGCTAACTGCTAAAAGCTATTTCGCATTTTCCAGCACATATTCGAATATTTCCATGAATTTCTGATTGAGTTTATCCCGCTCTTTCTGGTTTCCTGTGAGGCAGGCTTTATGGATGAAGCTTTCGTGGAGGGCCACGATGATGGACAGGGTGGGTTCCGCTTTTTCGTTGGAAACGAAGCCTTCTTTCACCAGACTTTCCATGACGATCCGGTCACGGTCCGATAGGGTTCCCCGAATCACCATGTGCTGCATGTCTTCGGGGAGCCCTTCCAGTTCGTCCGGAAACAGGTCCATATAGTAGGTGCGGATGACTTCCGGCAGTTCTTCGCTGTATCGGCCGAAGAACATATTGTAGAAAATCTCCGGGTCCCGGAAAGCGAAATGATTGAAGCAGCGGTATACCGTCTCGTACCGCTCTCTGGCATTCATGGAGGGCTTTAAGGATTTCCCCAGGAGGAGATTGTATTCGCAGAGATAGCCTACGGAACCATAGAGGATGAGGTTTTCCAGATCCGGAAAATAATTGTAGAGCGTGGCGCTGTTGTACCCCGCTTCGGCAGCAATGCGCCGGATATTCACCCCCGAAAGGCCGTCCCGCTTCAGGATTTTCTCCGTGGCCTCCACGAAAAAGGCCATGATTCTCCGCTGCCGGATGGTCAGTCTCTGCTCATTCTTCCCCGGTTCCATGAAATCCTCCTGTTTCTAATCATGATTATTGACTTTCTTTATTATACAACTTATAATGGGGGCAAATAAAAAATAATCACGATTATATATTAATCTGGATTATTTAAAAATCTTGATTACATATGATGGCGAATGACTGGAAGTGAATAGTTATCAGTTATCGGTTCGCAGTGATTATTTGTCTAATCTGTGGGGCAGCTGTAGATTTGTAAGGAGACTGTGGGGAAAGTTTTCTTCAAAAAGGCGCGCTATATCATTCTGACGCGCGCCACCTCCCCTAATCCCTAATCCCTAATCCCTAACCCCCAATCCCCAATTCCTTTTCTCAAAAGTATTTTGACGGAGGTGAGGCAGATGAAATTACCAAAAATCTCCGGTTCCTTTCTCGTCCTTCTGGGGGCGGTCTGCTGGAGTCTGAATTCTCCCTTTGTGAAGTACCTGACTCTGGACCCCATCCTGATCTGCGCCCTCCGGTCTCTGATTGCGGCCATGGTGCTTCTGCCATTTCTCAGGCCGAAGAAGATTCACTGGAATGGGTGGCTGGCTCTTTACTGCGTCTGTTATCTGGGACTCTGCCTATCCGTCATTATTTCCCTCACTATGACCAGTGCGGCCATTGCGGTGGGCATGCAGTATACCGCTTCCATCTGGCTTTTCCTCCTGGTGACGCTGCACACGAAGCATTTCAGCGGCCATTTATTTCTTCCCATCGCCGTCATGATGGCGGGAGTCCTTTTCTTCATGGGTTCCGGCGGCAGCGGGGATTCGAATACGGAAGGAAATATGATCGCTCTCACGGAAGGGATTTTCTTTGCCGGCATGAGTATCGCTTCCTCCCGGGCCACTTCGGAAAATGCCCTGGGCCTCACGGCTTTAGGAAATATTTTTATTGCCATTCTCCTTTTTACCCTGGTTCCATCCACCCGTGAAAGTCTCTCCCTCATGACCGGGCAGGACTGGGTCATCCTGCTGATTCTGGGAACCGTCCAGGTGGCAGGAGGCTATGGCTTCTTCAATCTGGGCATCCAGCGGATTTCCGCCCGGAAAGCATCGGTCCTCGCCCTCTGGGAAATGATTCTGGGCCCCCTCTGGGTGGCCCTCTTCCTGGGACTCTACCCGAATCCTGAGGTTCTCACCGGTTTTGGCATCATTCTTTGCGGCATCTTTATGGACAGCCGGCTGAATCGGGCGTGAGAATTTCGGATTTCGGACTGCGGATTTCGGATTGCGGGACGGTGGGCGCCTTGGAATTATACAGGCGCCCATTTTATATGGGGACTATAGGATGAAATGGCTTTTGTGTCGGGAGTATCGGGGGTATCGGGATTATCGGGGCTGTCGGGGTGGTGGCGGGCATAAAATCAGAAAGCCCGCCATTTTATATAGGGATATGGATAGGGCATTTGTGCTGATCGTGGTCCGTGGTCCGTGGTCCGTGAAGGTGGGCGCCTTGAAATTGTACAGGCGCCCTTTTTATATGGGAAATTTAAGGTGGAATGGCTTTTGTTTCGGGGATGTCGGGAATGTTTGGATTGTCGGGGTTGTCGGGAAGGTGGCGGGCATCAAATTGATGAAGCCCGCCATTTTATATAGGGATATGGATAGGGTCATTTGTGCTGATCGTGGTCCGTGGTCCGTGAAGGTGGGCGCCTGAAAATCGTACAGGCGCCCATTTTATATGGGGACTATAGGATGAAATGGCTTTTGAATCGGGAGTGTCGGGGTTACCGGGGCTGCCCAGGTGGTGCGGCGCAAATTCGTGGGCGCCACAATTTTGATTTTTCCATAAAAGTTCCCATTTCCCGGTGGTTTCATTATTACGTAACGCCTGGGGCGTTTTTGTCGTTTGTCATTCTTATGATATGCAGCCCCCTTCACCCGCTTTGCGGGAGCTTCCCCCGTAGGGGGACGCTGGACAATTTTCCGCGATTTGATTATCTAACAATGGGCAGTTCGTCCTCCCCGCTGCGCCGGAGCCCTGCCGGGGAGGGCCTGCTTGTTTTCTCATCGTCTTATATTTCCCTGGAATGTTTCGTCAGTCAGACTTATGTATGCTCCGTATGAATCAGCACCAATTCTTTAAAATGGAACAATAAAAGAGACTCCTTTTTACGGATAGGAGTCTCTTTTGATTTAAAACCGAAAGATTCAGATATGGAAGAAATGGGTGAGGGGTTTGATGGGAATGGGTTCATTCTGCTTTTCAATGATATTTTTGACTACTGATTCTTCGACGTGGACTTGTCTGGCTGCGGCGTCGGGGGTTCTGCCTTTAAGGTAAATCAGACGCAGGATGAAAGCACGATGGGCGAGTTCCAGTTCATGTTCCACTTCTTCCCGGTCCCATCCAATCTGTCGGTCGGCCTGGGGATGGGTGGCAAAATATTCATTTTCAATCTGGTCAAGCTGTTCTTTCGTGGTAATCATGCCGGTGACGGAAGCATTTTTTCCATTTCCATTGGGCTGGAAAATGATGTCACTCCGACGGATGACGCCGGCAATCTGAAAGGTCTGCTGAAGCCATATTTTCTTCTTCTGATCGGGGTCAATCTCAACTTCAGCCATTTTCTTTTCTTTTTCAGCCATATGACGCATGTAATGGCGGCGGGCCTTAATCATGGCAATCAGATATTTCCTGTCCGGATCGTTTTTATCATGGACTTTCCGATGGCAATTGTGACAGAGAGTGATGAGATCCTCACCCGGTTCGGTTCCAAACTCGAAATTCTTTGGATATCTGATGTGATGGACTTCAGGGTTTTCCCGGCTTCCACAGAGCTGACACTGGCGGTTGTCACGCTCCAGGATGGATTTCCTGATTCTGGCCCATAAGGGGGATTTCAGGTAGCCCTGGTACTCCTTCAATTGTGTCCTTGTTACTTTCAGCTTTTTTCGTTTCATGTCGGTCTCCTTTCGGAAAGGATGCGGGACCATGAAATAAGGACCCGCTTTTCCTTATTGTACAGGAAATTCAATTCTCTTTCAGCTGGGGAAAATCATTTATTTCAAAAATGATATTGGAAAAGTATTGAGAAATTTTACGGGATGGAGACGCCTTTTTGAATGCAAACTGACGATGAGAGGCTATACTGAGAGCAAATCATCATTTTGAAGGAGGTCGCCATGTCTATTTCCGGAAAACTCTCAGCTGCCTTTCTTGCAGCCCTCTGCCTCTCGCCGATTTCATTCACAGATGCCGCCAATGTGATCGAAGTGCGCCATGCCATCGTGGATACGGGCGCATTTCCCATTCCCTATGCAGGAAAGGAAGAAATATTTCATCACAAACTGTACCCCGGCTACGGTTCTGCCCTGACCCTTAAAAGTGTCAATGAGGACGGGTCCATGGATTTCTACACCATCACGGACCGCGGGCCGAACGGGGACGTGCCGAAGTATGTGAAGGGCGGCAAGAAGAAATCGGGGAAGATTTTCCCCACGCCTGCCTTCAATCCAAATATCGGCATCCTTCATGTGAGCGCCGATCTCAGTAAGGCAGAAATCACCGATTCCATTCCTCTCACGGTGGACGGAAAGAAAATCACCGGCAAAGCCATCCCGAAGGGCTCAGTCGGTTCCACGAAGGAAACGGCTTTTGATTTCAACCTGAAAGATCTGGGCACGGACCCCAATGGACTCGATACGGAAGGGATTGCCGTGGACCGGATCGGCCATTTCTGGATTTCCGATGAATACGGGCCCTTTGTCGTCGAAGCAGACCGGGCAGGCCATATCATCCGGAAACTGGCTCCGGGAAATGGTCTTC
>DKQZ01000106.1:0-1301 GCA_002471975.1 Dialister sp. UBA7295 | reverse complement strand
GGCTTCGTCCAGAGTCCTCTCGACGTGGAAAAGAAGACAAAGAAAACGAGTCCTTACTGCCGCATTTTCACCATCAATCCGGAAACGGGAAAAACCGTCATGTACGCATACCAGGTAGACGGAGGCTATAAGGATTTCGGCAAAGCCAAGCTGGGGGACATCGCTCCTCTTGGAAATAACAGATTCCTCGTCATCGAACAGGGAAAACAGAATAAAAAGATGCAGAACCTGATTTACGAAATCGACCTCACCGGGGCCACCGAAATCCCTGATGACGGACGGCTGGAACTGGGAACTCTTAAAAACGTGAAACCGGTTTCCAAGAAACTCATCCTCGATATGAGGAAAGCGGGCTGGAAACTGGAAAAAGCCGAAGGCCTCACGCTCCTCCCGGACCGGAAGACCATTGCCGTAGTCAATGATAATGACTTTGGCATAGCCGTAGACGTCATCGATTCCTCCGTCCCGAAAACGGATGTGGAAGACTATACCTACGATGCAGACAAAAAGGTATATGTCTATAAAGACGGCAAAGTCCACAGGAATGTACGGCTGGGACTCAAGGAAAATGATCCCGCGGACAGGCATAATGAAATCTGGTTCTTCACGCTGGATGAGAAATTATGAGTGGTAAGTGGTAAGTAAAGATGGGCGCCTTGAAGTTACATGGGCGCCCTTTTGTATGGAAATTTTAAAGTGAAATGGCTTTTGTGTCGGGAGTATCGGGGGTATCGGGAATCTCGGGGCTGCCGGGTAGGTGGCGGGCATCAGATTCGTGAAGCCCGCCATTTTATATGGGGATATGGATAGGGTCATTGGTGCTGATCGTGGTCCGTGATCCGTGGTCCGTGAAGGTGGGCGCCTTGAAGTTACATGGGCGCTCATTTTTATATGGGTAATTCAGGATGGAATGGCATTTGAATCGGGAGTATCAGGAATCTCGGGGTTCATTTCGGGATTGTCGGGGCGGTGCGGCGCAAAGTCATGGGCGCCGCATTTTTGATTTTGCCTTCGGCGGGCATTTTCGACGGGAAAATTTTGCTGTCGAAAGTGCAGGGAAATCTTACATAAAGGTTCCGAGTAAGCCCATTAGTACGTAACGCATGAGAGTATTGCGTCAATTGGTATGCTTTCCATATGCAGCCCCCTTCACCCGCTTCGCGGGAGCTTCCCCAACAGTATGAACTTAAGGCTGAATGGATAACTTTACATTTAAAGCTATCCATTCAGCTGTTTTTTTATGCAAATTAGAACTCCGACGGTTATGAACTATTTAAATTTAGATATTGACTAACAAAAAT
>DKQZ01000041.1:16838-31320 GCA_002471975.1 Dialister sp. UBA7295 | reverse complement strand
TAAATGCCAAAAGGCAGGCGAGTCAGGTGACTCTATCGGTAAAAGCGCAGCCCTCCTCGAGAGGAGGGCTCCCCAAAGGGGTGGGAGGACGAACCTGTCGGAAAGTTTCCCTGGCAGGAGCGAATACAAAGGGTAAGAAAGACAATTGCCAGGTCTTCATGATGACGTAACGCATGGGACTTTTGTGTCACTTATCATTCTTACGATAGATAGCCCCCTTCACCCGCTTTGCGGGAGCTTCCCCCTCAGCCTCACTACGTTCGGCAGCTTCCCGGGGTTACATGTTCCTTTTTTCTTATTTTCGACTTGAACCATAGTACAGCCCCTCCGGCCGCTTCGCGTCCACCTCCCCGAACTTCGGGGAGGCTATGAGGGGAGCTTTTCCGCAATCCGAAATCCGCAGTTCGTCACAGCATTCTTGCATACCAGAGGGAGAGTCCGTATCCCTGGGCGTCGGAGGCGTTTTCCCGGGTCCTGATGTATCGTTCCAGGGCAAGAGTCCAGCGGGCGGTGGGAGTCTGTTCCCAGTCTACGCGGAAGCCCAGGGATTTTCTTGTCCAGTCGCCCTGGGCGCTATCTCCCCGATAGAGGGGATCGTAGTCCAGGGTAGAGTGGTACCAGGAGAGGAAGGTCTGCCAGGTGAGGCCTTTTCTGATGGTGTGGGTGAGGGAGAGGAGGAGTTCTTCTTCGGTGAGGGAGTCGGTGACCATTTCTCCTTCCGTGTCGCCGGTGTATCCGTACAGGGCAAGGGCGCCGAGTTCGTCTTTTGGCCGGATCTGCCAGTTTCCTGCGGCCCCGATTTCCCAGGCGTCGCCGTCATTGTAGCGGATTCGTTTCGTTTTATTTCCAGCCTGGATGTCCTGCCAGGTGTGGGCTTTATTGGTATGGGCGAGCCAGCCTTTGTATTGACGGTTTTCTTCGCTGTGTTCGTAGGAAATAGCGGCTCTTGTCTCGTTGCCGGGCCTTACTTTGAATCCCGGGTCCTCTTTGGAGTAGGCGTAGCTTCCCTTCATGTCATAGGAGAGTTTGGCGGTGATTCTGTTTTCTTCGGAGAGCTGATGGATGGCTTCGATTTCAGGCTGCACCTGGAGTCCTCCGCCAAAGTCCTGGAAGAGGGAGAGGCCTTTGGGTACGTAGGCGTTCCGGTAGTATCTGTTTTCTCCCGTGGGAAGGACGAGGACGAGTCCATAGCGCATACTGTTTACGGGATGGTCATTGTGATAGCGTACGGAGAGGGTGGTATCGGTGAAGCCGGAGGATTTTCCGTGGTAAGCCCCCGTGTCCGATTCGAGGCGCCCTGCGTCGACGCCCAGTTCGAAGCCTTTATGGGAGTTTCCTTTCGGCCAGTCTTCATCGCTGACGCCCTCTTCTCCGGGGAAGGGGTCCGTGTGGAAGGCTTTGTACCAGGAGAAGGAATGATAGAGCTGATGGCCCGAGTAGGGACCATTTTTCCAGTGACGGTAGGATATGCCGGTCTGGAAGCTTTCGCCGTTTCCCATGGACCAGACGTCCTCTGCAATGAGTTTCCTGGAGCGAATGGAACCCTCCAGGGCCTGTTCGGCCTCAATGACCCAGTTTTTTGAGGAAATGATATTTTCCTTCGCCTGGGCGAGGTACTTTTCGCCCTCATCCACCCAGGAGACGGTGCCATCGTACCATTTCTGTGTTTCTGCCTCGGCGGCGAGGGAGTCGGATTTTTCTTTTTCCGCATCTCTATAAGTGGCCTCGAGGGAGGGGAGGACGGATTTGGCCTGTTCATAGGCCTGTTTCGCGCTGATGAAGGCAGCGTTGGTTTCGTTCATTCTCTGCTGCATGGCAAGGATTGCCCGGGCTGCGTCTTCAGGAGTGGCATCGGCAGAAAGGCCTGCGGTATACAGGTTGGCCCGCCGGATGGCTTCATTCATCTGATTCTGTTCGTAGCCCACTTCTTCTACGGCCCGTCTGACGGCTTCCATGCGGCTGGTTCCGGAAATCTGGACCTTTTCCTGGTTCAGGGTGCTTTCCGTATTGGCCATGGCGGCTTCTTTTTCAGCTATTTCCTGCCGCTGCTTTTCCAGATTTTCTTTGGCATTGGCAAGGAGGATGTCTGCTTTCGCCGACCTGGCTTTGGCGTCGCTTAAGCCTTTCGTGGCATCGATGAGGGCATTTTTCGCATCAGAAAGATTTTTCTCTGCTTCTTTTTCATTATTTTCTGCCGTAATGACGGAGTCTTTCGCATTGAAAAGGTTTTTCTCCGCTTCGGGCACTGCGTTTCGCGCAGCGCGGAGATTGGAGTGGGCTTCTTCGATGGAATCGATCTGTTTCCGCACCTGCCGGAGAGCCGTGACGGAGGGAGCTGCGTCGGTTATGGGGTCATGGTAGGCGGCTTCAGAGAAAACTGGAGATGCCATGAGGAGGCAGAGGGCCAGGGAGAAACGTATTTTATTGTGAGAGTGGAAATATTTCCTCAAAGTCATGAGTATTTCCTCCCTTCACCGGGACCCAGCTGGAGAAGGTCGATGATCTTCCCCCTGCTGATTTTCTGGGCAAATCTTGTCAGCGGCCCATGGGGCGGCTGATAGAAAATCGGCTGGGCGCAGTATACGTAGTAACTCATATGGGACGTAAAGCGGGAGAGTTCCACCCAGGCGATGACGAGGGTAAGAGCTGCGGCGATGAAAAAGGTAAATCCATAGGAATCGGGGCCGCCAATGAAAAGGCCAAAAAGGCCGGCTGCCAGGTTCAGGATACCAAAGGCGAGCCCTGTGCGGAGGGCGGCCATCTGGAGATCAAAGTAGGTGAGGAGAATGTAGAGAATCTGCATGACCCCGGTGAAAAAGACGGCAAAGAGAAGCACGTCGAACATATTGATTTCGTTGCCCGGGATGTTTGCCCAGGAAAGGAGGGCGGAACCGAAGGCCAGAAAGAGGAGGGTGAAAAGGAACTGGAATTCCACCACCTGACGGAGCTGGAACCAGAGAGTATAGAGAAGGTCGTGACGGGCATCTTCAATTTCCTGAAGGTTCCCGCGGCGGGTAATGGCTTCGAAGTACCCCGCATATTTCTCATAAAATCTTGTTTCCGCTGCTACTACGAAAAGGGTCATGAGGGGGAGAAGCGACAGGAAGGCGAAGAAAGTGACTCCGTCATAGAGGGGTGAAAACCGGTAAGTATCTGCCACCACCACGCCCCAGGGACCGAACCAGATGAGGATATTCGGGAGATACAGGCCTGAGTTGTAGCCCAGGTATCCCACAAAGATTTTCCAGTGTTTTTCGAAATAGGGAAGGAAACCAAAGAGAAGTCCCCGTCCCGGCTGGCCGAAAAGGCTCGTGATGTGGACAAAAAATGTGGTAACTAATATGGACATGCCCAGGCACAGAGCCAGGAGAGCCGATGCGTGGGGAGAAAGGAAATTCAGCTGGAGCAGGACGGCACAGGAGAAAATGGCCATGACTACGCCGGCAGCAAAGCCTCCGATGAGCCGTTTGAACCGTTTTACTGCGGAGAGATAGACGCTTTCCACCCAGATGATGATGAGCTCCAGAAAGAAGATGACCGAAAGGGATTTGGAGAGGAAGGGGATGGGGCTGTCTTTCAGGAAAAAGGAGGCCAGAAGTCCTCCCGGCACCACGAGAAGGGCGCACATGCCAAAGAGGGAAGAGGTGATATCCCTCAAAAAGCTGGTAGAAATACAGTCGGCCAGGTACCGGGTAAGGACCATGGTGAAACCGCTGGTGAAAAGCTGGGAGAAAATGAAGGAATAGACCACGGGGGCAATGAAGAGATTCTGTTCCTCTTCCGTGACTCCGTGGGCATGGAAAAGGAGCTGCACCCCCAGCATCATGCCGGTGAGGAGCAAAAATGGCCCGGCCGTAACGATGGCCGAATAGGTATAGGCTTTGATATGGCCCACTGCCGTACGGGCAGTAAAGAGCTTTTTCAGTTCGAAGCCGACTCCTGCCATTCCTTCATCCTCCTTTCCAGATCTGCATAAACTTCTCTATAGGAATTAATAAAATGTTCGTAGGTGTATCCCCGTTTCGTCCGTTCATAGCCGATGGCGGCCATTTCCTTCCGGAGGGGGTAATTCCTGGCCAGTTTCACGATTTCATAGGCCAGGGACTGGTCGTCCAAAGGCGGAACTACGGATCCTGCCGAGCCCAGATGATCGGTGCTGTCTCCATAAATCAGTTCCCGGCAGCAGCCCACGTCAGTCGTCACATAGGGACGGTGGGCCGAGAAGCCTTCCAGGACACAGAGGGGCTGGCCTTCGGAAATACTGGAAAGCACGAGGATATCCATCTTTGGCAGGTATTCCGCCACATTGATGGTTCCCGTGAAATGACAATGGCGAAGGCCCAGGGTTTCCACAGTGCGCCGGCACATGGCGGCGTATTCGGGGTCTTCTTCCATATTTCCCATGATATAAAATTCGGTGTCCGGTATTTCCTGCTGTACCCGGAAAAAGGCGCGGACAAGGGTGATGATATCCTTGATGGGTACGACCCGGACTACAGCGCCGATGATGATGGGGCCTTTATGGTCCGTAAGCTCGGGAATATCTTTAAATCGTTCCATGTGGACGCCGTTGGGAATGACCGTAATTTTGTCGGGATCGCAGCCGATATCCTTTTCAATCTGCGCATTGTGTTCGAAAAGGGTGTAGACGTGGTCCGTCTTTCTATAGGTGACGCGGGCCAGTTCGTAGAAATAATTGATCCATACGGATTTGAAATCCCCCTGGGCCCAGGAGCTCTTGATGATTTCCGCTTCTCTTTCCCTGGCGTAAATGCCATGCTCCGTGAGGAGGAAGGGTTTGTGGTAGAAAATAGCCCCGATGCCTCCGATGATGGCACAGTATCCGGCGGCCACGCTGTGATAGACGTCAGCCTGGGGGATTTTCTGCTGAAGAAGATAGAAAAGGGGAAGCAGCATGGACCTCATGGTCCAGAAGAAGCCCGTGAAGGGGAGGTAACTGTATTTATCCTTGTAAACGGTTTCGATGATATCGAAGAAATCGCTGGCCATGAATACGTCCAGCGGACTGTCCCAGGAATGATGCTGGAAAATATCGATCAGTTCTTCCATATCGATATCCGGTTCGCCCCGGACCAGGTTGGTCAGGGTATGGCGCTGGGATTCGGTGAGCACTTTCTTCCGGAGGCCTGTGGACCGCTGGGCCAGGATTTCATCCAGAAAGACTTCCTGGACGCCGGTACAGTTCTCCGGGAGTTTGTACTTGAAATTTCCCCGGTCTTTGCCAAAGGCGCCGATGGAGTAAATGGTAAATTCAAATTCCGGAAGGCCTTCCATGAGCATTTGCACCCAGGAGGAAACGCCGCCTACCACATAGGGGTAGGAGCCTTCGGTGAGAAGACAGATCTTCATGACTCCTCCTTCCAGTACAGACGGGCCTCGGGATTCTTCATCCGGATGAAATAGGTCCCCTCATCAATGAGTTCTGCCTCAGCTCCATCCGTATGATCCAGGGTATGGACGGTATGAAGGATGAAACGGGCTTCATGGGAGAAATTCCACGCATGGATTTCCGCGAAGTGAGGGTGCCGGATGATCCGGTAATCCAGGTCGAAATAATCATCAAAGTAAGGAATGCTTTCCGATGCGGTCACGGGAGTGAGCCAGGGGAAGCGGCGGTTTATATCTCCCACGAAGGTGGAAAGGCTGTCCTGCATATCGTTCCAGGAATAGTTTTCGTTTTCAGGATAGAGAATTTCATCGGGATGGATGAAATGGGAGAAAACCCCTATTTCCTGAATAACGGAGTAGGCCGAGATGCGGTCCGGTTCACCGGGCACGGAGCCTGCGGTGATGCGGGGAATCGAGTACAGCCCGTCTTTCCTGGAAAAGTCCTGAATCAGCTGCGGGGCATTGGCAGCTCCATCATAGATGGAGCTGATCACCTTGAGGTCCGGGAAGACTTCTCTGGCAGCCTTGAGGCCTTCTTCGTCCATGATGTTGGAGGGCGGGACGTATACACGGAATGCATAGTCGGGGTAGAGAGAATGGGCATAGCGGTAGAGCTCCCGAAGGGATTCTTTCATGAGGCCCTGACTTGGCCAGGGCCTGTAACCCAGGGATGGGATGAATTTCGTGGTGAAGGGCTGATGGTTGTAGCCGTGAAGACCCAGTTCACCGCCTGCATGGAGGAGTTCCCTTCCGTAGACGATGAATACATCCCGGGTGGTTCGGGCAGGCTCGGAGAAATTGCCGTCCACATCATTATTATAAGTCTCTATCATAACGCCGGTATACTTTAAATTTTCTTTCTTCGCCAGGGATGCCATGAAAGGCCACCATTCCTGGCGGTAGAATTCGGCCATGGAAAGACCGGTTTCTTCCTTTACCCTGGAAGAGTCCCTTTCGGGAACAGGAGAAGGAAAATCGTCCAGATAGAAAAGTTTCACTCCCACTACGGGGTAAATGGCATCCTGGCCGGCATGGGCGATGAGGGAGGCAAGGAAGCCGCCATTCGATTTGTCCAGCCTTTCATTGCCGTTGAAGACGATAAATTTCCCGTCCCCATAGGGATGGGTCCAGATGACCGGCGTGCCGTCCAGAGTGGAAACTTCCACGGTGGAGTCTCCGGTGAGGGTGACGTCGTTTCCTTCAGTCAGGTAATTGTCGTCGGGAGCAAAAAGTTTATCTTTCCCTCCGGGGAGGAAGGACGTATTCAACCGGAGTCCGTCCCGCCAGCCCATGCGGCCCAGACGGAGAATTCCCAAAGCTTCATTGGTTTCGGGCGTTGTGGCCGAGGGGTCAAAGGATTCTATGCGCTGGAGAAGGATGACCGTCCCGCCGGATGCGGCATAGTCCTTGAGCACCGGAAAAGATTTCACACCGGAAGGGCGGGTGGTGGCGAGGATGATCCCCTGGATTTTGTCTGTAATGGGAGGAAGTTCTTCGTCTGCATTGTGAAGCTCGTAAGATTTCTTCTCCTTCTTCAGGAGGACTTCCGTATTGTGGGCAGCGTAGACGGAAGTGACGCTGGCGGGATCATAAAGAATGTAGTAATGGTCCCGGGGAATGGATCCTGCCTGGACCCAGGGTTTGGCTTCTTCTTCCCTCTGAAGGAGGGCATTGGTGAGGGAGCCCATATGGAGAAATCCGTCCATGCGGGTATACTGGAAAAAGCAGCCCATGAGGAGAGCGAGGAAAATGAGGATGGCGATACTTTTCTTGTTCATGCGGCGCCTCCCCAGTAACGAATGGCCGTCAGGGCTTCCGGGGAAAGTTTGATGGGAAGGGCTTTCAGGTCATGAATGGCAAGGTCTACCCCGCTCCTGTCTCTTCTGGCAACGGCAAGTTCCAGGGAAAGGCGGACGAAATTCTCCGCCCCCGGTGATTCTTTCCGGGCCTGTCTGATGAGGTCTTCCGCATGGCTGTATTCCCGGAGATTGATGGCAAGCCGGATGGAAAGCTCCCGGTACACCGACTGGTTCGGAAGCTTTGCGGCCAGTCTTTCCAGGACAGTGAGGAGGACTTTCTTCCTTTCCTCCCGCTGCTCTTCGTCGCCATACCGGCCTTTGAGGAATTCCTGCAGCTTTTCGGCGTATTCTTTCAGAAGAGTTTCCTCTTCGTCATCTCTGGCATTTTTCAGCTCTTTTTCCAGCTCGAAAAGAGAGGAGGAAATCTTTTCTGCTCTCGCCGTCATGAGGGAAACGGCATAATAGGTGATTTCCCGGTCTTTGTCATGAATGGCTTCCCGAAGGATTTCCGGATTGTCCACCACTTCCTGCTTGATGGCCGTCATGAAGAGACGGCGTTTCAGTTTGTTATCGCTGATGAGCTGCATATCCCTTAGGGGCACGATATCGGACTGATAGGTCATGCGGCCCATGGTAGGCGTCGTCTCAACTTCCACCAGGTCTTCGGGACGAATGCCACGATACTGATAGCGATAGCAGAGGGCATGCCAGATGAGAAGGGAAAAGAAACCGATCACCGGGAGAGAGAAGACGAGGATGGTCTCGGCCGCTGCCTGACGGAAATTGACTCTCCATCCCACCAGGGCAAAGTAAAGAAGGGTGATGGCAAGATGGATGTAGAAATATTTCATATCCATGCTACATCACCTCTTCCTTCCGTATGATGGAAAGGCCGGCTTTCGCGAAACGTCCTTCGATGATGGGGAGGACCTTTTCCGGCGTATCGGGGAAGAGGGCCGCATAGCCGTCTTTGTACTGACCGATGAAATCTTCACTTCTCATGCAGCCGGAAAGCTTTTCATTCATTTCAGCTGCGGTAAGGTCCTGCCCATTGATCACAAGGAGCTGGCTCGGCGCATCATGAAGTTCCTGACGGCGGATGCGGAGATTTTCGATAATCTGGGCAAAGGGCTCCGCCCGGAGAATCCGGGTCTCCGGCAGGTACCTTTCCGCCATCTGGGTTTCTTCCCAGGCAGCCGCGCGGGAAAGAGCCGCGGCGATGAGGCGGGCGGTCAGGGAAATCATATTTTCTTCGTGGTAACTCCACTGGCTGAAAGACAGGCCATAGATGGCAATGACGGCGGTGACTTTTCCATCCGTCAAGACCGGTGCAGCCAAATCCGGCGTATCATCCAGGAATTCACGGTTCATGAAAACTTTTCCTGTCCGGATGAGATTGATGAGGTAAGGATGCTTTTCAATATCCACAGAAGCCGGACGGGCAGCGGCCCGGGGTCCCAGGCGCACTTTGCGGCGCATGAAATGACTATTCTTCCCGAGCACATAGACAGCTACATCTGTGACACCCAAAAGTTCTGCCGTTACCGTGGCAGTCTTTGTATAGAGCTGTTCTTCTTCAATGCTGTCCAGCTGCTGGACAATACGGTATACATGGCCGATGCTGTCTTCTGAATTGACCACCTGGCGATAGAGTTTGTCCCGGATCTGAAGACTTTCCTCGAAAAGATTGCGGAGGAAGGAAATCTGCGTCCTGTCCCGCTCCTCCCGCCACTGGGCGGCCGCTTTTTCATAAGTTTCCCGGTCTGCGAAGTAGCCCGAGAGGACGGCCACGAAGAAATAGGAAACAAAGTGAAGGAAGGACATGGGGTCATAAAGGATGGCAACCGGATCCCTGCCGATGGCCAGCATCTGGACGAGCAGGAGGATCATGGAAAGGAAGCAGGCAATGAAGGACTGCTGTTTCCCATAGAGAAGCCCCATGGCGCCGATATGCCGATATAGAGATAATTGAAATCAAAGGGAGAGCGGGAGCCCGCAAAGAGGCGGACGGCCAGTACGATGGCCATGATGATAAAACCGGCGATATTTTCCCCATAGGGGATGAGCCGGTTCAGCCGCTCTTTCATTTCGTTTTCTTTCTGAAGTTTTTGCGCGTCTGCCTGCTCTCTTGTCCAGGCATCCCTGATTCCGGTGATGGCAGCTTTCAGGCCTTCCCGGTCATCAGCCCGGGAAAACCAGCCCAGCTCATTCCTGGCGAGAGTGCCGTCCAGGATGGCATTTCCATAAATCAGGTGACGGTCGATTTCAGCCTCCGGGACCCTTTCCAGACGGACCGTCTCGGGGAGCTTCTTCCCTTCCGGAAGAAGCGGACCTGCCAGGGCTTCAAATTCATCCCAGCTGAAAGAAGTGCCGGGACCCAGATGGATGGTTTTCAGATCCTTCCCGCGGAGGGCGCACTGAAGAAGACCGTAAGCCGTATCCCTGGAGGAAAGGAAAGACTGGGGCGCAGTGGTGAGGACAGATTCCTTTTCTCCGCAGAGGATATGATTCAGGAGGGAACCCAGGAAATCATCCCCCGGTTTCTGGTCCGGTCCATAGAGGGCAGGGAGGCGGACAAGGGTAATGGACAGTTTCTCATTGGTCCGCCAGATGGAAGCGAGGGACTCCAGACGGCAGAGCCTTCGGCCCTTCCGGTTGAGAGGCTCTGTCTTCGAATCCTCTCCGGCACGGACACCGGGCGCAAAAACGCCGGGTTCCTCAAGAAGGAGAATGCGGGAAACATTTGCTTTCATGGCATGCGAAAGAAGCCGGTCCAGCCGGGATATACAGTCGTCCCGGTCCGGCTCCAGCCTGTAAATCAGGGCAGTCGGAAGTTTGGCAGCAAAAAAGTCGGACGTTTTCTCACTCGAAATATCTTCCTCCAGAGTGAGGACAATCCAGTCTTCCTTCTCAAATACTTCTCTCAGCCGCTCAGCCAGAAAAGCGGGGACTCCCGCAAGCAGCAAACGCCTCTTTACAGATGCCATAAAGGTCTCACCAATGCTTCCCGTTTTTGCAGATTAAAAATTGTCTACGAATTCAGCATAATCATAACATATCGGAGAACCTATATAAAGATGTAATATCAGAGGATTTTTAAAATGTAAGGCTCCTGTAAATTAAAAAAGACTGCTAAAAAGCGTGAAATGAAATAAAAAATGAATGAATTGTCTTTTACAGACGCAAAAAATATTTTTGCATAGAAATAGATTCTTCTTGAGACATGAAAGGAAATAAAATTCCGGACCACAAAAGGTCTTTCAAAAACGAATCCTTCCCAGGAAATAAAATTCTTGAAGAACCCGGAAAATGATCCTGCCCGGGCCGGACTTCCCGGATAGGACTTTTGTGGATTTCCCACAGGCCTTCGGCCATTCTTCTTCCCGGTGAAGAATGCCGGTCGTTTCAGCAGGATTCAAACAGGAAACCTGCAAAATAAATCGATTCTGCAGTTTTTGTTTTATTTCATGAAAATATGAAACCTGGATGAAAATCAGGCGGCATCAATGGGACAGGAAATTTATATTTCCAAATAGCCCGTCCAAAGAAGGGGAAGATTGATAAAATCGGGCTTTTTCAGGGAAAGCAGCCCTCGGATCGGGAACGAAAATCTTCATCCCTGGACCATTTCCTATGGAGGGAGACAAGTCCGGCTCTCGGAATAAATGATCATCAGGTCCTAATCCCTATTGACAAGTTTTACGATATATGGTTATAATGTTTTAGTTTTAGGATTAAAAAAATAAATCGCTAAGTCAAAAATTGTTTTATAAATCACAGGGGTATTGAGAATTTCATAAGAGAGCACAAGCTCAAAAGGAGAGAAAAATGAAGCACAGTCTTCTGAAAATCGCAGCAGCTGCCATGATGGCCTGCACTGCATGGAACGTTTCCGCAGCCAATCCGTTTGCCGACGTGGATGAATCTTCCTGGGCCTACAAAGCCGTTTCCCAGCTGTCCGAGGAAAACGTCATCGAAGGATATCCGGATGGCACCTTCCGGGGCGACAAGAATGTAAGCCGTTATGAACTGGCCCAGATCATCGCCCGTCTCATGCAGAAACAGGACCTTTCCGATTCCCAGAAAGAAACCGTGCAGAAACTCTCCGCTGAATATGCGGACGAACTGACCAGCCTGGGAGTACGGGTTTCCGAACTGGAAAAGAAGACGGGAAATCTTTCCGTCATCACCGAACTCCGCGTCCAGGACGTGCCGAGATACTCCAATATTTTCAAATCGAATAAAGAAAAATACGACGAACTCTCCCTCCGCACCCGTGTGAACGTCATGGCCAATGTGAATCCCCGTTCCACCGTCTATGGACAGCTCGAATCCTTCACCAGCCTGAATGGTAAAGACGTCTTTGACCCGAACATGTACAGCTGGAAATCCGAAGACGATGATTCCATCAGAGGCGGGCACGGAGACAGCGAAATGCACATGAACCGTCTGTGGGCTACCTATCACTTCGGCAAGAAGCAGGATACCTCCAAGCTTCCCTTCGGACCTTCCAAAAACCTCATCGGTATCGGCCAGTTCCCGGTAAAAATGGGCGTTACCGGCTATACCTATGACGGACAGTTCAAAGGCGCCTTCATCTCCTTCGGCGATTATCAGAAAGGCGGAAGATTCACCATCGCCCACGGCCGTGCCACCGATATCAACTATAACTATACCGGACCGATGATGAGAGGGATCAAAACGACAAAAATCGTAGATAACTCCATTGCTAAATTAGCTGGCGGAATTACCAGCGCCGTAGCAAATAACCCGGCTCTGCCTGATGCTGTAAAAATGTCATTGGCTCAGAAACTGGCCGGAGTTCAGGCACAGGTTGCTTCTACTGATAAATCCACTGAAAAAGTCAGTTATGTAAAAAAAGCGATTGCTGGTCTTGTAACTTCTAAAAATCCCATTGAACAAGCAATTGGCACCCAGATTGCCAGCAGTGATTCTTTCAAGAAGGCAACCGAAGGTCTTGCATCATTAACTTCCGGGAAGATGGGATATTATGATGATCCCAGCAGTACCCTTTACCCCATGGGTTCTGATACCGTGATGGGCTGGGGCGAAGATGAAGACGTACCTGTTACCTACACATCCTATATTTACAAAAAGCCGATGAACTGGGAATTCCATGCCTATGCCATGCAGGCCAATGGACCGGTAGGAAATATCTGCAAAGCTTACGGCTTTGCCGGCGCTTACTACATCACCCCGAAATGGCATATCCAGGGTGAATATGTCAAGAACATGCGGAAACTCCCGCTGAACAATGAAAGACCATACTCCTTCAACTATGGCCTCCATTACGGCACCACCAATATTCTCCAGAAAGGCTCCTACCAGATTGGCCTGGACTATGTTTACAGCCAGGCAGGGACTTATTTCGGCGGTTCCTCTGATGCCATCACCGATCAGTACATGGGCCATGTATATAAAAACTGGAACGGAATGAAAAACGTCCCGGCCTACTTTGCCGACAAGATTGACGGCATTGCAGCTTTCGGTGCTGAAGAATCCAACAAACATAACTACGGCGGTGCGAAATTCTTCCTGGCCAAGGCAGGCTTCGTACCCATGAGAGGACTCCTCATCGAAGCAGAATACGGCTTCAAGGCAGAAGACATGGGTGGCCGCAAGATGGATGACATGCTCATGCTGAAGGCTACGGCGTATATTAAGTAAGAGTCATTATTTGTGGATATGATTTCGGACAAATGAGCTGATCGTGGACCGTGATCCGTGGTCCGTGGTCCGTGAAGGTGGGCGCCTTGAAATAATAGGGGCGCCCATTTTTGATTGGGAACTTCATGACGGGAAACTTTTGTCCCGGGAATTTTCGGGGATATTTCTGGAATATCGGAGGTCCCGGGCAGGGACGGCGCATATTTGTGGGCGCCGCAGTTTTATATTTTGCCGCCGGCCCTCATTTTGGCCTTGCAGCGTTCAAACACCTATCCGCCCTGACGGGCACCTTTCCATCCAGGGAAGGTGGTGCCCGATAGTATGCTGACCGATAGAGACAACTATCCTGCCAGAGGATCGTGCCGAAGAAAATTTTACTGCACTGCATGCTCATGGCACCTGTGAGGAAATGGTAAAGCATACGATCGGGCTCCACCCTTTCGAGTGCTGAAAGGGTGGCCGCGGAGCGGCCGGGTAAGTTCATCTATCGTGCCAGGCACATATGGGCCTGATTGATGAATGGAACCGGGCTCCATTGATTCTGACCCAAAGGCGGGGACCCGGAGGGGCCTTTCCGTGGGGGATTAAGGCAGCCGGCGTGAAATCAAAGGCACACAAAAAAGACCGCATCTTTCGATACGGCCTTTTTCTATTTCCACTAAGCCAACCACTGACAGCTAACGGCCAATGGCTGACGGCTGACATTATTTATTTCTCAGCGCCCGTTTCAGAATCTTCCCGGATGCGTTCTTTGGCAGGGCATCCATGGGGATGAACCGTCTCGGGATCTTGTAACCTGCCAGGTTCTTTGTGAGGTAACGGCGGATTTTTGCCTCGTCATAGGCATAGCCCGGTTTCATGACCACATAGGCCCAGACGACTTGTCCCCGGAGGGCATCGGGATGACCGACTACGGCGCATTCTCCGACTCCTTCGACTTCATAGATGCAGCCTTCCACTTCGCCGGGGTAAATATTTTCACCATTGACGATGATGAGGTCTTTCAGACGGTCTACGATGTAGATGAAATCATCTTCATCCATGTAAGCGAGATCTCCGGTATGAAGCCAGCCGTCCGGTTCGAGGACTTTGGCTGTCTCTTCCGGCTTTTTCCAGTACCCTTTCATCACGTTTCCGCCGCGAACCAGGAGTTCACCTACGGTGCCCGGCTTATAGGGCCCTTCGTAATCGGTGAGGATTTTTGCTTCCACGCCGGGAATGGCCGGTCCTACGGAGAGGTATTTCAGCTGGTCCTGGGGAAGGACGGAAACGACCGGGGAAGCTTCCGTGAGGCCATATCCTTCACGGACGGGGTGATGGAAACGGTCATAGAAAGCCTGGGCAATCGGCTGGGGAATGGGGGCGCCTCCGGAAATAAAGTCATGGACCGTGGAAACCATGGATGGATCTCCATGGCGGGCCAGAAGATTGTACATAGGAGGAACCATGAAAGCAATGGTCACAGCATGTTCCACGATGGCATTCATGATTTCCGTGGGGCTTTTTGTCCGGATAATGACAATCGTCCCCTGATGGTACAGTACGGAATTGATGGACGTGGTGAGTCCATAGCAATGGAACATGGG
>DKQZ01000041.1:0-16830 GCA_002471975.1 Dialister sp. UBA7295 | reverse complement strand
CCACATTGTCGATGAGATTTCTATGGGTCAGCATGGCACCCTTCGGGCTGCCTGTGGTACCTGACGTATACACCAGGGCACAGAGATCATCTTCGGTGATATCCGACGGGAACGGAGGCGCTTCTTTTGCTTTATCTTCAGAAGCTTTGAAATCCAGATCGTGAATATCCACGGTAGGGCAGGATACATTGAGCTTCGTATCCGTGATGAGAAGGAAAGTGCCCGAATCTTTCAGGATATAATCTACTTCCCGGTCTACCAGGGAATTGTTGATAGGAATAAAGATGGCACCCAGGCTGACGATGGCCAGGTACGCATAAAGAAATTCAGCCCTGTTCGCTGAATAGAGGCCCACCTTCGTGCCTTTTCTGACTCCCATTTCATAAAGCGTATTCCGGTACAGCCGGATCAGTTCCCGAAGTTCCCCATAGGTAACTGTGACATCTCCCTCGATGGCCACATGGGAAGCAGGAGCCGTATTTGCTAATTCATGAACAAACATAATGACACCTCACTTTATATACTTATTTATATTGTACCAAATAGTTGGAATATGCTCAAATGGAATTATAGGAGTCCATTGGGATATACCGGGGTTTGAGTCTTATAGGGTTTCGGGTTTTAGCCTGATCGCGAAACTTCTGAGTCAATTTCGATGAGAATGGTGGGGCACCAGCCTCATAAGTGTCATGGTACAATTGAGGCTGACTGATGAAAGAAACTCGGGGAGGCTGACTCTATCGGAAAAAGCGTGGCCCTCCTCGAACAGGGCTCCGCGCAGCGGTGGGAGGGAACAAGTCGGAACGATTCATGGCAGGAGCGGCGGAAAACAGATAGAATGGCAATCCCTAAGTCTTCATGATGACGTAACGCATGGGACTTCTGTGTCACTTATCCCTCTTACCATAGTCAGCCCCCTTCACCGCCTTTGGCGGAGCTTCCCCCGATGGGGGGACGCAAATCTACAGCGGCCGGGAAGGGTATTGTCGAAAGTGCAGTTCCCTCTCAGTCGCCTTCGGCGACTGCCCCCGAACTTCGGGTGGCCTTGAGGGGAGCCTTTTTGCGTACCTTTTAAGATGTTTTCGATGAAAATGGTCCATCATCTGCCCTGAAAGCAGCAAGGCACCTGTGAGGCTGAATGCCAAAAGGTGCAGGGGATATATGACACTATCCGTAAAATGCGGGCTCTCCCTCGGGAACACCGCGAAGCGGTGAGAGGGCAGGTAAAGGAAAATGGCGGCCAATGGCCGCCGGGTATTTCATACCCTTGCCCTTTCAGGCCTTTCGGGTCAGCTTCTCCGAGGGGAAGCCTGACTGCGGGACTTTTGAGGCATTGGGCATGGAAAGGGTATGCATTTTTCTACTCTCAATCTGATGGGGGCAATGAAAAGAGCCGGCTTACTGCCTAACCGGCTCTTTACTAAAAACTAACGGCTAACTTGTGACTGCTAAACTCTATTTCAAAAGCGCTCTCCGACCCAGTTCCAATGCTCCCATGAGGCCTGCGTGGTCTCCTAATGCCGGGGGAACGATGTATTCATCGATTTTTTCATCCAGCAGGTCGGAGTGGATGTAGCCGTTTACGTTTTTCCTTGTTTCTTTCCGCACCATATCAAAGAGTTGTGCCTGATGCATGACGCCTCCTCCGATGATGATTCTGTCCGGGGAGTAGAGAAGGACGAGATTGGCCACGCCTTGACCGAGGTAGAAGGCTTCCATTTCCCATACTTCTTTCCGGTCATAGAGGGTTTCGCCCGGGGCGCCCCAGCGCGCTGCGATGGCGGGTCCGCAGGCATAGCCTTCGAGGCATCCCCCGGCTCCGTCGGTATCATGATGGAAAGCGCAGCTTCCCTGATAGGTGTCTTTCGGATGGCGCAGGATGAGCATGTGTCCTGCTTCGGGATGGACCATTCCGTGGAGGAGATGTCCGTTTGCAAAGAGTCCCACGCCGATTCCTGTGCCCACGGTCATGTAAGCCACGACTTCACAGTTTTTTCCTGCTCCGTAGATGGATTCTCCCAAAGCGGCTCCGTTGACGTCGGTATCAAATTCGATGGGGACGTTCAAAGCTCTGGCAAAGGGTCCCACGAAGTCCACGTCCTGCCAGCCCTTCTTCGGGGTGGCTTTGATATAGCCATAGGTGGGGGAATCTTTCTTCAGGTCCAGGGGGCCGAAGGAAGCGATGCCCAGGGCCTTGACGTCATACTGTCTGAACCAGGCAATCATTTCCGGGATGACCTGAGCCGCCGTGGTGGTGGGGAAACGCATATCCGAGAGGATTTTCATATTTCCCTCTTTCCATTCCCCGATGCCGCAGATGATTTTCGTTCCGCCTGCTTCGATTCCGCCGATGAGCATATTATTTCCCTCCATAGATCCGTTCTATATCTTTTTCGTCATAGAGCGGGATGCCTTTTTCATAAAGGGCCTGTGCCAGAAGGCCTTTTCCCGGAATTTTTGTCCCGCTGAAAGTACCGTCGTAAATCATATGGACTCCGCAGGTGGGGCTTCCTCCTTTGAGGATGGCCATGTCCACGGGGCCTGCTTTCTCAAGGGTCTTCCGCACGCCTTCCCGGTACGTTTCGTCCAGGTCTTTTCCTTCGATGGAAATAACCCGGCCCTTCCGTATTTCCACGGGCGGTCTGGGAATGGGCATACCTGCTGCCACTTCGGGGCAGACAGCCACATAGTCTTTATCTTTCAGAAAAGAAATGACCGCATCATTTCGATTGTCTCCGCCGCTGTACTTGCACTTTTTCCCCAGCAGGCAGGCGCTGACCATGATTTTCATGCTTTCACCTCTTTGAAATGGAGCCTTGATAAGACTTTGTCCGCCGCTTCCTTTGGCAGGTGGGTGCCTGCATAAAGCCAGGTTTTTGGACCGACAGGGTACATATAGTAGGTGACCATCCCTTGGGGGCCCGCAGCCGCATAGGAAATATAATCGTCCCGTTCCTCGTAGATCTCAAAGGGCATCGTGATGATGGCTGAGCGCTGCTTCATTTCTTCCTCTTTGGAAATAAAGGCAAGACGCAGCATGACCTTTTTCTTCTGGTAGACGAGGACCACTTCATTCGGCTTTTCCATGTGGAAATCGTCCGAAGTGTCCAGGGTGACTTCGATTTTTTCTCCCGTAGACGCGGGGATGGTCAGGGAATTCGGCGATTCCTCATTTCCGCAGCCTGCCAGGGTCATGATGAAAACAGCCAGGACCGAAAGGAAGAGGCCCGGGCATTTTTTGATTATTGACATAGTTTCTCCTTACTTCTCTCCATGAGTATTGTAGCAGATTTTTTGGGAAAGGGGGAAATTTTGGGGAAATAAAAGGATGTCCATAGGAATAAAAAGCCTTTGTTTCGGGGGTGTCGGGAGTCTCGGGAGTATAGGGGCTGTCGGGAAGGTGGCGGTCCTGATGGACCGCCGAGTTTTTATGGGGATTCTGCATAGGCAGGGCGAATGCCGGTGAGGGATAATTTGAGAGATAACAGGCCGACTTTGGAAACAAAAAGCTTTTGATTCGGGGATGTCGGGGGTCTCGGGAGTATCGGGGCTGTCGGGAAGGATATGGTTCGCTTCGCGAACCAATCTTTTATAGTGCGCTCCGCGCACGGCCTTTGGCGTGCCATATCGATGGGTACCGTTTAACAACCTATCCGGCTGCTCCGCAGCCACCTTTCCATCCCAGGAAAGGTGGGGCCCTGCAGCATGCTGTCTGATAGAGAAAATTGTGCAGAGGGGGGATAGTGCTGAAGAAATTTTACTGCACTACTCGTTCAGGGCACATATGAGAATAAGTAAAGCATGATACCGGGCACCACCCTTTCAGGTGTTGAAAGGGTGGCCGCTTGCGGCCGGGTAAGTTCATCTTTGGCAGACAGCACATAGGAGACTAATTGTCGAAAGCGATTTGGTACCAATGACTTTATTGTCAAAATGTGAGTCGCACTTTGTGAACTTCTGATAACTGATCACTTACAATAAAAAGCCGCTCCGAAAGAATTTTTCTTTCGGAGCGGCAGCCATAGAGTTTTATTTTTTGATTTTGGAAAGTACAATCCCGATCACATACCCGACTACGAAGAAGGATACCCAGGCGAGGCCGTGGGCGGAAAAGGGCAGGCCTGCCATGAAGGCATCGATGCCGCCGAGGGAAAGGCCTGCGGTATGGATTCCGTCATAGAGGGAAGGAATGAAGGTGAAGAGGATCGCCATCTGGTAGACGATTTTATTTCCACCAAAGAAGGAATTGGTGAAGGAAAGGATGATGAGGGCGATGGCCAGGGGGTAAAGGAACATGAGCACCGGAATGGCTGCTTTGATGATGGTGGTAAGGCCGAAAAGTCCGACCAGGAAGGAAACGAAAGCAAAGACGGTGACCCATTTCTTGAAGGAAAGGAAGGGAAGGAGGCGGGAGAAATATTCGCCGCAGGAAGTGATGAGGCCTACACTGGTGGTCAGGCAGGCAAGAAGGACGATGACGCCCATCACGATATTTCCAAAAGATCCGAAATAATGATGAGCCGCACCGACTAAGACGCCTGCACCATTTTCCTGCATGCCCAGGACGGTGACGGAGCTTGCTCCCAGGATGCAGAGGAAAATATAAATGATTCCCAGGCAGAGACCGGCAATGAGTCCGGAGCGGAGGGTGGAAGCGGCAATTTCTTCCGGCGTTTCAGATCCATACTGGCGGACGGCATTGACTACGATAATCCCAAAGACAAAAGCTGCCAGGACGTCCATGGTCCCATAGCCATCGATAAATCCCTGGGTCAGTGCTTTCAGGGAAGGCTGGTAATTGGCAGTCGCTTCCTGCCAGGGTCCCATGGGGGATACGGTAGAAAATACAAAAAGTCCTGCCAGGAAAAGGAGAAGCACCGGGGTAATGACTTTACCGATGCGGTCTACCAGTTTCGAAGGGGTAATGGAGAGCCACCAGGAAACGATGAAGAAAAGGGCACAGAATCCATAGAGAGCCGTGGTTTTCATGGCGCTTCCAAAGAAAGGAGCAATGGCGATTTCAAAAGAAGTGGTGGCCGTACGGGGAATGGCAAAGGCCGGTCCTATGGTGAGGTACAGGCAGACCGCAAAGAAAATGGCATAGGGTTTGGAAACACGGGATGCCAGGCCCTGCAGATCGCTCCCTGAGTAACCGATGGCAGCGACGCCAAGAATCGGAAGGCCGACCCCGGTGACGAGGAATCCGATGGTAGCAGGAATCGTATCCACCCCGGAATTCTGTCCCATAAATACCGGGAAAATCAGGTTCCCTGCCCCGAAGAAGAGGGCAAAGAGCATGAGCCCGATGGCGATAAATGAATTGTCTGATTTTTTCATAAGTACTCCTTTCGATAGGGAAATATAAAACCCTGCCGGGAAAACCGACAGGGCACGAATTCGTGAGGTACCACCTTGTACACATACTTGATTTGGCTGTAACGGAGCTGCCGCTTCTCTCTAAAAATTCAAGAGAAGGACTCCCGGGTGACGCAGCCATTTCGCTTCAGCAGCTTTCACCAAACGCTGCCTCTCTGAGAAGTTCCGGGGCCTGATTCCGGTCATGGTCTTTTGTAAAGTTAGAAATATCATAGCATGAAGAAGATTTTTGGTCAAGAGATAAAATACGTTCTAATAAATCCGCAAAGACCTGCCGATATCGATGACTTCAGTTTGAGGCTTTAGCGGCTAGTACCTTTAGCGGAATGGGGGAATTGCCTGCCGAAAGAGGCTTGGGGGTTTTGAGGCCTTATGGACTGGAACATTTAGCGGAATGGGGGAAATTGCCTGCCGATAGGGATTCAGGGCTTTTGAGGCTTTAGCGACTGGAACTTTTAGCGGAATGGGGGAATTGCCTGCCGATAGGGATTCAGGGCTTTTGAGGCTTTAGCGACTGGAACTTTTAATGGAATGGAGGAATTGCCTGCTGAAAGGGCTTTAAGGGTTTGAGGCGTTATCGACGGGAAAGTTCAGCAGAATGGGGGGATTTGTCTTCGGATAGAGGCTGGAATGGTTTGAGGCATTTCGACAAGAAAAAGATATCTTGCAGCGGAGGATGGTCTTAAAAGCTTCATGGCACATACAGGACTGACTGCCAGAAGGTTTTCTTGCTGATTGACTCTATCGGAAAAAGCGTGTCCCCCTTCGAGGAGTACAGCGTTTATTTCCATTTTCTCCAAAATTTCCGGAATTTCAGGAGTTCTGGACCGTTTCCTCCGGATCATCAATAAAAAAGCACCCTTTCATCCCGAAAGGGTGCTGCATTGATTTACGAAGAACGAACAACGAACCACGAACAACGACAAGCGCTAATGACTCAGGTTATATTCCGCACAAGTGACACACAGCTTATCTGTCTCTCGTCCGGCACAGTCCTCTGTCGCAGTTTCTGAGGAAACGGAGGAGGTGTTCGATTTCGGGGGTGGAGGGGAGTTCCTGTTCCATTTCGAGGATGGCATCGTTCAGTTTGAGGCCGGAACGGAAAATGAGGCGATAGGCCTTTTTAAGGTAGCTCTTGACTTCGGGGCTGATGTTATTTCTTGCAAGACCTACGGAGTTGAGGCCTACGACTCTGGACGGGTTGCCGTCTACGATGACGAAGGGGCATACGTCCTGGACGATTTTGGACATGCCGCCGACCATGGCACAGGCACCGATTTTGACGAACTGATGGATACCGCTCATACCGCCGATGACTGCATGGTCTTCTACGGTGACGTGTCCGGCTGCTCCGGAGAAAGAGCTCATGACGATATGGTCACCAAAGTTGCAGTTGTGAGCGACATGGGTATAAGCCTGAAGCATATTGTAGGAGCCGATCCGGGTTTCACAGTTTTCACCGGTAGCTCTGTGAATGGTCACATATTCACGGATCAGGTTATGATCGCCGAGAACGACGGTGGAGTATTCACCGGTAAATTTCAGGTCCTGCGGGTCTTCGCCGATGACGGCATGGGGGTAAATATGGTTTTCTTTACCCATTCGCACATTTTTGGCGATGACGGCATGAGCTCCGATGATGGAGCCTTCCCCGATTTCACAGTTTTCCCCGATGACTGCATAAGGTCCGATGACTACATTTTTGTGAATGATGGCTGACGGATCGATGACGGCAGTGGGATGAATATTCGGTTCTTCTGATTTAATCACTTTGAGTTCCATAGTCTCAGTCCCCTTTTATGGAAGCCGGAAATGACTCCCGGCCAAGTTTTTATTGTTTGATTTCCTTTATACATAGGTCGAGAATTTGTAATCAGTTCAAAACGACTGTCCCCATGTATTTCCTTGGAAATCCTTTTATTTCCTCTCTTTTTCTTCAAAATGCTGTGTCATACAACTGTTTTTGAAAAATTTACGGAAATTTTATTATTTCTTTGCTGCTTTTTCTTCCTGCTCCTTCTCCTTGGTTTCCGGAGTTTCTTTCGGATCCAGAAGATAGAAGAGGAAATCGGCTTCTGCCTTATGTACGTCCCCTACGCGGCATTCGCAGTGTACTTTGCCCATGCGGCCGATGATTTTCTTGATTTCCGCTTTCGTTACCAGTACATCTCCGGGAAGGACAGGGGAACGGAAACGGACTTTATCCATACCGGTGAACATGGGAATGAGTCCTCTGTATTCTTCCGGATACTGGAGGGCCACGCCGCCTACCTGGGCCATGGCTTCGCAGATGAGGGCGCCCGGCATGACGGGATGTCCCGGGAAATGACCCTGGAAGAAAGGTTCATTCATGGTCACGCATTTGACACCGACAGCGTATTTCAGAGGGACCATATCAATGATTTTATCCACCAGCAGCATGGGGTATCGATGCGGCAGGATTTCCATGATTTCTTCTACATTGAGTTCCATAATATTTCCTCCTTATTTCAAAGCCTGGAGCTTTGCAGAAAGCTCGGCGTTCAATTTGTGACTGCCAAGGACGGCGATGATATGGGCATGAAGGGGTCCCACCAGGGAAATATCTCCGAGAATGTCGAGAATCTTGTGACGCACCAGTTCATCCGGGAAACGCGGCCTGGAGAGGCATTCGGTTTCAGAGTAAACCACCGCATTTTCCAGGGTGCCGCCCCGGCCGAGGCCCATCTTCCTCATGGCTTCCAGTTCCCAGGTAAAACCGATGGTGCGGGCGGAAGCGATTTCTTTCATGTAGGTATCATGATCAATGGTGACATCCAGCATCTGGGTACCCAGAAGGGGATGGGGATTGATGGAAATAAAAGTCACGCGAAGTCCGTCATAGGGGAGGGCGGTGATGAATTTCTGCCCTTCGTAAATGGCTTCACTCTTTTCCAGGGTCAGGATCGGGATTTCTTCCTCCTGCTCCACAATGCCTGCTTTTTCAATCATATCGCAGAAAGTTTTTGCGCTCCCGTCACCGACCGGAGGCTCCGGGGAGTCCATTTCGATGGTGCAGTTATCAATCTTCAGCGCAAAGAGGGCGGAGAGGAGATGTTCGACGGTAAATACCCTGGCCGGTCCTTTTTCAAGGGTGGTGGCGCGAAGGGTATTTGTGATGTAGCGGCTCTGGGCCGGTACTTCCGGAGCTCCTTCCAGATCTGTCCGGCGGAATACGATGCCTGTACCTTCTTCGGCGGGCAGCATAGTCATAGTGACCGGCATACCGGAATGAAGTCCGTTGCCTTTGTAGGAAACCGGTTTTCCGATTGTGTGCTGTTTTCTTTTTAACATGGGATACCTTTCATAAGAAATATTTTTATAATTAATTTATTATAACTTTTTTTGACTATCACGGCAAGTTTATACATACACAATGGCCTTCCGATAGGTACCTGCTGCTTTTCAGGCTTTAGCGGCAGGTACTTTCAGCGGAATGGGGATTGGCCTGCCGATGGGAGCTTTTGGGTTTGATGCAATTGGGTAAAAAAGTGCGTCGTCAGTCCTGAAAGCTGCAGGGCACATATGGGGCTGACTGATGAAAGGTACCCGGGAAATTTGACTCTATCGGAAAGCAAGTGCTCCCCGCATAGCCTCCCCGAAGTTCGGGCAGGCGCCGTAGGCGACGGAGGGGCTGTACTATCGTACAAGTCGAAAACGAGATGAAAGTCTCATGCAACCCCGGGGAGCTCCCGAAAGGGTGAGGGGATGTCAGGAAGGTACAAGACGAAAATGATTCAAACGGTACATGCGCAGGGTTCTGTGGTTTGTACAGTTGAGGCTGATTGGCGGAAGGTACTCGGGAGTGTTGACTCTATCGGACAAGCGTGGCCCTCCTCGAGTGGAGGGCTCCGGCGCGGCTGGGAGGACGAACCTGTCGAAACGTTTCCCGGCAGAAGCGGATATAAATGGTAAGAATGATCATGCTATGATTTTATTGGCAGGTAACCCATGAGATTTCCACGTCACTCATCATTCCTGTGATAGCAGGCCCATTCCTATTGCCGCTGAATTTCCTCAATTGCACGATATAGTACGGAGAGGGTGAATTTTACGCCCCAATCGTCATAAAGATTACAGTTTCCTTAAACGGTCTTGTCACTTCTGTGTAAATACTTTATAATAAAAATAACTATGGACGAAAATAATCAGCCGGGGGCGGCTGGGTGTAAAAACGGGCAAAATGGGTTGGTGATTTTTTTGAATATTCAGAATGAGCTGATGATTGACGTCAGAAATCTTCTGGGGCATGACTGGAGTGTAAAGGAAGAAGATCTTAGCGCATACAGCAGTGAAATCGCAAGGGCAGCGAAAGAAGTGACGAAGCTTCGTCAGACCGGTCTGGGACCGGATGGAAGTCTCGTCCTTTTCCCGCGCCTGCCCTACATCCTGGATGAAGATATCCTGATTTCCGAAAAGGAGAAGGCCGCTCTTGACCGGGTAGAAAATCTGTCGAAAGAGCAGGACATCGTGATCTCCATCGGCATTGGCGGGTCTTATCTGGGAAATCAGGTGCTTTTTGACCTTCACTGCGGTCCTTTCTGGAATATGATGACGAAGGAGGAAAGGAAGGGTTTCCCGAAAGTTTTCTTTGCCGGCCACAATGTGGACCCCACGGGACTTCTGGCGCTGGCGGATCAGGTGAAAAGGGAAAGCCGCCATCTGGGGCGGAAAGTGAAAGTCCTGCTCCTCACGATTTCCAAATCCGGCACCACCCTGGAACCATCTACGGCGCTTGGGGGACTCTCGGATGAACTCAGGGATATCGCTGATTTGACCATCGTCGGTGTGACGGACAGGGAAAAAGGAGTGCTCCGGGCCTTTGCCAATGAGCATCATCTGCCCTGCTTTACGGTACCCGACGGCATTGGCGGCAGATTCTCCGAACTCTCCCAGGTGGGTCTCGTCTTTGCGAAACTCATCGGCATCGATATCAGGGAACTCCTTCGCGGAGCGAAAATGGTGGAAGAAGCCTGCCAAAGCGAAAATTATAAAGAAAATCCGGCCCTTCTACTGGCCTCTTTGAAATATATCGCCCTTAAGAAATATGGCATTGCAGCAGAAATCATCATGCCCTATGGAGACCGGCTCCGGTCCTTCGGATGGTGGTATGCCCAGCTCCTCGGCGAATCTTTAGGGAAAAAATATAACAATAAAGGGGAGAAAGTCTACTACGGACGAATCCCCGTGGCTACCGTGGGAACCACGGATATGCACTCCCTCACCCAGGAACACCAGCAGGGAGCCAAAAACAAACTGGTCCAGTTCATCTCCGTGGAAAACAAGGCAAGAGACATTTCCGTGAAATGCAGCGAAAAAGAAGTGACCGGCCAGGTTCCCATGTCCTTCATGCTGAAGACCGCCCTCCGCTCCAACGAAGAAGCCCTGGCCTCCGAAGGACGCATGAGCTGCCATATTTCCGTGAGAGAAGGAACCACCTTCCATCTCGGAGCCCTCATGTACTTCTTCTTCCTCTGCATTACTTACGAAGGATATCTGGCAGATATCAATGCCTTCGACCAGCCGGGAGTGGAAGATTATAAGAAGATCCTGCATCAGGGGATTTATGAGTATATAGTTGAACATGAGAAATAAAGGATAGAGTCATTTGCGATGATCGTTCTTCGTGGCTCGTGATTCGTTGTTCGTGAAGGTGTGCCGCTGATGCGGCACCTTTTTTATGGGGAATGTACACAGGCAGGTTAGAAAATCTTATTTGGCAGTACAGCCCTTTCAGACCGGGAGATTTTCTCCTGACCAGAGGTAAAAGGCATATTTCCATAAAATCAATCAAGAGAGCCGTAGGCCAGGGCCCGAAGGGCCATCATAAAAATTGGTTCGCAGAGCGAACCATATCCTTATCGAATAACGAACAATGAAAAATGAAGAACGACTTCACTGCATGAGTTCGGTTAATCTTCTTAATTCGAGCGTTATCGGCTGACTTATGTTAAAATAATAAGATGAATTACCCTATATTTCTCAAGGAGCAAACATGTCCAACGTTCTTTCTCATGCAGTTACGGAGACTCTTCATTTAGGCGAAAAGGCAAAAGACGGCGCTTTTCATATCGCCCTCACGGGGACGGCCGATTATATCTCCCATATGGGAGTGGTAGCCTTGACCGTGGCAGCCTACAATGAAGATCTGCCGCTCTGTTTCCATTTCTTTGTCAATTCCCTTTCAACTCTGGAAAAGGGGCGGCTCGCCCAGGCGGCGGAAATGATGAAATGTCCCATCGAAGTCCATCTCATCGATGATTCCGCATTCAAGACACTTCTCCTTTCCGACGGAGTGGCAGCCTTTTTCTACCGGTTCCTCGTAGCGCCCACAGTGGCTCCCGTGACGGACCGGGTACTTTACCTGGACGGAGATATGATGTGCCGGGGATCTCTGAAATACCTGGCAGACCTTGATTTCAAAGGAAATATGGTGGCCGTGGTCTCCGACCGCAAGGAAGAGCTCCAGATGAAGCGGGTCCACACGAAACGGTATTTCAATGCAGGCATGATGCTCATCAATGTGAAAGACTGGATGAAGGAGAATTTATTCGATGATATTGTCCGCCGGGCCGAAGAAAACGTGGCCCGCGTGGGAAACCGCCTCTCCCATCATGACCAGGATATCCACAATGAAATGCTGGACGGCAAATGCCTCTTCATTGAAAAGAAATACAACTACCTTTACAACCTGGACCGCCAGTCCCTTTTCAAAAAACAGCCGGTGAATGAGGACTATCACCGCCAGGTCATTATCCACTTCGCCGGCCACGCCAAACCCTGGCACAGCTGGGTGCAGGCATGGCCGGTGGTGCAGGAATACGCCGCCATTCAGAAGAAGTCCCCCTGGAAAGACGTACCCCTGGTGCCGCCCAAAGGACACAAAAACCTCCACCAGGCTGCCCGTACCGCCAGAATGCAGGGACGGTACGGAGAAATGATTTCCCTGTATCTTAAATACCTGGGAGCCAAAGCGTAACCATTTTGGGGAAAAAGAGGTGAACAGATAATGGAAGCCATCAGTCATAAAATGCTGGAAAAGAGCATAGAAGCGTTTATCATGGCGATTGAGATATATAATAAACCTACTCTTAGATACAGGGTAGAGGGTTTCTCTTTCTTTATTTGTAATGCATGGGAATTAATGCTTAAGGCGTATTTGATAGAGTCCCAAGGAGAAAAGAGTATCTATTATGCAAAGCAGCAGGATAGAACTATTACTTTATCCAATTGTATTGAGATGATTTTTACGAATGATAAAGATCCTGTGCGAATCAATTTAGAGCGAATCGTTGAACTTAGAAATACGAGCACCCATTTTATTACAGAAGAGTATGAGCAAATTTATATACCATTATTTCAGTCTTGCGTAATCAACTATACAAATAAGATGCTCCAGTATTTTAACAAAGATGTCACGGAAAACATACCATCTAATTTTTTGACACTCTCCGTTAAAATTTCACCTGTTGATCCACAGGTCATCCAAGCAAGATATCCAAAGCAAATTGCATCACATTTGCTGAAAACGCAGCAAAATATCATTGACTCTGTACCGGAAAATGGGAATAGTAAATATGCAGTCCTGATTAGGCATGATATGTATATTACAAAGAAATCTGAATTAGCAACAGCAACAATTTCGATTACAAAAAATGCGGCAGAAGCCGCATATATTCTTAGAGATGTAAAAGATAAGCATCTATTGTGCCCTTATAATCGGAAACAGAGTTTGGAAATTATCAATCGGTGGATCAAAAGAGATCATTTAGATTTCATTAATCCATCTAAACAACCGGAGGATGAAAGACTGCATATATTTACATCCAGCCATTTTGATCTGATAGTCAAGTTTTATGGGGTAAAAAATGAAGACAAATATTGCTATAAGTATATTAACGGAAAGCAGACATTATATACTTACAGTGAAGCAGCGCTGCTAATGATTTATAATGAAATCAAAAAGGATCCGGAGAATATCATTAAAAATATAAAAGGAAGGCAAAAAGACTTTAAATAAAAAAAATAAGCCAACCCCAGGGGCAAAGGAATTCTCAGCGTATCTGCGCCTACTCCCATTTGGGAACCCAGCCTATATCCTTCACGAGTTGACTTATTTATTTCATTATATCAAATGGCGCTATAATATACAATGTTGCTGGGGTGAGCAATGGTCATTCCTCTTATCCTAAAAGACTGGAAAAATAATAAATTTTAACAAGAAGATCATGCAAAGGAGAAACATATGAAAACACCGATTACATTAGAAGGAAAAACCGTATTTGTTACCGGCTCTGCCGGCTTTATCGGAGCAAACCTGGTGAAGCGGCTCCTTGCCGTTCCCCGCATCCGCATCATCGGTATAGACAACATGAACGACTACTACGACGTCTCCCTGAAGGAATACCGCCTGCAGGAACTGGGAAAAGCGGCAGCTCTGGTGGAAGGAAGCGAATACCATTTCATCCATGGAAATATTGCAGACAAGGCCTGCATTGAAGATATTTTCAGCACCTGGCACCCGGACATCGTGGTGAACCTGGCAGCCCAGGCCGGCGTGCGCTACTCCATTACCAACCCCGACGTGTACATCGAATCCAACCTCATCGGTTTCTACAACATTCTGGAAGCCTGCCGACACTCCTATGACGGCGGCGCCAAAGGCGTGGAGCACCTGGTGTATGCCTCCTCCTCCTCCGTGTATGGCGGCAATACCAAAGTTCCCTTCAGTACCGAAGATAAAGTGGATCATCCCGTCTCCCTCTATGCGGCTACCAAGAAATCGGACGAACTCCTGGCCCACTGCTACGCCAAACTCTACAACATTCCCTCCACAGGCCTCCGCTTCTTCACCGTCTATGGCCCTGCCGGACGGCCGGACATGGCCTACTTCGGATTCACCAATAAACTGCGGGCCGGCAGCACCATCCAAATCTTCAACTACGGACACTGCGAAAGAGACTTCACCTACATCGATGACATTGTGGAAGGCGTCATCCGTGTCATGCAGGGAGCGCCGGAAAAGAAAAACGGCGAAGACGGCCTTCCCCTCCCGCCCTACGCCGTATATAACATCGGCGGCGGACGGCCGGAAAACCTCCTCCGTTTCGTAGACATCCTCCAGCAGGAACTTCTCCGTGCCGGTGTCCTCCCTGAAGACTACGACTTCGAATCCCACAAGAAACTGGTACCCATGCAGCCCGGCGACGTTCCCGTCACCTATGCGGATACCGAAGCCCTGGAAAAAGACTACGGCTATCGCCCTGCCACCACCCTTCGCGAAGGCCTCCGAAAATTTGCGGAATGGTACAAGACCTACTATCATATCTGATACAAAAAGCGGCACCCAGAAAAGGGGCCGCTTTTTTGTGAAAAGAGATTTGAGTTCAGAGGTCAGACAGTCAGACGACAGACATCAGATGACAGAAGCAGCACTTCACACCCCGTCATTTCGACCGCAGCCGGTCAGCCGCCGATAGGAAAGGCCTCTCTATATTTCTCGTTTTCCCTTGAGGTGGCAAGGGAACTGGATTCATAGGGAGCCGTATGGCGACTGAGAATCCAGTGACACGCTTCCCTATGGGTGAACGCCTCGAAGAGGCAAAGGGTGTACGATAGTAAGTAAGCTAATGAATCTCACCATCGTTCTACGCAGGCCAACTTCGGCTGACTTGGAGGTCCTATGCAGGACCTCCACAGAGTGGAGAAATCCCCCTGCACTACGCAGCCTGCCTCTATTGTCAGGAAAGGTATTCGCCACACTTCTGTCTGATAGTCTGCCATCTGACGCCTGATAGTCTGAAGTCTCCTCAAATCTCAAATCCCCCTTTGGTACTGCGTACCACCTTTCTCCACGGGAAAGCGTCTCACACGATTCTCAGGTCGCTAGCGCTCCCCTACGAATCGTGTTCGCTTACCACCCCGCAAGCGAGTGGCACAATCAAGGTTCCTCAAACCTCAAACCTCAATTCTTCCCGCTCTACGCAGCCTGTCGCTATTGCCAGGAAAGGCATTCTGCGATACGCCTGTCTGAAGTATGACCGGACTGACGTCTCTCCATCCTCATTCTCCATTCCCCAGCCCCAGCCCCATTCCCCGGTCTCCTGCTGATACCGGCTTTCATTCCTTTGGACTATATGAACAGAGAGGCGGGAAGGCCTGGCGACATTCTTTCATTTCCCGAAAGCGCGCATTCCATGGAAACGGGGACAGAAGAACCGAAGCCATCACAAGTGAGTTCTGCCGCTCCCGGTGCACCGACAATGAAATGCCCCATAAAAACTCCTGAAGAAAGACCTGTCAGACATGACGGTGGCAAATATGGCTATACCTGTTCTTCCTTGACGACACAGATATTCCGCTTCGGCGGCTGCTCCTGGCCGATTCATCGAAGCAGAAGGCCTGAGCCCAACCGTGCAGCGGCATTGGGATGATTCAGGAGTTTTTGACGTGGGGGAGAAGATTTGAGGAAAGAGATTTGAGGGGGGATGTCAGGTGATTAGACATCAGATGACAGGAGCGGGGCTCCACACTCTATCATTTCGAGGGCCGGAAGCCAAATCGAGATATCTTCCCACTCTGCACCGCTTACTGCAGGCGGTAAAAAGCACATACCGAACTGTCAGGGGCTGTGAAGAAATGATTTACATTTCCTCACAGCCCCTTTTTTATGCCGCTATTTTTGTAAATGACAGCAAGCGGCCCGTCCTCATTGTCATCTCGAGCGGAGCTGCCTGTCGGTATCAGGAGAAATGGTTCTGGGCTCTATGAAGACTCTGAGCCTGGAGATCTCCCCCTACCATGGAGCCTCCTCACGTCGGAGTGAGATTTCTCCGCTCCTTGGCGCTTTCGCCGAAATGAAAAGAAAACGGGGAGAGTAGCTGTGTCAATTCGCTCCCTGTCAATGAAGGATGGGACATCTGCTACCGGATTGTCTAACCATCTGAAAGGGACTCCATCATTTTTCACAGCCCCTGCATACCGTGGTAAAGCCACTGCCACCCTTTGAAAAACCGGACCGCAGAGCAGCCCTGCAATCTCAAATCTGCCATTTTAACTCAATTAAAAGTGAAGTCAAATTTTTTAACTCAACATGTTGAGTTAAAAATGAGTTATACGAAACAAGCACGATAAAAGCAGGCATCTTAACGTATGAATTGTTGCGTTAAGATGCCTATTTTTATTGACGGTCAATTTTTAACGTAAAAGGTAACGTTAGAATGCTGAATTAAAATAAATGGGACGAAGAGCTTGGAAATGCATTGATTGGGCAGTCTTATGAAAGGCCGGCAGACCGCAGATGCTCTGCGTCTTTGAGATGGAGAATTTATATGTATTGCAGGAATTTTCTTGCTTATTAATAGAATACATATATAATAAAAGAGATAAGGAAAAACGCTGTTTAATATAATATAACTCAAACTTCGCACACGGAAA
>DKQZ01000057.1 GCA_002471975.1 Dialister sp. UBA7295 | reverse complement strand
TTTTTATTTTTGTACACCCCCCGTTTTTTATTTTTAAACGTCAAAAAATCTTACTTCCGTGCCATGGTCTTTTAGAATCTGAATGAGATCTTCCACTTTCATGGCCACCGTGGCACTGTTGTCATTGGGATGAATGCCTATGATAGCGGGCGGTTCCAGGTATTTCCTGTCCAGATAAAAGACGATTTTTCTTTCTTCGTCATTCAGAAGTCCCAGGGGCGTCACGGCTCCCGGGATGAGGCCCAGCATTTGGTCCATTTCCTCCGGCGCGGCAAAGGAAAGGCGGCGGGTCCCCTCCTTCGACCTGAATTTCTTCAAATCCACCGGCACATCTCCTTTCACGGTCAGAAGGAAATATTGTTTCTTCCCGCTGTCCCGGAGAAACAGATTCTTCCCTTCCGCTTCGGGGTAAGCCAGCCCCACATGGGTGAGCTCCTCCATGGTGAAAACAGGTCCGTGCTCCGTAACTACATGCCAGATCTGATGGTCATCGAGAAATTTATAGATGTCTGCCTTATTCATGGTATCATCCCTTTCCGTTTTCCCCTATCATATCATGTATTCCGGAAATATGTGGGACCATTTACATCATCGGGCCGACTTTTACTGACGCGGCCCACCTTCATTTATCACTTCTCCTTTACCACTTATCACTCTTATCCAAATCACTATCCACGGAAAAATGCTATAATATATTCAGGAATAATATATTCATGGGGGCGTAGCTCAGCTGGGAGAGCGTCTGCTTCGCATGCAGAAGGTCGAGAGTTCAATCCTCTTCGTCTCCACCAGGAGCGGACATCGAAAGATGCCCGCTTTTATCGTGTTTTTCTTTGATTTTCCTTATTCAAGTCATATAACGAATCTCTATAATTTCCCTTTTACTCCCCTATTTATTGGATGTACCAGATGGTCTGACGGGAGGAGGCCGTTTTCATGACCTGTATCCATGGTCTTTTCTTTAAATCTTCCCGGACATGGGGAAGCCATACATGCAAAAAGAGCAGTCTCTTTCAGGGAGGCTGCTCTTTTTGTGGGGTATGGGAAGGTGAATTTTATTTCCCGTCGTCCGAAAGGTCTTCGAAGGTGTAGTAGTTATCCTTTGCAAACTGACCTGCATCCACCGGTTTGATGATGCCGATGGCAGAGAGATCTTTGGCAGAGGCTTCGATGGCTTTTTCGCCGCCTTTGATGGACGGGGTGTAGTTATAGCTCTTCAGGAGTTCGATATTGCTTTCCACGTCTCCGGCAAGGTAGTTCTTTTCTTTCAGGAGTTTGGCCACTTCTTCCGGATGGTCATGGACGTAGAGTGCTGCTTTCTGGATGGCCCGGGTCAGTTTCTTTGCTTCATCCTTATGGGCATCGATGAAGGCAGAGGAAATCACGAGGTCACAGCAGTATTCTTCATTGAACGGCTTTGTGGCAGCCGTATCGAGAATCGGTTTGAAGCCGAATTCTTTCTGGGTCGCATAGCCCACGGGATCGGTCATGGCGATGGCATCGACCTGACCGGACTGGAGGGCCTGGGGAAGGCTGTTCCTGTCAACTGTCACGAATTCCACTTCCATCTTTTCCGGTTTCACGGAAATGCCTTCATGTTCGAGGGCTCTCTGGATGGTGACAGCCCCGGTATCGGCCAGACCCTGGACGCCGATTTTCTTTCCTTTGAGGTCTTTCACTGTTTTGATGTCAGAATCTCCGCGGACTACGGCTCTGACGCAGCCATAGTGAACGCCCGTGGTCCCCTTGACTGGAAGGCCATTTTGCCAGGGCTGGATGGTCTTTGCCACCAGAGTCTGCATGGCATCGATTTTACCTGTACCAATGGCTTCATTGGCATTCTGGCTTTCCAGGCTCACCAGTTCCACATCGATTCCCGCATCTTTATAGAATCCTTTTTCTTTGGCTACAAAGAGCGGAGCCTGGCAGAGGGAGGGAGTCGTACCGACTTTCACGACCACTTTCTGACCGCTTTTGGCAGCTGTGCTTCCTGCACTTTTTGCATTATCTCCCCCACAGCCCGCCGCTCCGAAAGCAAATCCGGCGATAGCCAGGGCAGCAATCATTTTCGTATACTTTTTGTTCAGCATAAGTAAGACCTCTTTTATTTTTAAATTGAACAGAAATTCATTTCCTTATGGGATTCGGGATTTTCAGAAATCAGTCCAGCCCTTCCAGCTCTTCGATGGCGGCGAGGATGTCTTTTTCTTTTAATGGATAGGGCACTTTGTCCACATCCGGTTTTTTGATGGCTTCTTTCACCAGGTTCGGCGCATCTTCGATTTTGATGCCGATATGGGCCAGTTTATAGGGAAGCCCTGCTTCTTTGCAGAGTTTCCGCATGCGGTCCCGTTCGGCGATTTGTTTGTCCAACGTAAGGAGCACCAGGGTTCCATAGCAGACCACGTCTCCGTGAAGGGCATTCACCGTGTGAGGCACGTCATGGAAAGAATTGTAAATGGCATGGGCCAGAGAGCTGTTGTATTCGATAGGAATGCAGTTGGAAACAAGGCCTGTGGAAATAATGATATTCTGTGCCACATAGGTTAAAGTTTCCGTTGCCTTTCCTTCGTGGAAATCCCTGGCTGCCTCTGCGCCTTTCTCTATGAGTCCGTCGGAGCAGTTGCCTGCCAGTCTGACGCCGATAGAGCGGATATAGTTCAGTTTGTCTCCGCGGGCTGAGAAAAGGACTTCATATTCTTTGGAGAGGGCGTCACCCAGGCCTGCCAGGAAATAGTTCTCCGGCGACCCTCCGGTGATGGTGGTATTGATGAAGGTATGGTAAGCCGGGCGTTTTCTGTACCAGTTGGCCCGGTAGGTGTGGTCCGGATAGTACATGATGCATACAGCGGTGACTGATGCGCAGTTGGAGATCAGGGTGGGGAAGGTAAAGAGCGGTTTATCCAGTTTCTCTGCGGCACACTTCGTGGTATCGCAGGCCCGGCCGCCTCCGACGGCAAATATCATATCTGCCTCTTTGACTTCCGGTATCTCTGTCAGTTTGTCTGCATTTTCAAAAGTGGCGTCATCGCCATAAAGGAAGGAACCCAGTATTTCTATGGAGCCGCTACAGGCCTTCCGGATGGCGGGCTCTGCTTTGGCCCTTGCCGTATTGCCGCCGATGATGACGGCAGTTTTCCCGAAATGGGGACAGACGACTCTGATTTCATCATAGGCATCAGGGCCTATGGAGTAGCTTGGGAAAAAATTGTTTTTCATAAGAAACCTCCTTGCATTTGATTTCCATAGTTGAGTGCCGTTCCATCAGATGGATGCATCCTCTTCCAGTAAGTCCGGATTGCCCTGGTTGAGCAGCCGGAGAATGTTCGCTTTATACCGGGCAAATTCTTCTGATTCCCGGTCTATGGGACTCTTCAGATGGATAGGCACGCGGCCGATGATTTTTCCCGGATGGGAACTCATGACCACTACGCTTTCTGCCATATATACCGCTTCTTCCAGATCATGGGTGACCATGACCATGGTCATGTGCTCCCGTTTCCAGATTTTCTTGATTTCATCCTGGATGGCCATACGGGTGAAGGCATCGAGAGCTCCTAAAGGTTCATCAAGAAGAAGGATTTTCGGATGACCGATGAGGGCTCTGGCCAGGGACGCTCTCTGCTGCATACCGCCGGAGACTTCGGAGGGATAATGTTTCTCATATCCTTTCAGCCCGGTGAGCTCGATCATGGAGTCCACGTCGGCTTTTCGTTTTTCATAGGTGCCCTGGGCACGGAGCCCGAAGGCGATATTGTCATAAATGGTAAGCCATGGAAATAAGACATGGTCCTGGAACATGAAGCCTTTTTCCACTCCCGGTCCTTCTACCGTTTCTCCATCTACCAGGATGGCCCCGGAGTCAGGCTTCAGAAATCCGGAAATCCCGCGAAGCAGGGTGGATTTGCCGCAGCCCGAAGGGCCGATGATGGAGGTAAAGGAGCCCGATTCTATTTCCAGGGAAATATCGGAGAGCACCTGGGCGAAATTCTGCTCTTTGCCGCTGGTAAAGGCTTTCGATACGTGACGGATTGAAACTCTCCCTTCCATTACCGGATCACTCCTTTCTGCCAAACCATCAGATGTTCTTTCAGTCTCATGAGAAGGCTCATGAAAAGGCAGAAGCTGCCTGCGATGAGGATGAGTCCCGCATAGACGTTGGAGTAAGCCATCATTTCTTTCTGCCAGTTCACATACCAGCCCAGGCCGTATTTTGCGCCCATCATTTCTGCCGTAATCAGGACCACGAAGGAAAGGCAGGTGCCGGTGAAGACGCCCATGAAAATGTCAGGCATGGCTGCCGGGATGGCTACATGGAAGACCTGGTACCATTTGGAAGCGCCCAGGGTTTCTGCCACTTCGAAGTAGGATTTATTGACGTTCACGATGCCCGAGAAAGTGAGGGAAGCAGTCGGGAACCAGATGGAGAGGACCAGGAGGAAAACGCTCCCGGAATACATGGTGGGGAAAATGACGAGGGCCAGCGGAATCCAGGCGACCGGAGGAATGGGTCCGATGGCACGGATGAATGGCCAGAGCCAGTAGCTTGCTTTTCTGGAGAACCCCAGCCATGCGCCGGTAGCGATTCCCAAAGCCACTCCCAGCACCCAGGAAATAGCCAGGAGGGAGTAGGAGTAAGCGATACAGGAGAGAAGGACTTTTGTGTCCGAGAAGAAGACCTGGAAGATCCGGTCCGGTGCAGGGAAGTAAATAACCGGGATCAGGGCGAACTTCGCAGTCACCAGATTGAGTCCGTTCAAGAGCTGGAAGAGCACCGCATAGAAGGGAGCCCCGTAAATGATCCTTTTCTTCACGTCTTCCGATGCAAAGGACCAGGCGAGAAATACGCCATAAACGACGATGGCCAGGACCATGAGCCAGGTCAGCCAGTCATGGGATACGTGATTCTGACGGATATTCCGCTTCACCAGCTGATCTGCCGCAATCGTTATGCCTGCGGAAATAAGGGGAATCGCCAGTTCAAACCATTCTTTCCAGTTCGTTTTGGTCATTTCTTTTTCTTTCACCTGTCCTATCAGCGGCGCCGCCAGGGCGCCATTTGAGATTTTTTCCATTTTGTTCCTCCTTTATGTGCAGCAGTCTTTCTTCATGGGAAGAAGGCTGAATAAATCATCTTTATACCATTTCTCTGAAATCTTTGAGAGGGTTCCGTCTTTCTGCAGATTTCCAAGGACATCGGAGAGCTCCACCACCAGGCGGGTATCTTTCTTTGCCGCCAGGATATAAGTGGAATGAATCCGGAGAGGCTCTTTCAATGGCTCTATCGCTATGCCGGCCTTTTGGGCTCTTTCCGGGAATCCTTCATTATCCGAGGCTATTACGAGGTCCCAGCGTTTGTCCGAGAGTCCTTTGAGCGCTTCTTCCTCACTGACTTTTCCTTCGGGAATGGCCGGAAGGATATTTCCATGTTTTTCATTCCATTCATGGACCCCGTGAAGGTTCATGCCTTTGAGAGGAGAAATCCGAAGTCCTGCCTTTGCGGCATCTTCCAGATTTTTCAGCTCCCCTGCCTCTCCCTTTCGTACATAGACCGTGAGGGATGAAACGCCGGTGGGATTCTCGGGAATGTAGAAATCATTTTCCCTTTCCTTCGTCCTGTGGAAACCGCCCACGGCAAGGAGCGCATCCCCGGATTTCAGCTTCTCCGTTATATTTCCTCGTGGCACTGCTTCGAAAGTCAATGTATAATCAGGAAGCTTCTCGGAAACCGCTTTCATCACATCGTACTCATACCCCTTGATGTCCGTCCCTTCTGTCCAGCTGACAGGTTTGAAATCGGAAGGAATGAGCACTTTCACCCCTGTCTTTTCTGCGGCTTTCGGCGGAGGCTTTGATGAAGCCTTGGCGCTTCCGCAGCCTGCGTTGATTCCTGCTGCTCCGATGGCCAATGCCAGGAGCAGACCTTTCTTCCAGTTTTTCATCTTTTCCTCCATAAAAAATCCCGTCCCTTCTACCGCTTCTGCTTTTGGGCATAAAGCGGGTATAGAAGGGACGGGAAAAAATTCCGCGGTTCCACCCTGATTTTCCGGCGTCATCACTGAGGCCGGCTCTGAGAGTACGTCTGTACTCCTGCGCTGTAACGGGCGTCTCCCGTGAGGCCTACTCCATTCAGCCCTCAGGCTCAGAAAGGCACTTCCCTTCTCCTCCTGCGCCCCTTCTCATCCCCGGGGTTCTCTGTACCATTACAGAGAAGGTACTTTCTTTCATCCTTGCCGATCAAATCATTGAATTTTCAGGAAATCCTCAGCGGATCAGGTCGTCCAGATTTCCTTTATTATAAAATTCCGAAAAGGCAGGGGAAGCGAATCCGATGAACAGCAGGCAGCCGGCAAGACTCCATCTGAAATTTCTGAATTCTCTGGCAATCAGTCTGCCCATCTTTAGCTCCTCCTTTTTGGAAATAAAAAAATCTCCCGTCCAACAGGACGAGAGACTCGTGGTTCCACCTGATTTCATATGCACTTCCATGCATACCTTATGAAGTACTTGGAAATAATCCGTATACCCTGTCGCTGTATCGGGCGATCCCGGGAAGACCTACTATTGTTTCGGCCCGCCAGACTCAGAAATGCACTTCAGTTCCCTATCCCTGTCCGCTTTCACCTTCCGGACTCGCTTTGTGAGCTTCAGGAGCCTACTCTTTTCTTCACTGTCTTTAGTTGTGAATACTTTAACACCGGGTATCAGAATTGTCAAGAGAAAAGGACAAGAAATATTTCCATGATCTTTCCCCAAAGATTTCTTCCGGTTTCCTGTAGAAACATCCCCCACCCCCGCTTAAATGTGGATTTTTACCGTGCTATACTAACGGCACAATAAAATTTCTTTTTCAAGAAAGGATGATTCTATGCATATTCCGGAAAATTATCTCTCTCCCTCCACCTGCGGAGTCATGGGGCTTGTCATGATTCCTGTATGGGTGACGGCCATCAAGAAAGTGAAAGAGGAAATGCCCCGCGAAAAACTGCCCTTCCTTGGCATTGCGGCGGCTCTTTCCTTCCTTTCCATGATGTTCAACGTGCCCCTTCCCGGAGGAACCACAGGCCATGCGGTCGGAGGTACGCTCATCGCCATCCTCTTCGGCCCCTATGCGGCCTGTCTGGCCGTCAGTGCGGCACTGATCATTCAGGCCGTTTTCTTTGGGGACGGAGGAATCCTTGCCATCGGGGCCAACTGCTTCAATATGGCCTTCGTCCTTCCTTTCTCCGGCTATTTCTTCTACCATCTGCTGAAAGGGAAAGGACTTTCCGAGCTCGTTTCCGCGGGCATCTCTTCCTACATCGGAATTAACCTCGCTTCTCTCTGTGCAGCCATCGAATTCGGCATCCAGCCTCTTCTCTTCACCGACGCTGCGGGACAGGCGCTCTACTGCCCCTATCCGTTCTGGATTTCCATCCCTGCCATGGGCATCGGCCATCTCACCCTCTTCGGGCTGGCAGAAGTCGTCTTCACTGTGGCGATTCTCGCTTATGTGAGAAAAACTTCCCCCATCCTCTTTGCCGATGACATTTCCGGTCATTCCTCTAAATCTCTCATGGCTCTTCTGGCAGTCCTCATTCTGGCCACTCCGCTGGGCCTTCTGGCAGCCGGCACGGCCTGGGGCGAATGGGACGCAGAAGAACTGGCGGAAACGCAAGATCTGGGAAGCGCCCTCGGCTATACGCCTCAGGGCATGATTGACGGATTTGAATTTGAAGCCCTCATGCCGGACTATACCCTAGCCGGCCTTCCCGATGAAGCAGGCTATATCGTATCCGCCATCGTGGGAGTGGCGCTCCTCGTCATTATTTTCAAAATTGGCTCGACCTTCCTGCCGAAAAGAGTGAGTGAATAGCCGTTACCCATTAGCTCTCATCGTCGAAACATGGTTTTCAAAAATACTAAAGGATGGAAAAAGGATTTCCCCTTTTCCATCCTTATTTTTTAATAGAAAGGAGCCTTCATGGAACTTCCTGTCTGGGCGCAGAAAGCAGAGAAATACAGTCCCAGGGATGACCGGGACTTCTTTATTTCCCGCTCCCTTCTCACCCTTCTTCCCATCCTTTCAGGCCTTCGAGCCTCATCGGGCCGGCGGGCGCCGGTAGATGCGCTCTCTGCGCTTACTGCCCTTTTGGTGCTCATCATCCTCACCGTTTCCACCAGGTCCACTTTCTTCCTGTGGGCCCTCCTGGCAGGAGAGCTTGTGTTTCTGGCAGTCATGCCGGCAGAGCTTCTGAAGAAAATACTGAAAGCTTCCCTTTCTGCCGCATTTTTCTGCGCTTTAATCGTGGCCCCCTCCTTTTTCCTTGGAAACGGGCGTCACATGGTGCTTCTTCCGGCAAAGACCTTCCTCACCGTCACCGCCCTTTCGCTCCTCCAGGAAAATTTCCCCTGGAATGAGATCACCTCCGCCCTTCACCGGCTCCACGTGCCTTCCCTCATCGTTTTCATCCTGGATACGACGCTCCGTTACATCGTCCTTCTGGGGGATACGGCCGCCACACTGCTGACTGCCCTGAAATTACGGAGCGTGGGGAAAAATCCGGACAAGGCAAAAGCCATGGGAGGAGTCATGGGCGTAGTCTTCCAGAAATCCATGAAATGCTCAAAGGATATGTACGATGCCATGTGGTGCCGTGGTTTTACCGGTGACTACCCGAAGCCACTGCAGCCAGAGAAAAAATCGAAACTTCCCACCTGTATCCTTCTGGCATTCGTCCTTCTTTATATCGTCCTCTTCCTTGTGACAGAAAGGATTCTTCCATGATCAGTCTCTCGGATATCTGCTTTTCCTGTGAAAATACAACCATCCTCAATCATGTGAATGCGGAAATAGAAACAGGCACTGCCGTCCTCCTGCACGGGCCAAACGGTGCGGGAAAGACCACCCTTCTCCGCCTCCTGAACGGCCTGCTCTTCCCATCAAAAGGGACTTACACGTTTGCCGGAGAAGAAATCACCGCCCAAAAACTGGAGGACCGGAAATTTGCGAAATCCTTCCACCAGCGTCTGGGCTACGTGTGGCAGAATCCGGACTCCCAGCTCTTCTGTGCGACCGTAGAAGAAGAGCTGGCTTTCGGACCGCTGCAGATGGGCCTTCCGCAGGGAGAAATAAAGAAAAGAGTCTCCGATGCCATGGATCTCCTTTCCATCACCCACCTCGCAAGGCGGGCCCCCTACTCCCTTTCGGGAGGTGAGAAAAAGAGGACCGCCATCGGAGCCATCCTCACCATGAATCCAAAGGTCTGGACCTTTGATGAACCGGAAAGCTACCTCGATGAAAAAGGCCTTTCCCTCCTCTCCGAATTCCTACCGGCCCTCAAAAAAGCAGGAAAGACACTTATCATCGCCACCCATCATCCTGAAATCATGGAAGGACTCTTTGATCAGGAAATCAGGCTGGAGAAAGTTGTTAGTGGTTAGTTGTTAGTTGTTAGTTGCTAGCCATTAGCCATTACCCATTAGCCACTACCAATTCCCTGCCGTGTCTCATCTCCAGATGCGGCCTTTTTTATGAATTCACTAATTACGAACTGCTAAGGGCTAACTATTTCCCTCCCCTTTACCATTTCCATCCCGTCCATTATACTTATACAAAAGGAGGCCTGAAAATGGCATTTACACTCGTCTGCCATGCCTGCGGGCAGAAGCTGACTTTATTTGATATCGACGTAAAAAAAAGAAAAGGCACCATCCGCTGCAATCACTGCGGAGCCCATATTTCCTATGATCTGGACAAGAGAAATATCCAGCAGTCCGGCTTTTGGGCCACGGAGGAACCGGTCTTTGATACCCGGGCGAAGAATCGCATGATGCAGCAGATTCAGAGGGAGGAAAAGCGGAAGGCCCTCATGGAGGGCAAGGAACAGCCCCCCGTGCTGCAGATGGAAACAAATGCGTCTCTCGCCCATGATTTCGACAACAATCCATTTAGCGCCAAGGCGGGATTTGCGAAATTTGACCTGAAAACGGGAGAAATCATTTCCGATACCCCCACTATCAAAGGGCCCGAGCCGCCAAAAGTCCGTCAGGCGCAAAAGGGTGAAATCACTTTCAAAACGGTGGACCGGAGTCATCAGAAGAGGACCATCCATGCCACGGGAAATGCTCTTCCGAGTATGAAAAAAGAAACGCCAAAGGCAGACGGAAAGACTTTCACCCCGCCGCCACGGATCGTCACCCGCTCGGCTCACCGGAATATGCAGCTCGTCCGCCAGGCGCAGATGGCCGCCAAACCAAAGACCCCCGTCCAGATTGCCAAACCGAAATCCCTCTGGCAGCGCATCAAATCATTCTTTGCTTTTATGAAACATTCCTGAGAGGAGGATTCCCATGCACCATTTTGCACCGCTCATTCTTGCCATACTGATTCCCGTCCTTTTCCTCGGCGGCTGCGGATCGAAAGCTTCCGATGCCTACCACAAAATCACCCCCGAAGCAGGAAAGGAAATGATCGCCAAAGGCGTCCCCTTGATCGACGTGCGGGAGCCATCGGAATACAAAAAAGGCCACATCCCCGGGGCAAAGAATATTCCCCTGGGCAATGTGGTGGAAGGAGTCTCCAAAGCTTATCCCGATAAAAAAGCGCCCCTCATCGTCTACTGCCGTTCCGGAGCCAGAAGCAAAACCGCAGCATTCAAACTGACTGACAAAGGTTATGAAGACGTAAGGGATATGGGAGGGATTCTGGACTGGCCCTATGCGGTAGAGAAGTGATTTCCCCTTTATTGAAATAAAATTCGACTGACTGTCATTGAAAGTTATCAGTTAGCAGTTCTCAGTTCGCAGTGAATGTGGGCACCTTGAAATGATGAAGGTGCCCATTTTTATTGGAAATTTCATTTTCAATACCTTTGAATCGGGGTTATCGGGGTTCATTTCGGGAGTATCGGGACTGTCGGGGCGGTGCGGCGCAAATTCATGAGCGCCGCCATTTTATCTTTAACCCATCTGCCCGAGACCCCCGATCATTTCCGGGATTCCCGATTCAAAAGTCCTTTCATCCTGCAGTTCCCTTCCATTTCAAAATACCAAGAGACGTAAATCCCCATATAAAATGGCCGCCATTTTAATTTCTAGCGGCCACCTTCCCGATAATCCCGAAAGCCCCGATCATTCCCGAGACTCCCGTTTCAAAAGTCAATTCATTCTGCAGTTCCCTTCCATTTCAAAATGTCAGGAGACGTAAATCCCCATATAAAATGGCCGCCATTTTAATTTCTAGCGGCCACCTTCCCGATAATCCCGAAATCCCCGATCATCCCCGACAATTCCCGATCATTCCCGGGATTCCCGATTCAAAAGTTTCCTGATAATTAGTTTATAAATCTCTATTTACAGTTTTTCCACAGCGAAACCATTTCCCTCGCCGCTTCATAGGGCTTTTCTGCTCCTGCCACGGCAGAGATGCAGAAGAAGCCTCCCACCCCTGTCTTTTTGAGGTCCGGAAGGTCTTTTGATTTGACTCCTCCTCCTACGACGATGGGGACCGGGCTCACTCTGTGGAGCTCTGCGAGTTCATCAAAAGTCCTGGTGATCCGCGTGCCGTCGGCCAGGAGTCCGCTTTCCGGTTTGGAAGCTGTTTCATGAAGGGGACCGGCACCAAAGTAGTCGATATATTTCGTATCATAGTGAGCGGCATAATCGATGAGCTGCGAAGTGGGGGCCGATAGACCGACAATGGCATCGGGCCCCAGAAGTTTCCGGCATATTTCCGGAGGAATATCGCTCTGTCCCACATGGATGCCATCCACTTTGATTCCCATATCCCGGCAGGCCAAAGCCACATCCAGACGGTCATCGACCAAAAGGACAATGGAATCGGATTTTCCCATTTCTTTAATGACTTCGGCGGCCTTCCGGCATTCTTCAATGAGTTCCCTGGCCGAAGCCACTTTGGAGCGGATCTGGACACAGGTAAATCCTGCTTTCACCGCCTCTTTCACGATATCCCTGACCGGGCGGCCCAGTGTATTTTCCGGACCCACCACAAGGTAGCAGGAAATATCGAGCGCTTTTCTCATATTCATTATTTCCTCTTTTCCAGCTGTTCGTCCAGCCTTGTGAGCTTTCCATTCATCATATCTTTATAGCCGGGACGGATATCCGCCTTCAGCACCACTTCTGTCCGGATCCCGCGATCTGCCAGGACCATGGTCGCTTTTTTGACCACTTCCATGACCTCATCCCATTCTCCTTCGATTTCGGTGAACATGGAATTGGTCCGGCTTGGAAGGCCCGATTCACGAATGACTTTCACCACTTCCGCCACATAGGGGGAAAGTTCTTCTCCCGTTCCACAGGGAGCAATAGCCACTGCAATTAATGTATTCATTTTCACTCCTCCACCATTTCCATCGGATTTCCTGCCACGTCCTCTGCAGAAATCGTATACATTTCATCAAGGAAATATTTCTCAAAGGTACCGGGGCCTTTTGCTTTTTCTGCCGCCCTCTTTCCTGCAGCATTGTACATATTGACTGCCGTCAAAGCGCCGATCAAAGGCTCCGATACTGCTGCATAGACAGCTGTGACTCCGCCCAGGGAACACCCGGAACCGGTGACTTTCGTGAAAAGGATACTTCCCCCGAAAGAACGAATGACCCGGTTTCCATCAGTGACGATATCTTTTTCTCCCGAAACTGCCACGGCCCCATGAATGAAGGATGCCAGGGATTTGGCTGCCGGAATGGCTGAATCCACGGTATCCACGGAATCTACGCCCCGGCCTCCTTCTTTCTTTATGCCCGCATCGAGGCCCCAGAGGTTTGCCAAGCCTATGATTTCCGACGCATTCCCCCGGACAATGGTGGGCGTCGTCTCCCGAAATTCTTTGAGAAGGACAGTCCGAAGACCGCCAAGGCCGATGCCCACAGGATCCAGCACCCAGGGCTTGTGATGCGCCTGCAGGGCCCTTGCCGTGCGGGGAAGCGTTTCCGCATAGACAGGAAGAAGGGTCCCCATATTGATATAAAAAGCCTGGCAGATGGCACCGATGCCCTCCCCTTCGTCCGGAAGGTATACCATGGCCGCCGAACCACCTGAGGCCAGCTGCGCATTGGCCACAAGATTGATGGTCACCGTATTCGTAATAGAAGGCACCAGAGGACAGGTCTCCCTGGCCTTTTCGACAGCCTTTTTCACTTCATTTCGTATTTCTTCCAAATCCATAATATCCTTTCCCTGCAGGAAATAAAAAATCCGCTGCCATGCAGCGGTGCTCGGTCCTTCCGGATGTACGATAGCTCAATCCTCAATCCATTGGGCTGACAGTCTTTCGAAAGTTATCAGTTCTCAGTTATCAGTTTTCAGTCGGCTCACTAACTGCTAACTGCTAACTGCTAACTTCAAATCCAAAAAGAAAGTCATCTTTTTCGTACGCCCTCATTTTGCTCCCTACGAGAGTCTTGACTCCATCAGGTTCAAAGGGTTTAGACCAGGTCATTCTCAACTGTAAAAGTTCCCCTGCAAATTCTACCTATAGGATAGCAGGGGGAATCGAGTTATGCAAGGGATTTTTGCGAGAAGGACAACTTTGAATATGAATAAACTTGAATCGGGGTGATCGGGTTGAGCGGGGTGGTCGGGAAGGTGTGCCGCTGAGGCGGCACGAATATATGGGGACTCTGCACAGACAATGTTGATACACCTGTACAGGTCGAAAATGAAGCTGACTGATGAAACGTTCTCGGGAGTAATGGGATAATCTGTAAGCGAGAGACTTTTGGCTTATGGATTTATCCCATTATTCCCGATTCCTTTCGTCAGTCAGTCTCATTTGTGCCGGCCACGATAGTACAGCCCCCCCAGTCACTTCGTGACAGCCCCCCGAACTTCGGGGGGCCTGACTGCTTTCCGATTTCCTCATTCGTTCCGGATACCTTTCATCAGTCAGCCTCATATATGCTTTAAAGGAAATACAAAATGGCCGCCTCTATCATTTCAAGGCGGCCACCTTCAGTCACGAACCACGAATCACGAACCACGAATAAGCCGGTTATGACTCTACCGTTCCATGTCGTGGTGAGGTTCATTCACGAATCACGAATCACGAACCACGAGCTTGTCGGGATTGTCTATACTCTCTCATGTCGTGGTGAGGCTAAATCACGAATACCGTAACTGTCGCAAACCATTCCCGTCCTGAGCGCAGGTCAAATCACTGAATCTCTTTCCATTCCTTCCATTTCCCTGAGAATATCCCCTGAATCTGGTCTTTGGAAAGGCTCTGGACCGGGCTTTCCGCATTGACGATGATGGCGATCCCATCTCTTGCCACCGGTTCGGTCTGGAGGAGTTCGGCTTCATAGCTCTTCAGATGCCTGGACGACATGGCAAGATCCGCTTCTCCGCGGATGGCTGCGGTCAAACCTTTGGTGGAGTCGGTGACGTCGATATCGATTTTGACGGAAGGATTCTTTTCCATATATTTGGCAGAAAGGTCTTTCACCAGTTCTGCCATGGAGGTGGAGCCGGCGATCTTTATATTTCCTGAGGGTTTATCGGAAAGGAAAGTGGCCGGGGCAGAAATGGGCACGGCATAATGAGGCACGAATCCCTGGCCTGCGGTATGGATGTACTTGATGAAATCCACCTCTGCCGGCGTCCTGTCCCCGTTCCAGCAGAGATAGTAGGTGCGGGTCAATGGATATTTCCCGCTGCCGATGGTTTCGTCAGTGGGTTCAATCGTGTCCACCGATACCACTTTGATTCCTTTTGGCTGGATTTTGACTGCATTGAAGGCCACATAGGCGATGGCGTTTTTGTCCGAAGCCACCTGCTTCATGGCTTCTTCCGTGGATTTTGCGTGATTCTTCGTCACTTCATCGGAAATGCCGGTCATAGAGTCGAATTCATTTTTCGTGCCGGACCCTTCTTCGCGGGCTACCGCATGGATTTCTCCCATGCCTGAGAGGTCCACTTTGGGGCCCGCCTTCCCGCCACAGCCGGAAATGACGATAGATGCGGAAAGCGCAGCCAGAAGTACTAACCATTTCTTTTTCATGGTTATCCCTCCTTCTTCGGAGCTTCTTTAGCGCCCTTTCCCAGTTCTACGAAGGAAGCGGACGGATTGGCTTCCTCGGAAATGCTGACGCAGTTATCCGCCATACGGTCCATGGAGTACAGGAGTCCCCCATAGGCCGCCGTAAAGGCAGGACTGCATTTATTATTCTGGATACGCTGGAAATGGTTATGGTACGCTTCTTTCTGGAAATCGTGCAGTTCTTCCCGCTTGTTTTCCAGGACCTGGACAGAATCCTTATCCCCCTTCTTCACGGCATCCATGGATTCGGAGAACATTTCCTTATTCATGGTGAGGCAGTCGGTGAGTTCTTTCTTTGCGTCATCGGAGAACTGGTTCCCGTCAGCTGCCGCTTTCTGGGTGAAGTTGAATATTTCCCCGATCCGTTCCGTAATGTGGCTGATATGGTTGGCCACGATGAGAAGGCCTGCGGTCTGTTCCGCCTGCTGACGATTGAGACTGCCTTCGGAGAAAAGATCCGTAATGTACTGGTCAATATTTTTATTTAGTCCTTTGATGCCGTCTTTTTCCATGGCGAAGGCTGCTTTATCCTTGTCGCCGCCTTTTCCGGTAATGATGAGCTGCAGCTTATCCATCAGGCCTACGGTGAGTTCAGTGAGATGGGTCAGTTCCTGGGAAACCAGGTACATGGCCGCCGCCGGCTGGGAAAGCATTTTCACATCCAGGTAGCGGGGATCAAATTCACCCGGCGCCACTTCATCTTCCCCGCGAATGATAAATCTAACAATTTTTACCATCACAGGCAGGAGCGGCAGCCATACGAGGGTGCAGACGACGTTAAAGGTGGTATGGGCATTGGCAATCTGACGGGAAATAACGTCCAGCTCCGGCCCTGTTGGCGAAACCCACATGACGAACTGGGCGAACCAGGGAATGAGACAGAGGAAGATGACAGAGCCGGAAATATTGAATACCGAATGAGCCACGGCCGTTCTCTGGGCATTCTTGGACTGACCGATGCAGGCGAGGAGGGCCGTAATGGTAGTACCGATATTATCGCCGAGAAGGATCGGGATAGCCCCGGTGAGGCCAAGAAGGGAACCGCCTCCGGGTCCGGGCTGGGCAGCAAAATTCTGAAGTACCGCAATGGTTGCCGAAGAGGACTGAACCACCAGGGTCATGCACATACCAAGGGCCAGACCCAGAATCGGGATATCCTTCACTTCTGCCATCATATCGACAAAGAATGGACTTCCTGCCAGAGGTTTCATAACGTGGCCCATGATTTCGATCCCTTCAAAAAGAAGGCCGAAATTGAAAATGACGAGACCGATATTTTTCATCTTTTCCGACTTGGCCACGAAATTCATGATAAAGCCGATGAAAATGATGGGATAAATGTAGTCGGACAGCTTGAAAGCCATGAGCTGGGCCGTCATGGTGGTACCGATATTGGCGCCGAAAATGACGGAAATACCCTGGGGTAGAGTCATAAGGCCCGCGCTGACAAAGCCGATGACCATGACAGTCGTAGCCGAACTGGACTGGAGAACGGAAGTCACCAGCATACCGGCGATTGCCCCGAGCACTGCATTTTTCGTCAGCATGCCCAGGATTTTTTTCATCTTCTCCCCTGCCACCTTCTGGAGGGAAGAACTCATGCCATTCATCCCGTAAAGGAACATGGCCAGCCCGCCGATGAGGCCAAAGAAAATTTTCAGATTAGGATCCATAGGAAACTCCTTTCTCCAACCACGGAAACCGGAAAATGCGTCCCGTTTGCTTGCTTTTATCGTATCAACGGCTGGTACATGTTTTGAAAACTGTCTGTCAAAACTATGTAAAATAAAAATGAGGAATACATGGGCCCCTTGTATGCAATCTGTAAATTCAGCGGGTGTTGCTACCGAAAAGTGCAGGCAGCTTCTGAATCCTTACGCCGATTTAAACCGCATACTATCCTTTTTCAGAAGAGAAAAAGTAGAAATACAGAAAATTGATAAATTTTGTCAACTCGCTTTTGAGAAAGAAGCCGTCAGCCGTCAGCCGTTAGCTGTTAGCCGTTAGCTGTTAGCCGTTAGCCGTTAGCCTTCAGTCATCGACGTCCGGGATTCCGTTCCCAATCAAATAAAGGCGCTTCTAAATCGGATGCGCCCACCTCCCCGACAATCCCGGTACTCCCGACATCCCCGATATTCCCGATTCAAAAGTGTCTTATTCTTTAGTTTCCATTTCGATTAAACGTACCAAGTCCTAAATTTCCCATAAAAAATAGACGCCCCAAAGGGGCGTCCACCTTTCACGGACCACGGACCACGGACCACGGCTCACGGACCACGGTCAATCCATGTGCGCAAAGCCAGTCAATCCGTCATGTTCGCAAATCTTATTTCTTATCAGCCAGGTAAGCTTTCAGGGCATCTGCCAGTCTCTTTACGCCTTCTTCAATGACATCGTCGTCATTGTAGGAGAAGTTCAGACGGAAGTAGTTGCGTTTGCCGGATGCCGGGAAGAATGCATCGCCGGGAACGTAAGCAACTTTTCTTTCCAGGGCATACTGGAAGAGTTCGCGGGCATCGCAGTTTTCCGGCAGGGTGACCCACAGGAAGAGGCCGCCATGAGGATAGGTGCATTCTACGTCGGACGGGAAGTATTTCTTAATAGCGTCGCACATTACATCACGGCGATGACCATACAGTTTGCAGTTATCTTTAATATGGCCTTCATAGTCATAGGTGGTCATGTACATAGCTGCTTCACGCTGGGTTACGGACGGGGTAGCCAGGTCGGTAGAGCCTTTGACAAGATCGAATTTTGGGAGGAGCTGGTCATTCAGGACGAGCCATGCCAGTCTCATGCCCGGAGCCAGAGTCTTGGAGAAGGTGCCGGAGTAAATAACGAGGTGTTTCGGATCCATGGTAACGAGCGGAGCGATTTCTTCGCCTTCGAAACGGAGATCGCCGTAGGGGTTATCTTCGAATACCGGAATTTCATACCTGGTTACGATTTCCATGAACTTTTTACGGCGTTCCAGGCTCATGCAGCGGCCGGTCGGGTTCTGATAGTTCGGAATGACGTAGATGAATTTAACTTTCTTTTCGGAAGCGAGGACTTTTTCCAGTTCTTCCGGAATGATGCCGTCATCATCGGTGGGAACTTCGATATATTTCGGCTGTTCGAAATCAAAAGCGCCGATAGCGCCGAGGTACGTCGGGCTTTCGCAGAGAACAACGTCACCTTTGTCCAGGAATACGCGGCCGGTAATATCGAGACCCTGCTGGGAACCGGTAACGATCATGATGTTCTTCGGATCTACCTTTTCCATGCCCATGGGCTGGTACATACGGTTCATGCGGTCAGCAATAGCCTGACGGAGACCCATGAAACCAAGGGACGGACCATACTGCATAGCGCCGGCGCCATCTTCTTTTCTAACTTTGATAGCGACTTCGGTCAGTTCTTCCAGCGGGAAAGTCTTCGGTGCAGGAAGGCCGCCGGCGAAAGAAATGATATCCGGCTGAGCGGTCAGAGCCAGCAGAGCACTAATGTCGGACGGTTTCATTTTTGCCAGAACTTCAGAAAAACGGATTGCCATAAAAAATCTCTCCTTTACTACTATGGTGGCAGGAAATCCTGCCCCGGACTACCTTATATTTCAGCCTGAGTCCCAGGTCCCCCCTGTGCCACAAGCGAATATAAACTATCCTTAATACTATTATTGTAAGACTATGACTATTCGTTGTCAAATATTCAGGAAATAAGGATAACGCTTTGCCATAAGGCAGCTGTAAGGCGTCAAGAATTGTATCGGGATTATCGGGGTTGTCGGGAGTCTCGGGGCTGTCGGGGCGGTGGGCCGCCAATTTCCAGGCGGCCCTTATAGGATCATCCCGGTCCCATATTTCTCAAGTATGCATTCTATGGAAAGATTTTTGATGACTGCCAGAGGATTAGTGCTGAT
>DKQZ01000078.1 GCA_002471975.1 Dialister sp. UBA7295 | reverse complement strand
CTCTGTGGTTAGCCTCATTAACCCCCATGTACAGCTTCCCGGACGAAACGACATCACAGTTATTCATGATTTTCCCATATAAAAATGCGGCGCCTTTAACTGATGCGCCGCACCTTCCCGATAGCCCCGAGAACCCCGATAACCCCGAGATTCCCGATTCAAAGGTTTTTTATTCTTTTGGTTATCCTTTTCAAATCAGGACAATTTAGAGTGATTATCCAACATACTGCCGAGTACCGGTAGTACACCCCTTCACCCGCCTTCGGCGCACCAACCTCCCCTGGTCAGGGGAGGTCCCGGAGCGTAGCGGAGGGGAAAGGGTCGTACGGTCGTAAGCATCGGGAATGAGCTGAAAGGAAAACATATGCCCCCTCAAGGGGAAGCTTGTCAGGTTGTGCGCTCTGTGGTTAGCCTCATTAACCCCAATGTACAGCTTCCCGGACGAAATGACATCACAGTTATTCATGATTTTCCCATATAAAAATGCGGCGCCTTTTACTGATGCGCCGCACCTTCCCGACAGTCCTGGGATTCCCGACAACCCCGAGATTCCCGGTTCAAAGGTTTTTACCCCTTTAGTTATCTTTTTCAATTCATCTCGATAAAAACATTTCACCCGAAATACTTTTTCACGAACCCCACGTTCCTGATTTCTATCGTTTTTCCCGCAAGGTATGCCAGGGGTCCTTCCATATTTCCAAAAGTGGTCTTATAGGAGCAGAGGAGCTGCCGCCTTTCGCCCTGTTTTCTGTTTCGCTCTTTGGAACCATATTTGTCATCTCCCAGGAGGGGGTGACCGGCGTGAGCCATCTGGGCACGAATCTGATGGGTGCGGCCTGTAATGAGTCGGCATTCCAGGAGGGAGAGACCGTTCCTGACGGCTTTTGTGCGGTATTCGGTGATGGCCGTCCTCGAGCCTTTTACCGGTTCGTCCGTGACGTAGACTTTATTTTTCTTCGCGTCCTTGAAAAGCTGGTTTTCCAGTTTCCCTTCCGGCGGGGTGAGGATGCCCGACACCACGCAGAGGTAGGATTTCCTGATTTTTCTGTTCTTTATGGCTTCATCGAGGAGCTTTCCGATTTCCTCATTTTTGGCAAGGATAAGGATGCCGCTGGTATTGAAATCGATGCGATGAACGGGATAGGCTTCTTTTTCGCCCCGCCCTTTGAGGAGGGCACTGACCCGGGAGAGCATGGTATCTTTTTCTTTCCCTGTCACGTCAAGGGAGAGAAGGCCGGCGGGCTTGTTTACCACCAATATATTTTCATCTTCATAGAGGATTTCCACGGGAGGGGCTTTCTTTTCGCTTTCCAGCACATAGGAAATCAGGAGGTCTCCTTCGGCGAGCCGGTAGGAGGCTTCCTCTTTTTTGCCGTTCACTTTGATTTTTTTCGTGCGCAGCGCTTTCATGAAAAATGAGCGGGGCCAGTTTTTCCTCTCCATGAGGAAGGCGTCCAGCCGCCGGCCGGCTTCGTTTTTCTTAATGGTCCATTGTTCCATAGTCTTCCCTCAATGAATGGTCTTTTCCTGATGGGATTCCGTCGGGAAACTTCCTGTGATGTTTCGTACGGCCAGGCTGCTGATGACCCGGAAAACTTCATTTTCATGTTCTCCGGCCACATCAAAAGACCCGCAGAGGGCCTGGGACAGGGAAGCCACCACATAGGAACAGCGGTTTTTATCAAGAGCTATGGAAATATGTCCATCCCGGTGGGCCGTGACGGTGACCGGGGCATTTTTTTTATTTCTCAAATTGATCTCCTTCCGGGATCAGTGAATCTGCCGGGGATTTCCCGTCAGTTCCTCTTCCCTGTAGGACTGGCCAAGGATTTTCAGAAAGGCGGCGGCATCTTCGAAATGATTTTCCGGGATGCCATACATGCGGCATACGATGGCCGTCAGCACAGGCTTCAGGGCCGCAAGGCCTTCATTGGCCCGGATCCGGTAACCGTCATCTCCCTCATCGATTTGGACGAGAAGGGACTTCTTCGGGATTTCATCATTCATGGGAGCGCCTCCTTTTTTCTATTATGACATTTCGAGGCAGTGATTGTAAATAGGCCTGCTTTTCAGGTCTTGCGAGATTTACCATCCGTTATAGACTTGTGTGGACAGAGACAATCCGATGCTTACCGGTCGGGTATAGCGGGGATTGGCCTTCCGCTATGGGCTTGAATGGCTGGAGGCAATTCTTTCCTTACCATTCGGGTCTTGCGAGATTTTGTCTCACTGAAAGTCCCTCCGCCTGTGCAAAGTCCCCATAAAAAATCGCGTTGCCATGGCAGCGCCACCTTCCTGCAATCCGAAATCCCAAATCCGCAATCCGTCTTTTCTTCCCCCCCTCCGCCTGTGCAAAGTCCCCATAAAAAAGGTGCCGCATCAGCGGCACACCTTCCCGCACCCCGCACCCCGCACCCCGAAATCTCGAGATAGACTCTTTCGAGGCACGTCGTGGTGAGGCTAAAACCCGAAAATCGCAGCTGACTCACTCCATTGCCCGCTCTATGTTTCACTAACCCATATTTCTACTGGAAAAATCGTTAGAATAAGTATAAAATAAATACATTATTTCTATGGGAGGGTTATTCATGAACAATCGTGACAGTTTCAAATCCCGGCTGGGATTTTTGCTGGTGAGCGCGGGCTGCGCCATCGGCATCGGGAATGTGTGGAAATTCCCCTACATTACCGGTGAATATGGCGGGGCGGTTTTCGTTCTCTTTTATCTGGCCTTTCTGCTCCTTATGGGAATTCCGGTCATGACCATGGAGCTGGCCGTGGGCCGGGCATCCCGGAAATCGGCAGTCCTGGGCTACAAGGCCCTGGAACCGGCGGGTTCGAAATGGCATATTCATGGCTGGTTCTGTATCCTGGGCTGCTATCTCCTCATGATGTATTACACCACTGTCTCGGGATGGATGCTGGCTTATTTCTGGAAATTCCTGAACGGCACTTTTGCGGGGATCGGTCAGGATGCGATCCCGAAGGTCTTTGGCGCCATGCTGGGAAATCCTCTGGAAATGGGGATTTTCATGGCGATTACCGTATTCGGCGGCTTTGCGGTCTGCGGACTCGGCCTTCATAACGGGGTGGAACGGATCACGAAATGGATGATGTCCTGCCTCCTGATCCTGATTGTGGTTCTTGCCATTCACAGCGTATCCCTGGATGGCGGCGGACCGGGGCTTGCATTTTACCTTCTCCCGGACTGGAACCGCGCCGTGGAAGCAGGTCTTGGAAATGTGGCTTCGGCAGCCATGAACCAGGCTTTCTTCACTTTGTCCCTCGGCATTGCGGCTCTGGAAATATTCGGTTCCTACATGGCCGATGATTTTACACTGACCGGAGAAGCGGTCCGCATTACGGCCCTTGATACCTTTGTGGCTCTTCTTTCGGGCCTCATCATTTTCCCGACCTGCTTTGCCTACAATGTGCATCCCGACTAGGGACCATCCCTCATTTTCATTACCCTTCCGAAAATTTTCGTGGATATGACCGGCGGGCGGATCTGGGGCACCCTTTTCTTCGTCTTCATGACTTTTGCCTCTTTCTCCACGGTCACAGCGGTCTTTGAAAACCTGATTGCCTGCGCCATGGATAATCTGGGCTGGAGCCGTAAGAAATCGGTCATTATCAACCTTCTTATCGTATTCTTCTTCTCCATCCCCTGCGTACTGGGTTACAATGTACTCTCCGGCATGCATTTCATCGGGGCAAGAGACGTCCTGGACAGTGAGGATTTCCTTGTTTCCAATATCCTCCTTCCCGGCGGGGCCCTCATTTATCTCCTTTTCTGCGTGACGAAATACGGCTGGGGTTTTGACAAATATGTGGCGGAAGTCAATAAAGGCAGCGGCCTCAAAATGCCCCTCTGGATCAAACCCTATTTCCAGTTCATTCTGCCAATCCTGATCCTCGTTATTCTCATCAGGGGACTGATGTGATTTGTTTGTGACTCTTTCGATAGGATTGTTCGGAGTCAGTTACGGTTTTCGTGGATTAGCCTCATCACGACATGCCTCGGTATAGTCTATCTCGAAGTTTCGTGGTTCGTGATTCGTGGTTCGTGAAGGTGGCGGCGCACATGAAAAAGCGCCGCCTTTTTTATATGGGTAAATCATGAATAACTGTGATGTCATTTCGTCCGTGGAAATGTACATTGGGGTTAATGGGTAATAGGTAATGGCTAATGACGCAAATCGTCAGCGTCACTATCCCGCCAGGCCCTCTTGAGGGAAAGCTCCCGAGAAGCGGGTGAAGGGGTGTGCTATCGGTACCAGGCAATATGTTGGATAATCACTCTAAATTGTCCTGATTTGAAAAGGATAACCAAAAGAATAAAAACCTTTGAATCGGGAATCTCGGGGTTATCGGGGTTCTCGGGGCTATCGGGAAGGTGCGGCGCATCAGTAAAAGGCGCCGCATTTTGTATGAGATAATCATGAATAACTGTGATGTCGTTTCGTCCGGGAAGCTGTACATCGGAGTTAATGAGGCTAACCACAGAGCGCACAACCTAACAAGCGTCCCCTTGAGGGGAAGCTCCCGCGAAGCGGGTGAAGGGGTGTACTACCGGTACTCATCAATATGTTGGATAATCTTTACGAATGGAAACTAATCCCTATTAACCCCGGTTGAGAGCCAAAGGCCGACATTCAAAACTCTGCGCCCGCAAGGGCGCCACTGTCCCCAATCCCCAATCCCTAATCCCTAATCCCCAATCCCTAATTCCTAATCCCCAATCCCTAATTCCTAATCCCCAATTCCTCCCGTACTGCCAAAGCCACCCCGGTTGAGTGCCGAAGGCAGATTAAAAACTTGCGCCCGCAGGGCGCCGCCTTTCCCGTATCCCGCACCCTGATACACAAGCTGCTTTTAAATCGCTATACTAATTACCCGACATACTTTTATTATGAAATGGAACAGTGTATAATAATTGACGGCTCTATGTCCCTTATGAGAGGGACATCCTTTTGCGCGAAAATGGGAAGCACAATAAAAGGAGCGCGGAAGCAGGCGTGGGTGTCTCCTGCTTCTTTTCATTATATGGAGGATTGAAGAATGGAAGAAAGAGAAAGTTTCCGGTCCCGTCTGGGATTCATCCTTGTCAGCGCAGGCTGTGCCATTGGCATAGGGAATGTGTGGAAATTCCCCTATATCACCGGTGAGTATGGCGGCGCGGTTTTTGTTTTGTTTTATCTGGCATTCCTTTTGCTTATGGGGATTCCTGTAGTCACCATGGAACTGGCTGTGGGCCGGGCTTCTCACAAGTCCGTGCTCCGCGGCTTTGAAGCCCTGGAGCCGAAGGGGTCCAAATGGCACCTTCATGGCTGGGTATGCCTCATTGGCAGTTTCATCCTCATGGTGTACTACACCACCATTTCAGGGTGGATGGTGGATTATTTCCTGCGTTTCATCAATGGCTCTTTCAATGGTCTTTCGCCGGATGCGGTTTCCAAAGTCTTTGGAAATATGGTTTCCAATCCGCTGGAACTGACCATTTTCATGGGGATCAATGTACTCGTAGGCTTTGCGGTCTGCGCCGGCGGCGTGGCAAAGAGCCTTGAAAAAGTGACGAAAGTCATGATGCTGGGCCTTCTGTTATTGATTGTGATCCTCGCAGTGAACAGTATGACCCTTCCCGGCGGAGAGAAAGGTCTCGAATTTTATCTTCTTCCCGACTGGAACAGAGCTGTAGAAGCAGGTCTTGGAAATGTGGCCGCAGCAGCCATGAATCAGGCTTTCTTCACCCTTTCCGTAGGTCAGGGGTCTATGGAAATATTTGCGTCCTACATGGGGAAAGATCATACCCTCGGCGGAGAAGCGGTCCGCATTACGGCCCTTGATACCTTTGTAGCCCTTCTGGCAGGAATGATTATATTTCCAGCCTGCTTTGCCTTTGGCGTGGAACCCTCTGAAGGTCCGTCCCTCATTTTCGTGACCCTTCCGAATATCTTCATCAACATGCCCATGGGCCAGCTCTGGGGCGCTCTTTTCTTCGTATTCATGACCTTTGCTTCCTTCTCCACGGTTACTGCCGTTTTTGAAGCTTTGATCGGAAACTGCATGGATGATTTCAACTGGTCCAGAAAAAAGACAGTCCTCATCCTGCTGCCCCTCGTTTTCTTTGGCTCCATTCCCTGTGTCCTGGGATTCAATCTCTGGAGCGATGTCCATATCCTGGGAGCCCGGGGCGTACTGGACAGTGAAGATTTCATCGTTTCCAATCTGGTTCTCCCCATCGGTTCCCTCATTTTCTGCCTCTTCTGCACCACAAAGTATGGCTGGGGCTTTGAGAAATATCTGGAAGAAACCAATACGGGAAAGGGCATGAAGATTCCGAAGTATCTCGCTCCTTATTTCAAATATGTACTGCCCGTTTTAATTGCAGTCATTATTATCCGTGGGCTTATTTGAGTCATTGGGTAGTTACTGTGGTCTGAGACAATTACGGTATTCGGGTTTTAACCTCATCACGGCATGCCCCGGAAGAGTCTTTATCGAGATTTCGGGGCGCGGGGTTCGGGGTGCGGGAAGGTGTGCCGCTGATGCGGCACCTTTTTGATTGGGACTTTGCCCAGGCAGAGGGACTTCCTGTGAGATAAAATCTCGTAAGACCCGACCGGTAAGCAGCGATTTGCCTCTTGTCACTTAAGTCCATAGCGGAAAGCTATCCCCGCAGCACGAAAGCGGTCCAAGTCGGAATGCCTCAAAGGCTTCAAGCGGTCCTCCAAAGGCAAAATCCCCCATTCCGAA
>DKQZ01000112.1 GCA_002471975.1 Dialister sp. UBA7295 | reverse complement strand
TGTAATTATTGTACAGCCCCGATTAAATATGGGGAATGTACACAGGCGGGGGAAAACCATGGGCTCATGGTTTTTGTGCGCAGGGGAGGCCATTACCTATTAGCCATTAGCAGTTAGCCGATAGCCATTAGCTATTGCTGCTTGTTCGGTCATTGGATGAGTCCGGCGGAGTCAATTGTTGAAGAACTGAATCTGCTTTTCAATCCGTTCCCTTATATTTTTCCTGATGGAATCCGGGGATAGGACTTCAATGAACCGGCCAAAGGAGAGGAGCTGGATGGTGAGATCAATTTCTTCATCCTGGTCATAGGTGAGGGTGACTTTCACATGCTTTTCGTCCAGCTTTTCCGCTTCTTTTTTATAATGGGAGAACTGCATGAGCACCCGCTGGAGGGCGTTTCGTTCGTCGGTGATGATGAAGACAGTGTTTCTTTTCGGGGAAGGTTCATCGGGGATGGCGCTGTCGGGGGCGGGATTCCCGATTTCCGCCCTGGTAATGCGGCCAAGGTTGATGGTGCGGATTTCTCCTTCTTTCAGGGCGAGGAGACGGAATTTATCGTCCGTATCGGAATATTCCAGTTTCAATGGAAGGCAGGTGCCGGAAACCGTATTTCCTTTTCCGCTGATGAATTCCAGGTGAAGAAGTTTTTTCTCTTTCAGGGCTTTCCAGATGGTGCGGAAGCGGGCCCGGTATCTTTCGTTCGTAAAAGGGTCTCCGTCCCGATAGCGGTCAAAGCAGACAATATCCTGCAGGTCAAAGAGGGGCTCTGTTTCTTCAAGACCCTTCATTTCAGGCGCAAAGAGGGAGACCCTCGGGTCGGAAAGCACTGCCTTCAGCCATCGCTTTTCGAGGGTGGAAAGGGGGAGGCGGGGCGCTCTTTCAAGGGGCGTATGAAGGTCATCGGTGAGGAGGGGCCATTCTTTATTTCTTAAAGCGGGGACGATGGTCATGGCGCTTTCGGGGAAGGCATTTTCCCTCGAGATGGCGTACAGGTCTTTTTCCGTCAGCTTTCCTTCTACCGAAAGGGCCAGGATCCGGGAGACCGCCTTGTAGTAGAGGCTGTATATTTCACTGAATATCATGGTTCACCTCGTAAAGGGAGGACATTTCTTTCAAATCCTGATGGATCCAGCGGAGAAGGCGTGGGTTGTCGGCGGAAAGTCTTGTAATGCGGCCGAAAAAGGTGCGGATCCAGGGCACCATTTCCAGGGAATCCATGACGTCTGCCTCAAAGCGAAAAGTATTTTCATCGATCCGGGTGACTTTCCCGCAGCGCTTTTCCCGCTCCAGCCTCCTGACAATGAAATTTTCATCCGGCTCCACATGGATATCCATGGAAATATGTTCCAGCCGTCTCCGGATGACCACGCCCCACATGGGGGAAACGGTTTCCTTCCAGCGGGCAGCCAGCTCATCATAATCGGCTGCTTGATCTCCCGCAGAAATGGAACGGATATAATCGATGCGGATGGAAACCAGATTTCCCGGGGAAGTCCCGGCCAGCAGGTAATTCCGTCCGCTCCGCAGGCTCACATAGACTTTCCAGGGAATGATGGAGAGAAGCTTTTCCGAACCGTCCCGATGGTTCACTTTCCGTATTTTGAGCCACCTTTTCTCGCGGATGGCCCCCAGAATGACGGCTGCCGTCTCGCTGTCCAGCATGTTCATGAAGGAATGATTCCGGAAAAGGAGGGGACTTTCTTCTTCATCAAGCCGGTCTTCCATACAGCTTCCGATGACGCCCAGGAGGTTTTCCTCCGAAGCAAAGCGGAGAAGGTCCCGGCAGTCTTCAAGCCGGATTTCATCTTTGGAAATATGGTAAGCCACCTTCCGTCCTTCTTTTTCCATGACCAGAAGGCCCAGGGACGCATATTCTTTCAGCTTTTTCCGGAGCGTGGACTCATCGAAGAAAAGGCCTTCATAATGGGCCAGGTACCGGTCGTAGAGAACATTTTCTATTTCCTGAAAACTATAAGACTTCCCATCGGAGAGGAAATCAAGAATCATGAAATGGAGGGTGATATCCCGGTTGGTGAAGCTCTTTGCCTTGAAGGCACGATACAGGGGATTGTGGGTGACCCGGCTGCCTTCGGGGGAAATAAAGAGGGTTTTCCCGGTCGGGGTCTGGCGGAAAGAAACCCAGCCATCCAGGTAATTTTCGATGCGCCGCCGCTCATTGTCATAACTCCGCCCGCTTTTGGCGGAAAATTCATCCCTGGTATGGAAACCATAAACGAAAAAATCCCGCAGGTATTCGCGGATATGGTCAAAGTTTTTGATGAGTTCGCTGTATGCCATGGATGCCTCCTTATTTCTTTATTATACTATATACTTTCGGGACGGATTTTATGGTAAAATTTCTTTATACGGGAGGTAACTATGAATACTCTGAAGAAAACAATGGGCCTGGCAGCTCTGCTGCTTGGCCTTACAGGAAATACTTTGGCTGCAGGACCCTCTGCGAGCCCTGAAGAAAAACCGGCTGCGGAAGTGCAGACGGAGAAAAAATCTCCGTCGGAGACCCTTTCCACCCCGGCCCTCGAGCTGGCATCGGCTATCGGAAATATGACTGCCGATGAAAGCGGCATGTATACCATCGACGGCCAGGGGAAATTTCCCCTGGTAGGGAAAGTCCTTGCTCACAACGTCATCTATGCGAAGAAAAATCCGACTCAGGCAAAGAGCGTGATGACCGTCACGGTAGACGGGAACCGGTCCGCCGAAAGCTATGCCTATGCGGAAGAGAGCAAAGATGGCAAAGACCTCATCATTTACATTGAAAACAATAAAAACGGCAAAGAACAGTGGCTGAAGCAGACAGTCCCCATGTCCGTCTACAACCGCGCCGGAGATGCCGGTTCCGCAGCCGTGGACAACTTCATGAAATCCGTGAAGTCCGTCAAAAAAGATTACAAGAACCAGTATGCCGTGGAATTTGACCTGTCCGGCGTCTATAAACCGGGGGACGAGAAGAAATGGGACAAATTGTCCGCCGACCAGAAGAAGACCGTGGCCGCCGTCCTTTCGGCTCTTGCAAAGCAGGGATCGATTACGGCCAATGTGTCCATCGATAAAAAAGCAAACCGCATCACGAAGATGGCCCTGCCCCTGACCGATACGGTCCGCAATGTGGGAAATGCGTTCCTCGATACCCTCCAGGGAGACGAAGGAACGAAACTCCTCATGAAAGGCCTTTTGAGCCAGAGCGAAATGGACATGGAAATCACCTTCGATGCCCTTCCAAAAGATACGGACTTCACCATTCCCGAAGAAGTGAGGAAAGAGGCAAAGGAAGAGAAGAAATAGTGGTTAGCCGTTAGTGGTTAGCCGTTAGCAGTTAGCCGTTAGTGGTTAGCCGTTAGCAGCTGGCATTTAGTTTTTCATGGTGCGAATCGTGATTCGTGGTTCGTGAAGGCGGCAGCGCTTCAGACAGGGCGCTGCCTTTTTTATGGGAAATATGACAGCCGGTTCACCGCCTGCCCCAGGGAACTGTACAATAATTGCAGAAACTTGAATTGCTGAAATTTATAAAGTGATCAGTTCTCAGTTCATAGTTCTCAGTGAAGGAGGCCCGCATCTTTGGATGGCGGGCCATTTTTATACACAGTTCTTCTGGAAAATGTTTAAATTCTTATATAAAAAGGCCAACCACAACTGCGAACTGATTACTGATAGCTGATAACTATTTTCCTAAAGTTTTTAAATAATGGTTTTTGTTTATGTACACGCCCTTTTCTCTTTTTACCTATAGTATAATAGAAATAAAGAAATTGACCGTCATTCTATTTTTTATTGATAAAAACGTTTGATCCGCCAATTGAGAGCCGAAGGCCAAGTCTAAATTTGCGCCCGAAGGGCGCCACCTTCCCGACTACCCCGATACGCCCGAGCCTCCCGACAGCCCCGGTTCAAAAGCCGGTCATCCTGATGTGCGCATAAAAAGAGGCGCCTGTATTATTTCAAGGCGCCCACCTTCCCGCACCCCGCACCCCGCATCCCGCACCCCGCACCCCGATTCGGACTGGTGACTCCATCCATTATTTCCCTAAAAGGAGACAAACTGCATGGCTCCCCGCGATATATTCTATTCCATCCTCGGCCTTATGGGCGCCGTCATTTCCGGCGGCCTCTGGGCCCTCTTTTCCCATGGGTTCCGTTCCATCAACCATGTTGGGGGACTCATTGTATTTCTTCTGCTGCCCTTTCTTTTCGTCATTCCCCATACCCTGGCTCACAGGCTGCCGCTAACCTTTGTGAAATTTCTGGGCCGCCTGGGCGGGTATATTTTCTTTTATGTTTACTACGGTCTGCTCCTCCTCATTCCATGGATTCTCCTCCGTATTTCCTTTTTCTTCAAAGCCCTCCTGCCCTATAAGGAAAGCGCTCTTTCCATGTATGCCGGAGGAGCGGCCTTCCTTTTATTCCTCATCCTGGTAAGGGGCATCTGGGATGGTCATCATCCCATCGTCCGGCGGGTGAAGGTGAAAACGGAAAAAGATGTGGACGATTTCACCATCGCCTTTGTGAGCGATATCCATCTGGGACCGCATCTTGGGAAAAGCTTCGCACGGCAGATGGTGCGCCGCATCAATCATCTGAAGCCGGACCTTGTCCTCATCGGAGGGGATATCATTGACGGAGACCTGAACACGGTGCTCCGCGAAAAAAGTCTGGAAGGCTTGGCCCATTTCAAAGCGCCTCTGGGGACCTATGCGGTCTTTGGCAACCATGACCATTATGGACAGAATCTCAGGCTGGAAGGAACCATCCTGAAAGAACAAGGCATTCAGATACTTCACGGCGAATCGGAAGAACTTCGAAATGGCGCCGTCCTCACGGGAGTCATGGACTACAGCTACCATCCCGATGATTCCTTTGAAAGCTTCCCGGGAAAATTCCATATCGTCCTGGAGCATGAACCGGTGCATATGAAAGACGCCTCCCGGAAAGGGGCAGACCTGTTCCTGGCCGGTCACACCCACGGAGGCCAGTTCTGGCCGAATTCCTATTTCGTGGGGAAACATTTCCCTTTCTATTTCGGGACAAAGAAATACGGAAACCTCACCGCCATCGTGACCAGCGGCTACGGAGCCTGGGGCGCCTGCTTCCGGAATGGCCATAAACCGGAAATCGTGCTGATTGAAGTGAAAAAAGTGGAAAACAGGTAAACAAGTTTGGAATTTTCATCATAAAGAGGAGATGCTCAACTATTACACATATGTTGAAATAACGGGAATGGAAAAGTAATCAGTTCATATTGATCAGAGAAAGTTAGCCCGCATAAAATTATAGAGCGGGCTTTTTGAATGCATTGAATTTACAAGAACAAAGTGCGAGTGAAAAATGTAATAATTACGCTAAAAGTTGTAAACAAAAATGTATTGAATTACCAAAAAGTCATCGACAAAAATGTATAATATAGAAGAAAAGTCCTAAGCAAAAGTGTATAATGAAAATAAATCAATCGGCAGGAAGAAAGGAGGAATCTTATGAAACGGTATGCTATGGAGAAGCTTCTGGAATGGAAGGACCGGCCGAACCGGAAACCGCTTCTTTTAAAGGGAGCCCGCCAGGTGGGGAAGACCTGGCTTATGAAGGAATTCGGACGGCTTTATTTCAAGAAGACTGCCTATATTTCCTTCTTTAACAACAGGACCATGAAAGCCATTTTCGATCAGGATTTTTCAATGGACCGGCTGCTCATGAGTCTCAATATTGCCAGCGGTGTGGAAATCACGCCGGGAGACACGCTCCTTATTTTTGATGAAATCCAGGAAGCGCCCCGAGCTCTGGAGACTTTGAAATTTTTCTGTGAGAATGGGCCGGAGTATCCCATCATTGCGGCCGGTTCCCTTCTCGGTGTGGCCATTCATGAGGGTATTTCCTATCCTGTAGGCAAAGTGGATGAGCTGGATCTCCATCCGTTGAATTTCAGGGAATTTCTTGACGCCATGGGAGAATCGTCACTGGTCAGGGCATTGGCGTCAGAGGACAAGAATCTATGGAATGACTGGAAAGATCGGTTCCTTTTCTGGCTCCGAAACTATTACTATGTGGGCGGTATGCCGGAAATCGTGGATTTTTTCCGTGAGCATAAAGATTATAAAGAAGTCCGGCGCCTGCAGCAGCAGATCCTTTCCCAGTATGATGGAGATTTCGGCAAACATGTGAAGGGGACGGACCTTGCCAGGCTGCGCATGGTGTGGAATGGCATTCCCCTGCAGCTGGCAAAGGAAAATAAGAAATTCTTCTTTGGGCAGATCAAAAAGGGGAGCCGCCTGAAAGACTTTGAAATTGCCATCGAATGGCTCCTGGACTGCGGGCTCATTCATAAAGTATTTCGTGTGACCAAATCTGCCATGCCGCTCAAGGCGTATGTGGACCTTACCGCATTCAAGCTCTACATGGTGGATATCGGTCTTCTGGGGGCTTTGAGTGAACTGGATGCTTTGTCCATACTGGAAGGAAATCAGATTTTTACGGAGTTCAAGGGGGCTCTCACGGAACAGTTTGTCCTCCAGCAGCTTGTCTCGGATACGGGGCTCACGCCTTATTATCTGTCCGATGAAAGCCGGATGGAGCTTGACTTCCTGGTGCAGAAGGGAAGAAATATAGTGCCCATCGAGGTGAAGGCGGAAGACAATCTCCAGGCCAAAAGCCTCAAGGTATACTGCGGGAAATATCATCCGTTCCTTGCCATTCGCACCTCCACGGCAGGCTGGAGGGAGCAGGACTGGATGGTGAATGTGCCCCTCTATGGATTGACGTCGTATCTGAAGGAAATTTAATCAAAAGAGAGGGTGTACAAAAATAGAAACCATCATTTTATAAATTTTGGGGAATATAGTTATTAGTTATCAGTTCGCAGTTGTAGTGGCCGCCTTCAGATAGTGGGAGACGGCCGTTTTATATGAAATTTATACTTTTTCAATGAGATCCGTTTATAAATCGGTCCGCTGTCTAATTTGATGCGGGACTCTTTCACCGATCACTATGAACTATGAACTGATCACTTTATAAATTTCGTCAATTCAACATATGGCGTAATTATTGTACGGCTCCTTTTTATATCAGAAAATAAGAATCGGAAGCAGGAAATATGCGTGAAACCAATAAATTCGTATATTTCTATCATTTTTCTGAATTTTTAACCCGATAAGTCATGAAATTATGGTATAATTGTCCTCATACAGAGGATATCTCAAAGGGGGAGTGTAATATGAAGACATCCATTATTTTTATCCTTGGCACCATCTTCGTGTACCTGGTGGGGATGCTTGTGATCGGGTTCCTGTGCGCGAAGAAGACGTCATCCACGTCCGACTTTTTCCTGGGCGGCCGGTCCCTTGGACCATTCGTGACGGCCATGTCGGCAGAAGCGTCGGATATGTCCAGTTACCTCATGATGGGCCTTCCCGGACTTGCTTACCTTTCCGGGTCAGCCGACGTAGGCTGGACGATTATCGGCCTCTCTGCGGGGACTTATCTTTCCTGGCTTCTGGTGGCAAGACGGATCCGCCGGTATTCCCAGGTGGTGAATGCCATCACGGTGCCCCAGTTCTTTGCGAACCGTTTCCATGATGAAAAATGTATCCTGACAGCCATTTCCGCTGTCATCATCATTATTTTCTTCATTCCTTACACGGCATCCGGCTTTGCGGGCTGCGGCAAGCTTTTCGCTTCCCTCTTTGGAATGGATTATATGACGGCCATGCTCATTTCTGCAGTCGTTATCGTAGGGTATACGGCAACCGGCGGATTCCTGGCAGCTTCCATGACGGACCTGATCCAGAGTATCCTCATGACTACGGCCCTTTTCTTTGTTTTGGTCGTGGCAGTCATCAGCGCAGGGGGAATTGATGCGGTCATTGAAAATGCATCCCAGCTTCCGGGCTACCTTTCCATGAATGAAACCTATATCGAAGCCACCGGCGAAAGCAAGCCTTACACTCCGCTTATGATCATCACCACCCTTTCCTGGGGCCTTGGTTACTTCGGTATGCCCCATTTCCTTCTCCGTTACATGGCCATCAAGGATGAAGCGAAACTGAAACTTTCCCGCCGGGTCGCTTCCACCTGGGCTTTCCTCTCCATGCTCATGGTCGTCTGCATCGGTATTGCAGGAAGAAAAATGTCTGTGGATGGACTCATTCCCATGCTGCACGGGTCAGGAACGGAAACGGTGGTTGTTGAAATTTCCAATCTTATCGCCACTTTCGGCATCATCCCGGCTATTCTGGCAGGCATCATTCTCTCCGGCATTCTGGCCAGCGTCATGTCCACTGCCGATTCCCAGCTTCTGGCTGCGGCTTCTTCCGTATCCCAGAACCTTCTTCAGGAATTCATGCACAAGGAACTTTCCCCGGGAAAGAGTATGCTGGCAGCCCGGGTAACCGTTCTCTGCATTGCCCTTCTCGGCATCCTTCTTGCCAGAGATCCGAACAGCTCCGTCTTTGGCATCGTATCTTTTGCCTGGGCCGGCTTTGGCGCCTGCTTCGGACCGGTTATGATCTGTGCTCTTTTCTGGAAACGGGCGACCCTTCCCGGAGCCATCTGCGGTATGATTACCAGCGGCATCATGGTCTTTGTCTGGAAATACCTCGTAAAACCTATGGGCGGAGTCTTTGGAATCTATGAACTCCTCCCCGCCTTCCTCACCGGTCTTTTCTTCATCGTAGTCGTCAGCCTGCTCACCAAAGCTCCTGACGAATCCATCGAGAAAGAATTCAAAGAAGCGGGCGCTGGATTTTAACTTTTGGAAATAAAAAGCTGTCTCTCCTTGCGAGGGACAGCTTTTTTGTGGTGAAAAAAGTGGTAAGTGGAAAGTGGTAAGTGAAAGCGCCGCTGATGCGGCGGAGTATATGGGGAAAGAGGCTATTGGAGTGGAAGGGCGATAGCGGACAGGAAGTGGAAAAGAAAGTGGCAAGGGGTAAGTGATAAGTACAGGCGCGCAACAAAAAGAGCGTCTTTTTGCTATGGCTGGGGGACAGCAAATAGGGTAAACAGTCATTAAATGTCTGATGAGACCCCTAATCCCTAACCCCCAATTCCTAATTCCTAAAATTAGTACCAACCAAAGAGGCTCTTTCCTTCATCCAGCCCGTGAATTGTCTTCATTTCATCGGCAGTGAGGGAAAAGTCAAAAATATCCAGATTTTCTTTCAGCCTTTCCGTGTGGGAGGATTTGGCGATGGTGGGGACCCCGTTCTGGAGAAGGTACTTCAAGGCGATTTGTCCTGCCGTTTTTCCGTATTTCCTTCCGATTTCATTAAGAATCTTTTCCCTGAAAATGGGCCGCATGCCCTCCGTGAAAGGCGCCCAGCCCTGCATGACGGTGCCATGAGCCCTCATGATTTCCTGCAGATGGGACCGGAGAAAGTACACATGATTTTCCATCTGGTTTACTGCGGGGATGAGGCCGCAGCCTTTGATGAAATCCAGATATTCCGCTTCATTGAAATTGGAAATCCCGATGGACCGGACAAGTCCTTTTTCCTTTGCTTCTTTTAAGGCTTCATACATTTCAAGGGATGAATCATAAGGCTCGTGAACCAGATATAAATCGATATAATCCAGCCCCAGGGCGTCCAGGGATTCTTCGATGATACGTTTCGTGGCTTCATAGGAGGCATAGGGCGAGCATACTTTGGAAGTCACGAAAAGCTTTTCCCGCGCCACTCCCGCTTCCCGGATGCCCCGGCCCACGTCTTTTTCATTCCCATACATCCTTGCCGTATCGATGAGGGAATAGCCCATCTCAATGGCCCTAGCCACGGTCTCTGCACAGCCATTCCCCCGGAGCCCCCAGGTGCCCAGGCCGAAAGCGGGCAGCTTGTTTCCATCATTTAAAGTGATATAGTCCATGGGAATTCCTCCAATAAAAAATATTCATGCTTCCATAGTTACTGTACCACATTTTTAATGACAAAATAAAACCCGTCGAATGATATGTTCATTCGGCGGGCTTATCAATTCTAATCAGAACCGATAATTATAGGAAAGCATCCAGTTAATAGGTGTCGCACTATAGTGGCTGGAAGTATGGGAAATGTTATCTTCTCTATCAAGAATGTTATTTATGGTGAGAGTGATATCGCTGATATCATTGGGCGAATATTTCACATTCATAGAGGTCAGCAGATATGGCTTCTCATCAAAGGAATGAGCGCTGGATGGGCAGAGAACACGGTCGGCCAGATAAGTAGCATTCAGTGCGGCAGCCCATTTATCCTTTGTATAGTTAATACCGCCATTCAGCAGGAAACGGCCATAGGAACGATCCCAGTAAGTCTTGGCACCTTTCTTTTCGGACGTGACTTTGGATTTGGGATCCTGCCAGGTAAGACCTGCATGCCAGGAGAAGTTGTCATTTGACTTGACGGTTACGCTTGTTTCCAGACCATGATTCTTGAAGTCTTCATTCATGACATAGAATTTATCACCGCTCTTGGGGTAGGTGATATTGTCTTTAATACGGGTGGCAAAGAGGGCCACTTTGTACTGGGCTTTGTCGCCTTCATATTTCCAGCCCGTTTCATAATGGAGACCTTTTTCCGGTTTCAGGTTTGTGTCACCGACTACATTAACGCCGGGACGGTTCCCGTCAGAATACATCTGGGCAAAAGCAGGAAGTACGAAAGATTGTCCTACGCTGGCATAAACGCTCTGGTTGTCATTAAGCTTGTGAAGATACTGTGCCTGGCCGCTGAAGTTGCTGTAATTTTTATCTTCGGCAGCGCCGGTGGTCCAGGTTTCACGGGCAGAAAGGGTGAGCTGGTCTTTATCTGTCAGCGATTTATCCCAGGATCCAAAGAAGGAGAAGATGTTTCTGCTGTAATCTTTGTCTTCATAATCGTAGTATTCATTTCTTTCATAAGAGGTGCCGAGCAGGAAGGTCTGGGTCTTTTCTTTCCATACTTTCTGTCCGTCATATCCATAGGACAGGTTCTTTTCTTTATTCCATACGGATTTCGGATATCCCTTCTTTGAACCGGAAGAAGAGTAAAAGTCGGTTCCATGGGTTTCCAGAGTGTTTCGGTTATAGAAAAGATGACCGCTCCAGCCGTTCAGGTCGTGAAGATTCAACTGGACAAAATCTTTATCTCTTTCATATTTACGCTGATAACGGGTAGCTCCCTTTATTTTAGCCGGCGCATTCTTCTGGAAAGTATATTCCCATTTATTTGCCGATTCATCGTGGTTGTAGAGGAAGTCCAGATTGTCACTGATTTTATAGGTGGCGAGGAAATCATTTTTTTCAGAACCTTTGAAGCGCATCCGGTTTTCAATCTTGCCGGCATGATATTTTTCGCTGGGCCAGGTGGAGGAAATCAAGCCTACATCACCCCATTTGTTATAGTGGTAGGCAAAGGAGAAATCTCCGGCGTTGGCAGATACGGCATAATCCTGCTGGCCATAATTGCCAAGACCGACGGATACACGGTTTGGCATTTTCTTCTTTGTAATAATATTAATGACGCCGCCGGTTGCCTGGCTTCCGTAAAGAACGGCACCGCCCCCGCGGACGACTTCGACTCTTTCAATCGATTCAGTGGGGATATCTTCCAGATTGTAACGGCCGCGCCAGTTGATTGGTGTCCCATTGACCATGACAAGTGTACCGTCTTCTACACCACGGATGACTATTTTACTGGTCATGGAGCTGACTGCTGTGCCATTTGGCCCCATTCCGGAGTAAGTGATGCCATCGAGGTAGGAAAGCGCCTGCTGCACATTCTGCTGCCCGGTCTGGACTAATTCTTCATGGGTAACGACCTGGGTGCTGGCCGCGATATTGACATCTTTCTTCTCGTAACGCTGGGCAGTAACCGTAATCGGCGCCAGTGTATAAACAGGAACGGATTCAGCATGAACCGCAGTCATTCCCCCTATGCATGCGGAAGCAGCTAAAACAGCACAAAATAGTCTCTTTTTCATAAAATATCCCTCTCCTTTGGATGATTTTGTTATGCCCAATAAAAAATGAGCATAAGAAACTGGAACAGTGTTCTCACGGCCCTTTTTCAAGTGTATTCAAAATGATGCAATGGAGCATGGTCGTTATTTTTATTATTTTCCATTTTTTGCTTCATTTATGGCTAGTATAGCAATTTCTAATATATTTATCAATCAAAACATAATAAATTTCCAACAGATAAAATAAAATGCCGTAATAATAAACAATTAAAGTAAACATGATGTATAATTTTAGTTATCACAGACTGGTTTTCCGGATTTATTATTACGATTTTCAAGAGTTGAGGCATTTATGAATATTCTTTACATCACCAATGTGGACCGGCGATATGCCATGATGGGGGCGGCGTGCCGCAGTTTGAGGGCGGCGGGAAAGCTTCATGGGGACTGTGATGTGCTGAAGATTGCAAGTGACAGCCGATGGACTCGGGACTGGGAGGAAAGGCTTTCTTCTGCTTCTCTTGTTCTCATCCGGTGGATGGGAAATACGATTCGTACCCGGTTCTGGGACCGGTGCCGGTTCTTTATGGAGAAGGAAAATATTCCTTATTTCATGGATGCCGCAGGATCGGCAGAAGGGGAAGCAGGCCGGGGCCTGGAGCATCCGGCCATCCAGGTGCTGCAGCAGTATGCCCAGTACGGAGGCATGGAAAATTATAAAAATTTCTGGCTCTATGCCCAGAGCCTTTTGAGCGGAGAAAATGAGAAGGTGAAGGCGCCGGAGAAGCTCTGCTGGGCGGGGATTTACCATCCTGATATGGACGGGAAGTGTATGACCGACCCCGCAGCTTATCGGGAGAGGTTTTTCAAACCCGGCCGGCCTGCCCTGGGTATGCTTTTTTACCGGGATGAATGGATCTGGGACGACCTTTCGTACCAGGCTTCTTTTGTCCGGGAAGCGGAGCGGCAGGGGTACAATGTGGTCCCCGTCTTTACGAACGGCATTCCCGACACGTCTCTCGGTGCGCCTTCCATTTCCGAAATTTTCCACAGGTACTTCATGGATGGCAATCGGCCAGTCGTCAGGGCTATCGTGAATGTGATGAAATTTTCCTTTTCCGCGTCCGGTTCTATTTCCACAAAGGAGATGGAGGAAATAGGGATTCCTGTGCTGGAGGCCTATTCCCTCATCATGCCGAAGGAAGAATGGCAGGCATCGTCAGAAGGCCTCACCATGGCGGAACTTTCTTTTTCTGCAGCCATGCCGGAAGTGGACGGTATCATTCATACGGTGCCTCTGGCATCCAAAACAGTGAATGAAGAGGGCCTTGTCCGTTATCTTCCCATGGAAGAGCGGATGCGCCTGGTGGTGTCGAAGGCAGGCAAGTGGGCCCGCCTTTCCATGAAGGAAAATAAGGATAAGAAAGTGGCCATCATTTTCCACAATTATCCGCCGAAGAATTCAAATATCGGAAGCGCCGTGGGCCTGGATACCATGGAAAGCATCCAAAAGCTTCTCTTCCGCATGAAAGAGAAAGGCTATGACGTTCCCTGGATTCCGAAGGACGGGGCAGAGCTCATCCGGAAGATGACTTCCCATGCCACGAACGATATGGACATGCTGACGGATGAGCAGGTGAAAGAGTGTGAGAAGCTGCCGGTCTCCGAATATCTCAAAGGCCACCATCATTTTACGGAGAAAGTGAAAGCACAGCTGGAAAAGGACTGGGGCAGGGCGCCGGGGTCTGTCATGGTGGAGGATGGAAATATTCTCGTCCCCGGAACCATGGACGGCCATATTTTCCTCACCGTCCAGCCGGCCCGGGGCTATGGCCTGGACCCGGGGAAACTGTACCATGATCCCTATGTGGCGCCCACCCATCAGTACCTGGCTTTTTATCAGTGGCTGAGGGATAGCTGGAAGGCGGATATGGTCATCCATGTGGGCACCCATGGAAATCTGGAATGGCTCCCGGGGAAGGGCGTGGGCCTGGACCGGGAAAGCTATCCGGAGCTCGCCCTGGGGGATCTGCCGAATCTGTATTTCTACCACATGACCATTGTGGGAGAAGGGATCCAGGCCAAACGGCGGGGGAGTGCCTGCCTCGTGAGTCACTTGCCCGCGCCCATGGCCGAATCGGGGACTTATGAAGAACTGGCAGACCTGGAAAGGCTCCTTGACGAATATGCCCATTTCCGAAAAGCCGGGGAAGGACAGGAAAAGTCCACGGAAAAGGACATCCGGAAGCTGGCCTTGAAGCTGGACCTGGATACGGACGTGCCTCTTTCGGAGGATTTCAGCGATTATGTGAGCCGTCTCCATGAGTTTATTGAGGAAATACGGGACAGCGAGACCCATGTGGGCCTTCATGTGCTGGGAGAGATGCCGACGGGAGAAATACTGACGGATACCCTGGGGCGGCTCCTACAGTTCCCCCAGGGAGATGTTCCCTCCCTACCTGACCTCTGGGGAGAGCTTTACGGGATTTCTTCGGAGGAAATGAAGAAAAAGGCAGGAAATATTTACCCCTGCGGCCTCACGGGCGGCGAACTTCTGGCCCGGTCGCAGAAGGAAGAAAAAGAAATGATTTCCCTTCTCGTGGAAAAGGATTTCTCCGAAGCGGCCATTTCCGGTATTTTCCATCATGAACCGGTCCTTTCGGCGCCGAAAGAGTGGCAGGAAAAACTGAAAATCCTTCTTTCCTTTGCATGCGGAGAACTGAAAGAAAAGCTTTCCCGCACGAAGGAGGAAATGATTCATGCTGAAAATGGCCTGGACGGTCATTACATCCGTCCCGGGGCCACGGGATCCCCTGCCGTGTCGGGGCCATCCATCCTTCCGCCTGCCATCAATTTCTATGGCCTTGACCCCAGGCTCCTTCCCACAAAAGCAGCCTGGAAGCTGGGACAGGATCTCGCCAATCAGGTGATTACCCAATATATCGCGGACGAAGGAAAGTATCCGGAAAATATCGGCATGGTCCTCTGGTCCGGGGCCAATATGAGAAGCCATGGACAGTGCATCGCGGAATTTCTTTATTTCCTCGGTCTGAAACCCCTATGGCAGCGGGGAAGCGGCTATGTGAAAGACCTCGAAGTCATTCCTCTCTCCGAACTCAAAAGGCCCAGGATCGACGTGACCGGGCGGATTTCCGGACTCTTCCGGGATACCATGCCCCAGGCCGCCGAGCTTCTGGACAGAGCCATCCTTCTCGCCTCATCGCTGGATGAGAGGGATGAGGATAATTTCGTGAAACGTCATGTGAGCGAAGACAGTGAGGCCCTCATGAGGGAAGGTATTTCCAGAGAGGAAGCCTGGCGGCAGGCGGCCTACCGCATCTTCGGCGATGCCCCGGGGACTTATGGTGCCGGCATAGGAAATCTGCTGGAATCGAAGAACTGGCAGACCCTGGACGATCTTTCCAACGTCTATATCCGCTGGGGCGGTCATGCCTATGGGGGAAAGGCGAGGGGCGAATTCCGTCCCGACCTTTTCCGGAAACGGCTTTCCCATATGGACGTGACCATCAAAAATGAAGATAACCATGAGACCAATATGCTTTCCTCCGACGATTACAATGCCTACCATGGGGGCATGATCGCTTCCGTCCGGGCCATTTCGGGAAAAGCGCCGAAATCCTATGCCGGAGACACCACGGACCGCAGGAATCCGAAGGTCCTGACCGTCCAGGAAACGGCCCGCCGCACCTTCCGCTCCGAAGCCATCAATCCGAAATATATCAAAGGCATGATGAAACACGGCTACAAAGGGGCGGCCGATCTTTCCAATATGGTTTCCATTTCCTATCAGTGGGACGCCACCACGAAAATCATGGACGACTGGATGTATGAGCAGTACGCGGAGAAATATGTGCTGGATAAGGACATGGCGGACTGGATGAACGATGTGAATCCCTGGGCACGAAAGCGGATCATCGAGACCCTGCTGGAGGCGGACAAACGGGGCCTCTGGAAGGCCGATGAGGAAATGGAAAAGAAACTGGAGGAACTCTACCTGGATGTGGAAGGGGAAATGGAAGCACAGAGCGAATAGATTGGATAGTTATACAAAAGACAAATGATGGGGCTTGAAAATTCATATTTCCCGGAGTTACTATAAAGCACAGAGAAAGGGATATTTGGGGGAAGGAAAGGATATTTCTAATCATGAAAGCTGATTTTGTTTGTGGTATTTTTCTGGCGGCTGCCCTCCTCTCCGGCGGTCTTTTCACCGAAGCTTCCGCAGAAGAAGGGAAAGAGCAGCCCCTTTCCATAGCAGGCCCATCTATTTCCACGGCTAAAAAGAAACCGGTGGAAATAGAAATGGAATACATGGAGCCTAGGTTCTACAAGGACAGGCATATCAAGTCCTATGATCTTCACGTCTACGAACCCTGGAAAGTGAACGGCACTTTCTCCATCTGGAAGGGTCTCACGATCCAGCGGGCCACGGGCTATACGTCGGATGATCATATCCGGCGGGACAGCAAGGGGGCAGGCATCGGTCCCTCCATCCTTCTCCGCTGGGAAAAGCCCATTTCCGGCAAACTTTCCGGCGGCTTTGACGGCACGGGAAGCATTCTCCTTTACGACAAAGCCTTTCCCGCAAGGGGCAGGGCCTTCGGATTCATGTGGCGCATCGGGCCAAGGCTTTCTTACCGGTGGAACGAAGATAACGGAATCCGTCTCGGCTGGTCCTATATGCACTGCTCCAACGGATTCAAAAGTCATAACCCCGGCTTCAACGCCGCGGGATTCATGATTGGCTATGAGCATAGATTCTGAAATAAAAAACAGCATCGATGAACGATGCTGTTTTTTTATGTGAAGGTCAATTTTTCAGGCAGCCTATGGGGACCACATAAACCCCATCTTTTCTTCGGTAGGCATAGGGCGCAGTTCCTGTAAGAACCATAAGAAAGGAGGGATTCTTCATCTTCGTAGTGTCCAGCTGTCCTGCCAGTTTTGTCAATGTTTTTACACCATCTTCAATCTGTTTATTTCCACCCAGCTTGATTTCGACAAGACCATAGCGGCCATCTCTTAAATGAATGACAGCATCGCACTCCAGATCGTTTTTGTCCCGGTAGTGGTACACTTTGCCATTTAAAGTATCCGCAAAAACCCTCAAATCCCGGATGCATAAAGTCTCAAAGAAAAGACCGCAGGTATTCAGATCATTTTCAAGGTCTCCCGGCCCGATACCCAGTGCGGCAGAAGCGATGGAAGGATCTACGAAATAGCGGGTATCCGAGGTACGAATGGCTGTTTTTGACCGGAGGTTAGGATTCCAGGCAGGCATATCTTCAATGACAAATATCTGCCTCAGGGCATTGGTATAGGAAGAAATGGTATCGACACTGAGAGAAGCATCATCATTTGCCCTGATGTCTTCACAAAGGGCGGGGAGACTTGCCTGAGAACCCTGATTCCTGGCATAGGAATGCATGAGGTGACGGACTCGTTCCTCGTTTCTCTGGATACCATCCACTCGGGAAATATCTGATTTCACGACAGCATCATAGTAATCAAAGGCCTGTTCCAGTGCATCTTCCCCGCTTAGCAGCGTGGATTCCGGCCAGCCTCCGCGGCAGATCAGGAAGGTAATATCCTTCAGGGACAGCCTGTTTTCTGCCATGATTTCCATTTCCGGATTTTCAAAAAGGTCCTGAAGGCTCACTTCGCCACTGGATTCGCCGGACTCCCATAGACTCATGGGGCGCATCCGGATCCAGGCGAAACGTCCGGTGCCGGTATGGTGGATTTTTGAATGATCTGCGGGCACGGCAGACCCGGTCAGGATGAAATGACCGAATCCCTTTCGGTGATCCACTTCAAAACGGGCGGCATCCCAAAGCCCGGGAGCCAGCTGCCATTCGTCAATCAGTCTTGGTTCTTCTCCCTGAAGCAGTGCTTTGGGGCTGATATCGGCCAACTGCAGATTCTGCTCCATTTTGTCAGGATCTGACATATAAAGAATGCTTTTGGCATGCTGCTCGGCAGTGGTAGTTTTTCCACACCATTTAGGCCCTTCAATGAGAAGGGCACCCTTATTCTTTAATCGGCGTTCTACGAGAATATCAGCTATACGATTCTTGTAATCACTCATCAGGGCACCTCCTTTTTTATAATAGTAACATGGTATTTTCCTTTATTCAACGATTTTCCTTCATTTGGCGGAAATTTAATCCTTCATTTGGCGGAAAATCGATCCCTGATTTGGCGAAAAATCGATCCCTGATTTGGCGAAAAATCATTCCTCCATTTGGCGGAAAAGCGTCCCCTCATCTGTCGGGAAATCTGCTCTGGTGGATGAGAAATCATAATTTCTTTGACCGCTATTCCTCTCCATGATAAGATACGGAGAAATGACAGCTATTTTTTATTGTGAGTGACCATGACGAAATTGATTTCTTTTTTCAAGGCGAACACTGTCTTCTGTCTCGCTGCCCTTCTGGCCTTTGTGACGGCATTTTTTGTGCCGCCCTCCATGGATTATATTTCCTATATCGATTTCCGGGTGCTGGGCCTTCTTTTCTCTCTCATGACCGTGGTGGCGGGCCTGCAGAAAGCCGGGATTTTTGCCATGGTGACGGTGCGCCTTTTCCGCCTTCTTCATACGGTCCGCCAGATGGCAGGGGTCATGATTTTTGCCTGCTTCTTCGCCAGCATGTGGATTACGAATGACGTATCCCTCATCACTTTCGTCCCCTTTGCCCTGGTGGCTTTTCATGAGTCAGGGGAAGAAAAAGAATTGATCAAAGTCGTCCTCCTCCAGACGATTGCAGCCAACCTGGGCTCCATGTGCACTCCCGTAGGAAATCCGCAGAATCTGTACCTCTACCTGGTCTCGGGCATGGATGTCTTTTCCTTCGTATCACTGCTCCTGCCCTATACGGTGATTTCCTTCCTCCTGCTCTGCCTTTCCCTTTTCCTGTTTCCGGCCCGCCCGGTGAAACCTCTCGACGGGGGACTTGTCCACTGGCCCATCCATCAGCTCGTGCTGTACGGCGTCCTTTTCCTTTTCTGTATGATGACCGTAGGAAATATCCTGGACTGGCGCCTGACGACCGGACTGGTGCTGGGGGCAGTCTTTTTCTTTGACCGGCCCGTGCTGAAGCGGGTGGATTACATCCTGCTCCTTACGTTTGCCGCCTTTTTCATTTTCATTGGAAATCTGAAACACATCGATTTTATTTATAATTTCCTCACCGCCCACACGGAGGGTCATGAATTCCTGGTGTCCCTTCTGGCCAGCCAGGTGATCAGCAATGTGCCGGCAGCCATTCTCCTGTCCGGATTTACTGAAAATTATGCGGGTCTCATGCTGGGCACCGACATCGGGGGCCTGGGAACTCTCATTGCCTCCATGGCGAGCCTGATTTCCTATAAAATCTATACCGCGAGACTCGGGCAGGCAGGAAAATTTCTTTTCACTTTTACCTGGATGAATGGGGTATTCCTCGTCATCCTGGTGGGATGCTATGAAGTCATTGCGGGGTAAAAGTGGTCAGTGAAGGGGCCGCGAAATGAGGAGCGGCCTCAGTATGAAGTTTTCTGTATAAGATAGGGAGTGGTTTTATGCTGAACATTTTGAAAGAAAAGATTAGAGAAAAAGGATGTGCTGTCGGCACGTTTCTGGGCGTGGCCAATGTGCCCATCGTGGAATGTCTTTCCTATACGGGTCTTGACTACGTCATCATCGATACGGAGCATGGTCCCTACGATACGGAGACCATGAGTGATTTGATCGATGCCGCTTCAAAGAGCGGGCTTTCTCCCATTGTGCGGATCGGGGACGTGACCCACAAGGAAATCCAGCGGGCCGTGGACAACGGGGCAGAGGGAATCATCGCTCCCTGTCTCAGGTCCATCGATGATTTCAAAAAGCTCATCGATCTCGCCAAATTCCCGCCTCTCGGGAACCGCGGATTCATCAAGGCCAGGGGAAGCGGCTTTGGCAATGAACCCTGGGCGGCAGGGACCCTGGAAGACTATATGAAGCAGAGCAATGAAAAAGTCCTCGTCCTTCCCCAGTGTGAGACCGTGGAAGCCCTGGAAAGCATCGAAGAAATCGTGAACCTAGAAGGCCTTGACGGCATTTTCATCGGACCCTTCGACCTGTCCATTTCCATGGGCATCCCGGGACAGTGGGGAAGCCCGGCCTTCAAGGCCGCCCTCGGGCGAATCCATAAAGCCTGCCGCAAGGCGGGAAAACTCTGCCTCATCTATACGAATAATGCAGAAGAAGCCCGGCTTCGCCTTTCCGAAGGCTATGACGCCGTGGCCAACAGCATCGATTCCATCGAATTCACAAAAGCCTATCGGGCCATTGTGGGGGAAATCAGGAAATAATAAAAAAGCGTCCGTGAAGGACGCTTTTTTATTTAGAATTCACTGCTTAAGAGAAAATCGGCGATATGCATGGTATGAATGCCTTCATGATTTCCGCCGGCAAAGGGACTGGTGGTCAGAAGGTACTTGGGATAATTGTCCTGAATGGCGGTCAGATTTCCGAATTCCCTTGTTTCCGTTTTTTCAGAAGATATTTCCTGCGTGACCTGAATGTACAGCCGGCTGCCCTGCCGGGAGGCTACGAAATCGATTTCTCCGGTACCAAGTTTTCCGATATAAACGGTGTATCCCCGGCGAAGAAGCTCCAGGTAGACGACGTTTTCCAGACTGGAGGCCAGTGTACTTGTCTGGTATCCGAGTACGCTGTAACGAAGGGCGGTATCGGCGAGATAAAATTTTTCCTGCGTTTTCAGGATGGCTTTTCCCTGCAGATCATACCGGCTGCAGCGATGAAGCAGGTATGCCTTTTCCAGCTTTTCAAGGTAGTCGTAAACAGTTTCATTATCGAGCTTTCGATGTTCCGATTTCAGGTAGTCTGAAATGGATTTGGCAGAAAACGTATTTCCTACATTGTTGAAAGTGTATTTCACGACCCGCTCCAGCTGGTCCACTTTCCGGATCTGATTTCGCCGGACAATATCGGAGAAAATAGTGGAATTATAAATGTCCCGGATGATGGTATAGGCCTCGTCCGGACTGTAACGGCGGAGATGGATGGCAGGAAATCCGCCAAGTCGTATATACTCTGGCAGTTCTTCCCTGGGACTTTTCAATTCCCTGTAGGTCGATGTGAAATCCAGATATTCTTTAAAGGACAACGTATAGATATGGAAGGAAATATATCTGCCGGTCAGATAGGTGGAAATTTCAGAGGACATCATTCTGGAATTGGATCCGGTGACGTAGATGTCCACGTCATAATCGGCAGCCAGGGAATTGACCACTTTCTCCCAGCCGTCAATTTCCTGCACTTCATCGAGGAAGAGATAATGATGGAATCCGTCATTGATATGGTTTTTGATTTCAAGAAACATATCTTTTGCACGCAAATCTTCATATTCCATGGAGTCAAAACGATAGCTCAGCATGGCTTCCGGAGCAATATGACGTTCCGCCTGGAGTCTCTCCTGAATCATTTGCAAAATGGTGGATTTACCTGAGCGGCGGACCCCGGTCAGTATTTTCACAAAAGGAGTGTCCACATAAGCCATGATTTTATCAGTGTATAAAGGGCGCGGAATCATAAAATCACCTCCTGCCCCTTTATTTTACTCTATCAGCGGTTAATTATCAAAAAGTTTTGCGATTATAACCCTAAAAAGTATGTAAATTTCAGAAGTTTTGCGATTATAACCCGAAAAAACTTTTGTTCTGCGGAGGGACGGGAAAGAAAATTTTTCTGCCGGCCGGCGGTTGACTTGCTTTCCGATATTTCCTGCACTGTAACAAATGGGAGGAAAGTAGGTGGAACTATGAAGATCACACAGGCTACGGCGGCGGATATCGATGAAGTGGCAGAAAGCTACGAGAAACTTTTTGATTATTATGAAACCCATCCGGATACGACCCTCTGGAAGCGGGGCGTCTATCCGTCCAGAGCCTGGGCGGAAACGGGCGTCGCAAATGGCTGGCTCTACGTCATGCGGGATGAGGAAGGAAATTTTGGGGCCAGCTGTTTCTGGAATCAGGTGCAGGGGAAGGAATACAAAGACCAGCCCTGGCGCTATCCTGCCAAAGACAGTGAAGTCATGGTGGGCCATACCCTCTGCGTCCTTCCGGGAGTGAAACGTCACGGCATCGGACGGGCCTTCGTGGAATTCGGCATGGAACTGGGACGGGAAAAGGGCTGCAAAGTCATGCGTTTCGATACCCACATCGATAACATTCCTGCCAGTCATCTTTATGAAAATATGGGCTTCCGGCTTGTCTCCACCGGGCCTGCCATCCTGAACGGCCTCGTGCCTGTGACCCTCCGGTATTATGAGAAGAAATTGTGATTGTTGGGGAAGAGGCTTGATAAATCAAGGTGGAAAAACTGTTTATTTTAAAAGTTATCAGTTATTGGTTCTCAGTGAATGTGCCGCGCATCATGATTGGAAGCGCGGCTTTTTATATTTTTTCCTTTCCCTGAGAACCGCAAACTGATAACTGATAACTATTTTTCCCAAAGTTTTTAAAATAATGATTTCTATTTTTGTACACCTCTTTTTGCTGCTTCCGGAGAGGGTGAAAGGGGAGGCGGGAAATGATAAAATAAAGGAAAGAATTCGATTTCATCGGAGGGGAGGAATTTCCATGGAGGAAAGGTACTGGCGTGAAATAGAATCTTATGATCTGATCGAGAAGGACTGGAAACTGTTCCGCAAAAAACTACCCGGCTGGCAGGAAAGGTACATGGGAAAGCTGGTACGGCAATACATTGACCTTCTCAGCACCGATCAGAAGGCAAGTTCCAGGTTCTGGGCCCTGGATAAGAGAATCAAGAGGGATAAAAGAAATACCGGTGTAATGATTTCAAGGGTGAGCCGGTCCCATATGCTTGATATTTTTGAAATGCTCCGGGTGGACGGGGTCATTGTGGAAAGTGATATGGAAGGCTTCAGCCGGGAGCTGAAGGATTATATGCGCTATGGCTGGGTGCTGACCGATGAAATCCGGGAAGAAGTGGAAAGTAAACCGGACAGGAAAAGCCGCTGGACCAAAGAGGGAAGGAGGCTGGGCGCATCCTTATGAAAATGATTATGACCCTTCTTCTGCTTTTTACTTTACTTGCTCCTCTCCTGTCCACGGAGGCTTTTTCCGCAGAAGCCGCCTATGTGGGCAATGTGAAAAGTTTGAAATTTCACTATGAAGACTGCCGGTGGGCGAAGAAGATGAAGGAAGAGAATAAAGTGTATTTCGAAACGAGAGAAGAAGCCCTGGAGCAGGGGTATGTTTCCTGCGGCAGCTGTAATCCCTGAAGTATGACGGGAAATGACGGGGAGCCGCTGAATGTCCCAAAAGGAGGTGGATGATGGATTTCATGGATTATGTGGAGGAGGACAGTCTGCTTGACTATATCCGTTCCAGCCTGGACGAATACGGGGAACTTCCATCCGGTTTTTCCCTGGACCTCCATGTGAACGGCCTTCGGAAGCTGGAAAGTGAGACGGAAGGGGATTTCGACTATTTCCTCCCCGACGGACTCATTGACGGAAATATATTTCTTGAAATGGACTATTCCGATGAAATCCCCGAACCCCTCTGCCGCGCCCTCATGCTGGCGAGTGATGAGAAGTATGTGGAAGCTGCAGAAGCGGCTTCGGATTATCTCTGCGGAAATGAACCGCGCCGCATGATTCAGTATGTAAATGGTCTTTACAGCTGGGTGGAAAGCGGGGAGGCACTCCTCAAAGGACAGTGCATCTATAATCTGGCCTACAATATCCTTCGGCAGGACAATGAAATAGAAATGGTGAAATTTGGTCTTTTCATCATGACCTTCCTCGACGCCAGCGCCCGGCCGGAAGCTGTGGAAATGATCAATATGTTCTCACGATCTGATGAGTTCACCCTCTTCTGCACCTGGGCCATGAAGGAATGGCCGGAGCGGAATGAACGGATTTTTGATATGGTCCGCCATGTGAAAGGCTGGGGAAGGATCACGGCCCTGTCATCCCTGGATACGGAGAAGGAGGAAATCCGCCGCTGGCTGGTGACGGATGGCTGGAAAACGAGTATTTCCCGGGAAGACGCCGTGCTCACCATCATCCATGCCATAGACGCATCCGAATTTCTTGGAGGAGAAAGTCCGTCAGATCCTTATATGTTCCAAAATATCACTTCCATGCTGGAAATCCTTCTTCACAGCGAAGAAGGGGATGACTACTGCGGTATGGATGAAATGGAAGACCCCTGGCCCCTCTGCATGGCATGGCTTTCCGAATGCAGCCGTCAGTTCCGGACCCTCCGGGTTTACGAAACGGCCGCAAAAATCACCCGTTATGCCTATCGGAGGGCAGGAGAGGGCGAAGCGGTGGAGATCAAGAAACGGGGCACCGATTTCCTCTTTACCGCCGAATGCAGGGATACCCTGGAAGCGGCCCTTAAAGAGGGAAAAGGGAAAGCGCTCGCAGAATTTCTGGGATTTAAATGAGGAGGTATCATGGCATATCCGAAACCTTTTGCGGAAAGTACACTGGCAAAGAAATATAAAGAAACGGGACTCTCTCCGGAGACCATCGAAATACTGAAGAAATTCTTTATTTCCTGTTCCTGTCTCTATGGAGCCATCTTTGCGGAAGATATGTGGCAGGTTTATAAAGAGCTCCTGGGAAAGGGAGAAGTTCCCAGGGTGAAGCAGAAAGACATTTACGGATTACTGCCCATCCTGCGCCGCGACGGCTCCATGCCCTTCCGGGTCTATGAAATCAGTGAAATATATGCGGACGAAAAAGACAGACCCAAAGACCGTCTGCTGTCCCATAAGGAGCTGACGCCGCCAGGCGTCAGGGAGGACAATTATATTTATCCCCTGCAGCAATCTCAGAATTTTTACGCTCCCTACCATGTGCCGGATCACTTCCTTGACTTTCAGGAAATCCCGGTAACGAAAGAAGAACAGCGGCTCCTTCGGTATGTGGGCAATCTGAAAGTCATAAAAGGCGTGATTAAAGAGTCTGATTCTGATCCTGGAAAGACCTATGAACATGCCGGGGAGCGGCTGGACAGTTTCTGCTATTTATCGGATTATGAAAAATTTTATCTCAATTACTATAAAAACAAACTGCTGCCCATACCAAGAAATCTGAACATCCTTCATGCCCTTGAAAATAAATTCTGCAAGAAGAATACGGCAGTAAAACTGGTTTGGGAATATAAATTTCTAATCTATGTAGGAGGCCGTACTCCGGCGCAGGAATTTGGCCTCTTTATGAATGACCTGAACGAAGTGGGCGCCGACATAACCAGAAAGAGAGCGGAAAAACTGGCGTCCCTGCTGTTTGACATGTATAACAATTCCTATCTCTGGACCAACCGCGGCTGGCCTCCGAAACTTCTTGCTGAAACGAGAATGAAGGAGATGAAAGCAAAGGGCATCCAGCCTTCCATGCCCTCCATCTCCTTTGGCCCGGGCATTGAGCAGGCCATCCGGGAAGGGAAGATGGACCGGGAAGAACTGATCCGGAAAATTCAGGAACTGGGAATGAAAGTGATTACATAAAAAGACTAAAAGGGGATCATAAACAATTTCAGGTTAAAGAATAGCCGGATTTTGGAAACAAAAAAGCCATGAAGGGCAGCTGCCTTTCATGGCTTTTGATTATATGATTTTCTCTTTACTGCTTTGGCGTGATAGCCACTGCTCTTACAGGAAGTCCCGTAGCTCCTTCGATATGAGGCCATGCCACGAAGAGGATGGCTCCGGCGGGAGCAACTTTATCCAGGTTGGTGAGGACTTCGACCTGGATTTTTCCTTTGGAAAGGACGTACCGTTCGCAGGCGAGGTCTCCTGCCCTGGCCGCTTCTTTTGATGCATCGGTATCCAGAGTTTCATGGCCGCTGGCAGCCGCATTTCTCACTTCATAAATATATTTCAGTGCGGAAAGGGACCAGCCCGGGAAATTTTCGCTGCCGTCAGCGGCAATGCCGGAGAGGGCGTTCATGTCCGGCCATTTCCTGCCCCAGTCCGTGCGGAGGGCTACGAAGGCGCCATCCGGGATAGGTCCGTACTTGGCTTCGTATTCTTTGATGTCTTCTTCCGTAGCTGCATAGTGTACGTCTTCCTTCACTTTCGGGGTGATATCGATGACGCAGAGAGGAAACATCATGCTTTTCGTGCTGAATTTCTCGGAAAGGGCCCTGCCTTTGGCAAAATGGCCGGGGAAATCGATATGGGTGCCGAACTGTCCCGGGAATTTGAAAGTCTGGATCAGGCATTCCAGCATGGGGTTGCCCCAGTCAAAAACGGTATGGCAGAGATCAAGCACTCCGTCCGGCATGCCGCCCCAGTAAGGGCTGTCATTGTTCAGGGAATGGGAAAGTTCTACGAAATCGTATTTTTCCTTCAAATCAGCAAGCTGGTTCCAAAGCGGATAAGTCATGGTAATTCCTCCTTTTTAAAACATAAAATATATGTCTATTATAACCTATTTTTAATGATTTGAGATAGGTATCGGGAATAGAATATTTTTTATTTTGACATCTCGCTCCGCGGCAGCCTGTAAAATCCTGAAAAATGGGGCCCATTCATTTTCCCGGGAGCAAAGGACTGGAAATATGGTATAATGTTTGTAAATATAAACTAAGCATAAAATACAGTCGTTATATACAAACATTATGAGGCTGATTATGGGACGGAAAAAAGCAGTGCTTTACCCCAGGATGGAAAGGATGCTGGGGGATCTGGGAGAAAGAATCAAACTGGCAAGACTCCGGCGGAAACTTTCCGTGGAACTGGTGGCCGAGCGGGCCAAAGTAAGCCGCAGCTCCGTATGGGCCGTGGAAAAAGGATCTCCTGCCGTGGCCATCGGAATTTATGCCAATGTGCTTATGGCTATCGGTATGGCAGAGGACCTGAATCTGATCGCCAAAGATGATATTCTCGGCCGCACCATGCAGGATCTGGACCTGCCCATCCGGAAGCGGGCACCGAAAAGGACTAAAGAAGAAATGGACAACTGACAGGATTCCTTTTGATGCATTACCGGTAAAATTCAGGCAGTCAATCCGGCAGGAATCAATTTTCAATTTCCTGTTTTCGAAAACCACGAACTGATCTTAGGCTTCATAGAACTCTTTAATATGGATTTTACTTTCCCCTCCATGACCTGCTGTGTTATACTAAGACATTATGGAGGAATAAATTTACATGTTTACTTACAAAAGAAGAGTCAATTTTTATGATACCGACCTCATGGGCGTGGTGCATCACGCCAATTATATCCGTTATTTCGAGGAGGCCCGGGTGGAATACCTGCGCGCGGCCGGCTGGGATCTGACGGAGCTCATGGACGAGGGTATCGTATTTCCTATTGTGGAAGTGGAAGCAAAGTACAAAGAAAGCGCCCGCTATGATGAAATCATCCTGATTCACACGTTCATGCGCAAGGTGGACCGGGTGAAGCTGGAAATAGAATATGAAGCGGTTTCCGAAAAGACAGGACGTGTCCTGGCCACGGGACGCACCGTGAATACGTTCACCGATACGAAGACGGGCCGGATCGTCCGGCTTCCAAAGGATAAAGTGGCAGGCCTTATGGAGTTTACAAAAGGGGACAGAAATGGATAACAGACCGATTGGAATCATGGATTCCGGTGTAGGCGGCCTGACGGTAGCCAAAGCGCTCCATGACATGTACCCGAAGGAAAGCATCGTTTTCATAGGGGACAGCAAACGGAATCCCTATGGAGAAAGGACGAGGGAGGAAATCGCCGATTTTGGCGAGGAACTGAAAGCATTCCTCCTCGCCAGGGACGTGAAAATGCTCATCGTGGGCTGCAATACGATTTCTTTCAATGTGAGGGACAATTTCACGGAGGGCCCGGTGCCGGTGGTGAAAATGAGCCTTGATATTTCCTTCCCCAAAGGAGTGAGGAAAGTGGGCATCTTTGCTACTCCCGCATCCATTGCCACCCATGCCCACTATGATTACCTGTCAAAGAAATTCCCGGAAATCCATTTCACCGAAGTGCCCTGCGACGGTGTGGCTGCGGCCATCGAGCAGAAAAAAGAGGAAAATCTCATCTCTTCCCTTGTGCGGAAGGCGGTAAAGGAGTATCATGCATGTGATATAGATGCGGGCTACTGGGCCTGCACCCATTATCCCCTGGTGCCCGGCGCTTTTGAAAAAGCCCTGCCCCATGTGCCTTTCATAGATCCTGCCCGCCCCACGGTGGAAAGGGCTGTGGAAATATTGAGGGACCGGGATGCGCTGGCTGATAAAGCCGGCGAGAATCGTTTCTATTTCACTGACTGTCTTGAAAATGCATCACCTCTGGTCAGGAGCCTTTTTGGCCCGGTAGTTGTGGAAAAAACAGTTTTGTAGGAGTGTGAAGGAAATGTTGTTATTAATTCTGAAGATTATAGCATTCATCATCCTCATCATCTGCCTTGGCTTCATTGCATACTGGGCCGTGGCAGTCATCAAGGGTGATGCGGTGATGAAAGTCTTGAAGACGAAGAAGACACCGCTCAAAGTGGAGACTATGGACCGTCATCATGTGACCCTGTCTTATACCATTCCGATCAAGAATGTGGGCAAGCAGCTTGGCACCGTCATGGATGCTTTCGTCCGTATCTACCTGCCTTTTGAGCAGTATGATGATGCCAGAGTCACCGGTCATCTCGATGATTTCGACGTGCCGAGACATGATGATTACTGGCAGGCCTACATCGTGGAACCGGGGAAGGAAAAGAGATTTTACATCACCCTGGATATCGATGGCAAGGGTACGAGCATCCTGGGCGACCTGGAAAACCTTCCGGAATTCGGTATGGACATCATTTACCAGATCGTGGCCAGAAGCGATTATTACTATGCAAAGACAAGAATTGTGATTACCCGTGAAGAAGTACAGAATGCTCTTTACGAATATACGACGGAGGCGGGAAAATAATGGCAGAACTTGAACTTGTTCCGATTCATACCAGAATTCTCACCCACCATGACAACATCGTGGATGCCATCCTGGAATTCGCAGGAGACCAGATTACGGATCATGATATCGTGTGCTCCGCAGAATCTGTCGTAGCCATCACCCAGAATCGTTACGTCCGTCCGGAAGAGCTGAACGTCTGCTGGCAGGCGCGTCTCATGAACCGTTTCGTTCCCGGTGCCGGCTCTATGGCCAGCATTTACGGCATGCAGGCAGCCATGGATGAAGAAGGGAAATGGAATATGCTCTTTTCCTTCATCCTCGGCGCCATCGGCAAAGTCTTTGGAAAAAGCGGCATTTTCTATGCCCGCTGCCGTCAGGCATCCCTCATTGATGACGTGACGGGGACTATGCCGCCCTTCGATAAATGCCTCGTATACGGCCCGGCAGATACGGATAACGTCTGCGAAAAAATCAAAAAAGCAACCGGTGCCTATGGAGCTGTCATTGCCGACGTCAATGACCTGAAACGGGCAGCCGTCCTGGGAAAGAGCAAAGGCCTTGACCCGAAACAGATCGCTAAAATCCTCATCGATAATCCTTTCGGCAACGATAATCAGAAGACCCCGATCGTTATCATCAAGAATTTTACTGACGTGATGGGAAAGTAGTCTGAGTCAATACCGCTTTTGGGGTATAGAGTAACATTAGTGACAAACGTGGTCCGTGACTCGTGAGTCGTGGTCCGTGAAGGTGGCCGCCAAAATTGTTGGGCGGCCATTTTTTGATAATAATAATATTCGTTTTAAATATAGTAAATAAGAAAATCCTGATGAAATATTTCACCAGGATTTTTTACTTGCCTCAATTATGGGGATACTATCTTATAAAATTCTATATAAGAAGGTCCGCAGGGTTGGATATCCTTCACGGACCACGGACCACGGACCACGGACCACGGTCCACGAACAGGAAATATGAATGGAATCGGAAGATGCGGATTGATAAACTCAATACCCTTTCTTCTTATCGATCTCATTCAGCAGCCCTTCGCCCCGGGCGAAGGAGACGTAGTTTGTTTCCAGGAGTTTTGTCAGCTTGTCCCAGAAGTCGGGAATCATGGAGGCAATGTGGGGAGTCATGATGACGTTTTCCATGGACCAGAAGGGATGGTCGGCAGGGAGGGGTTCTTTGGAGAAGACGTCCATGCAGGCTCCTGCAATGGTACCATTCTGAAGAGCTTCAATGAGGGCCGATTCATCGACCACGGAGGCCCGGGCGATATTGATGAAAAGAGCCGATTTCTTCATGGCCTTGAACTTTTCCGCATCAAAGAAATTCTCCGTTTCCGGTGTGGACGGAAGGGCGGCAATGATGATATCTGCCTTGGGCAGGACGTTCATGATTTCTTCCTGGGTGTAGACATGGTCTGCAAACATTTCATCAGAGAGATGTTTCTTCACCGCCAGGATCCTTGTCTCAAAGACTTTGGCCCGCTGGGCGATGGCCCGTCCGATTCCGCCAAAACCGACAATGAGGATGGTCTTCCCGAAGAGGGAAATACCCTTCGGCCGGATCCATTCATGGGCGCCCTGATGGCGGACCGCATCGGGAATCCTGCGATACCAGGCGAGGAGGAGCGCCAGGGTGTGTTCGGAAACGGAGCGGTCATGGACTCCGTGGGAATTGGTGAGGATGATGGGCCGCTCCATCATGGATGGGGTGAGGAGCTTTTCCACGCCGTCAGAAAGGGAGTGGACCCAGCGGATATTCGGCCCCGCCTGGAGGAAGGGCTCCACATTCTGGAATCCCCAGAGAGCCAAAGCGTCCGCATCGGATACATGGGGAAGGGCTTCTTTCGGTGACTTGTAAGCTTCGACAATGGACCCCGGAACCGCTTCTTTCAGGGCAGCAATTTTTTCATCGGATAATTTGTTGACCACGACCAGTTTCATGGGAATGACCTCTTTTCGTTTAAAAATATTTCTTCGTATTTTTTATCATATATATTATATCATCAAAAAGTTAATAGTTATCAGTTATCAGTTAATAGTTGCATTGTACACAGGCGAGCGACGAATCGGCAGAGTCAACCGGCCAATCCTGGTGGTGATCAGTCTGATTGATTGAAATTTCTCTCCCCTGGCAGCACTGAAGGTTATCAGCTATTACCCATTAGCTATCAGCCTTTTACCTTGGCCGATGGCTATACCACTTCTGATAACTGCGAACTGATAACTGATCACTTCATTTAAACATATGCCCTTATTTATTCAAAATCCAAATGCCGCGATGATATGTTATAATTGTTGCAGAAAATTGATTCTGAATCGAGGAGTTATTATGGCAGTTCGAAGAAAAACGACGACGCGGACCAGGAGGCCCCGCAGGAGAAAGAGCGGCGGGCATCCCTTCCTGGTTGCTTTTTTCTTTTTATTCCTGATTTTTGCTTCCGCTTATGTAACGGACCGTATGACGAACAGGCCTACGGCTGAAGTGGCGCAGAATGTGACGACCATCCATCATATTTTCAACGACAAGGAAATGCAGGGACTGGTGCCGAAAGAAGATACGGGCACCCCGGAAAGCGTGAAGGAAAAAATCAAGGCTGCCATCGACAAAGTAGTCACGGTCAAAGTGAACGGGGAAGATAAGAAACTCTCCTCTAAGAAACAGGACCGGACGGAGACGAAAGTGGCTTCGAAATCCGCTGAAACGGCTGAGTCCGTTGAAACTTCGGCTCCCAAAGCCCCGGCTGAAACGCAGAAAGAGGAACCGAAAGAATCCTCTTTCAGTATTTCCAGCGTCATTTCCAAAGTCACAGGGAAACCGGCTCCCGCTCCGGAGGAGAAGCAGGAAATAGTGGCCCCATCTGTTTCCACGAAAGAAACTCTGACGGAAAACAAATCGACGGTTACCATCAATAAACCGGCTCCGGAAGAAGAAAAATCGACAGTTATGAAAGCCACCCTCTCCAAACCGTCTCCTGTGAAGAGTGTTCCGAAGACGACGGTGAAATCTTCTTCCAATGAAGGGAAATCCACAGTCACTGTCAATAAGCCGAAACCAAAGACAGTGCCTGCAGCTGCTCCAAAAGTCAATCAGCCGGCAAAGGTGTCCGGGCGCCTGGCCATCGTCATCGATGATGCGGGACGGGACCTGGATTCCCAGCATGTCTATGAAAATATGGGCATTCCTTTGACCCTTGCCGTCATGCCAAACCAGGTCCATACGAGGGAAGCTGCTTCTTCCTGGGCGGCCCATGGCCTTCCCGTCATTATCCATCAGCCCATGGAATCGGTTTCCGGCGTGGGCATGGAACCGAAAGTCATCCTGACTTCCATGAGTACTACGGAAATGCGGGCCATGCTGAAGAGCTCCTTCTCCCAGATCCCGGAAGCCATCGGCATGAACAATCATCAGGGCTCGAAAGCCACCATTGACCGGCCCACCATGGATGTGGTGATGAATGAACTTCATCATAGAAATATGTTCTTCTTCGACAGCCGGACCAATTCCACCACCGTCGCCGATGCGGCAGCGGCAGCTTACGGAGTCCGTTATGCGAGAAATGATCTTTTTGTGGATAATGAAGCCGACGTGACCTATATTTCCAATATGATCCGCGAAGGGGCAAACCGGGCCGAAAAGTATGGCACCTATGTGATTATCGGTCACTGCCGGCCAAAGACGGCGGAAGCATTCCGTCAGATGGTGCCAAAGCTCAAAGCCGAAGGCATCCAGTTTGTCTACCTTTCGTCCCTGACAAAGTAAGGAGGATCCATGATTCAGACGGTCATTATTTCCGGGGGCACTTCCGGCATAGGTCTTGCCGCGGCGGAAATCCTCGCCGGGGAAGGCATCCGGCCCATCCTCCTGGGCAGAAATGAAGAACGGGGAAAGGCGGCACAGGACAAAGTGCCGGGAAGCCTTTACATTCCCTGTGACGTGACAAAGAAAGAAGACTGCGAAAGGGCAGTCAAAGCGGCGTCTTCCATAGGAAATATAAAAGGCCTTGTCCTTTCGGCAGGAATCTATACGGAAGGCCTTCTGGAAAATACAACCGATGAGGAAATACAGAAACTTTTTGAGACCAACGTCTTTGGCGCCATGAAGCTCACCCGCGAGGCCATTCCCTTCCTTCGGAGCGCAAAGGGAAGCATCGTAGCCGTCGCTTCCGATGCGGCCATGCGGGGAAATGTACAATGCAGTCTCTATGGGGCCACGAAAGGGGCTTTGACGTCATTCATCCGGTCTCTTGCCCTGGAAATGGCAGTAGACGGCATCCGGGCCAACGTGGTCTCTCCCGGTGATATCGATACGCCTCTTCTTGACAGGCAGCTTAAAGAATATGGGGGAAATAAAGAAGAAATGAGGGAATGGTATCCCCTGGACCGGATCGGTAAAGCCGCCGAAGTGGGGGAAGTCATTGCATTTCTTTTATCTGAAAAAGCATCCTTCATCACCGGAGCCATTGTGCCCGTGGACGGGGGGCTCACAGACTGGTAATCAAAAAAGCAGGAACCATGGCAGGCCATGGACCTGCTTTTTGTCATTCAACGGGAGAGTTTTTTCATCGAGGAATTTGAAGAAGTCTGATAGTTTCTGAAATCCCGGCTTCGATACATTTTTTTCGCAGGAATCCTCCCGGTATTTCACTTTGCATAATTAGATATGGTATATTTAATGATTTTTAGGTATAATATAACTAAGTATAGTATCTGGCATTTACAATCCGGGATGACCCGGGTGAGGAGGTTTCTATGAGCGAAGAAAATGAAATGGAAAAGGCTCCGGTTGTTCATCCGGAAGCATCCCCCGAAGTAAAGGCAGAAGCCCAGCCGCCGGTAGAAAAGGCAGAACCCATGCCGCCGGCTGAAAAACAGGAAGCTATGCCGGTTGAAAAAGAAGAACCCAAACCGCCGGCAGAGGTTCCGGCTAAAGAAGTTCCTGCAGAAGAGGAGACGGACCAGCATGTGGATGCCCCGGAAGCAGATATGGAAATCAATATCATTGACGACCGGGATAAGGAAGCAGAAAATCTCATCCGCTGGGCTGCGGGCCGCGCAGGAGTCATTGTAGCCGCACCCCTTTTGGGAACGGTAGCTCTTGTAGCCAATGAAGTATACATGATTCATAAAATTGGCACCGTTTATGGCGTGGAACTGAACCAGAAGGCCGTCCTTTCCTTCATCGGTTCCCTGGGCGCGACGGTTGTAGGCTCCACCCTGGCTACACTGATTCCACTTTCCATCATGCAGATTCCGATCGGCATTTCCGTCACCTACGGCCTGGGCAAAGCGGCACAGCGCTGGATCAAGGACGGTATGCCGGATGATACGAAACCTTACCGCGCCGTCTTTGAAGAAGGCCAGGCGGAAGGTCAGAAGGCAGAAGAAGAACTGGCTGACAATCCGAAGAAAGATGAGCCTCTGGGGGATGAAAAGAAAGATTTCACCAAAGAACTCAAGAAAAACTGGGATGACGTGTATCCGGAAAAGGCTCATGCCGCTGTTGAAAAACTGGCTGACCAGCTTACCGAACAGGCAGGCATTCTTGGAAATAAATTCATCGAAGCCCTGAAAAAGGCCGGCGTCACCGATGAACAGATCGACAAGGCAAAATACACGGCCCTTGGCGCTACGGAAATTGCCCAGGAAACGGCTGAAAAGACAGCCAAAGACATCCAGGCCATCGCCCGCGTAAAATCGAGAGAATTCCGCAAGGATGCCATGAAGAAGGCTGATGAAATGAGAGCCCAGGCCAAAGGCCAGATGGATGAACTCCAGAAAAAGGGCGACGAAATGAAGCATCAGTCCGAAGTACAGTCCCAGCAGATGAAGCTGAAATCGGAAAAGATGAAAGCCCAGGCCAGAGTCCAGATGCAGGAAGCAAAGATCAAAGCCAATAAATTGCAGGCCCAGGCAAAGGAACAGGCTGATCTCGCCCAGGCCAAAGCAAAGGAATACTCCGAAGCTGCCCAGGAAGCAGCCAATAAATATAAAGAAGCTGCCACCAATGCTGCCAACCAGGCAAAGGAAAGCATTCTTTCCACGGCCAAAGAATACAAGGCAAAAATCGAAGAACGGGCTGCGCAGAAACAGGCTGAAGCCGAAGCAGCCAAGAAGGAGAGTGCTCCCGTTGAAGTTCCTGCAGAAACTGAAGAAACTCCTGCTCCCACTGACGGAGAAACTAAAGGCGAATAAGCCGAAAGCCGATGTATCCGGACTGCACAAAGAAGCGATCGGCGGCGTAGAGAGAAGAGTCATTTCCCCCTGGGGGAGGCGCAGGATCCGTCACAGGAGAGCCAACCATCCCTGGGTGAGGGGAAGAAGAATGTAATCAAAAAGATGGATACCTTCGGGTGTCCATCTTTTAATTTGCCCGTGGCGGGTTGTTTGTAATTCCCGGCCGGTATTTCTAAAAGTGATAAGTGATTGGTGGTAAGTGGCAAGTGAAGGCGGCGGGCAGCAGAAAGAAGGCCCGCCATTTTATAAGAACCCGGCTGACAGGGCAGAAAAATGATCCTATATATTAAACAGGGTTACAAAATCTACGGGAAGGAAATATCAGATTCCAGGCCCTTGCCCGGCCCGCGGCTTTGCCGCGGGCTCCCTGGGGGACGGGAAGAATGAAATAAAAGAGGTACAAAAAAAGACCGCAGAAGCGGTCTTTTTCTGAATTAGATGTCTCTGTTAACTTTATGAGAACGAAGGCAACGAGTGCAGACATTCATTCTCTTGACCTGTCCGTCTACCAGAACGCGAACTCTCTGGATGTTCGGCTTCCAGGTTCTCTTAGTTTTCAGATGGGAATGGGATACGTTGAATCCCGTTGCGGTACCTTTGCCGCAGATTTCACAATAGTTAGCCATGTGCTACACCTCCTTGCACTTCCGTAATTGCAACATTCATAATATATCACAATTCATTTTTTTAAGCAAGTGCTTTACGGAACAGTTTTTCAAGAATTATAATAAAAATGAAATATTGCCTTTAATGAAATTTTTCTCTTTCCCCCTGCCGGAAAGGATTCCTGTAGAAAGGATTTCCTATGAGATTAACAGATTCCGTTCAATATGTCAAAGGGGTGGGCCCGAAGATGAAGGAAAAGCTGGCCCGCCTGGACATCCATACCGTAGAGGATCTGCTTTCCTTCTATCCCCGCCGCTATCAGGACTGGACGAAAATCACGAAGATGGAAGATCTGGTGCCGGAGGAGGAATCCGTGGTGTACGGCGAAGTGCTGGATATGAAGAAAATCACGCCCCGTCGGCAGATGACCATCCTGAACGTGCTCATTTCCGACGGCACCGGCACGGTGATGCTTGTCTATTTCAATCAGCCCTGGAAGGAAGAGGAATTCCGCCTGGAGACCCACGTCCTTGCTTATGGGAAAATCGATTACAATTACGGGAAACTTCAGATTTCCAATGCGGAAGTGGAAACGGTTTCGCCTGAAGAACTCCTGACTTTCCGAAAACTGGTGCCCGTTTATCCCCTGACCGAAGGGGTGCGCATCGCCCAGATGCGGCGGATGATTTCCTTTGCCCTGGACCATGTGGAGGGGATGGAGGAAAATATGCCTGCCGAAACCATCCGCTCCCAGCACCTCATGGGAAGGCTCGATGCCATCCGGGGCATGCACAATCCGAAAGACTGGGAGGAACAGAAAGAGGCCCGTCGGCGCATCGCCTTTGAAGAACTTTTCTTCATGCAGGGAGGCATCCTTCTCCTTCGGAAAAAACGGGAAAAAGACGTGCTTTCCATCAAGTGCGCTCCCTCGGGGAAGCTGGTAAAGGCAGTGCTGAAGAATTTCCCCTTCACTTTGACCCCGGGGCAGCAACAGGCTTTTTCGGATATTGAAGATGATATGGAAGGGCTCATCCCCATGCAGCGTCTTATCCAGGGAGACGTGGGGAGCGGGAAAACGGCCGTGGCAGCCCTGGCCCTGGCAAAAATTGTGGAAAACGGTTACCAGGGAGCCCTCATGGCGCCGACAGAAGTCTTGGCGGGCCAGCATTACCAGACTTTTCAGGATTTCTACAGGAATCTGCCCATCCATGTGGCCTACCTCTCGGGAGAAACGAAGAAATCGGAAAGAAATGAAATCCTTCAGGGGTTGAAGGACGGGTCCATCGACGTCCTCATCGGTACCCATGCCCTCATTGAAGAAGATGTGGTTTTTGCCCATCTGGGACTTGTCATCACCGATGAACAGCACCGGTTTGGCGTGAAGCAGAGAAAAGCCCTGGAAACAAAAGGGGGCTCGCCTCATATCCTTGTCATGACGGCAACCCCGATTCCCCGGACCATGGCCCTTTCCATTTATGGCGATCTCGACGTGTCTTCCATTCGGGGCATGCCGCCGGGCCGTCATCCCGTAAAGACCTATGCCATAGGAAATACCATGCTCCGGCGGGTTTTCAATTTCATGGGCCGTGAAATGACGGCAGGCCATCAGGTCTATGTGGTCTGTCCTCTTGTCGAAAAAAGTGAAAAACAGGACCTGGCCTCGGCTGTAGCAGTCTATGAACAGCTCAAAGATCAGGTATTTCCCATGTTTCAGGTGGGCCTCGTCCATGGCCGTATGAAAAATGCGGAAAAGGACCAGGTGATGAATGATTTCCATGACGGAAAAATCAATCTCCTCGCAGCCACTTCCGTCATCGAAGTTGGCGTCAATGTACCCAATGCGACAATTATGTTCGTCTACGGGGCGGACCGGTTCGGCCTTTCCCAGCTTCATCAGCTCCGGGGGCGGGTAGGCCGCGGGAGTGCCCAGTCCTATTGCATTTTATATACAAATAATCGAAATGAAATCACCCAGATCCGCATGAAGCTCATGTGCGAAATCCAGGATGGCTTCCTGCTCTCCGAAAAAGATCTGCTCCTCCGGGGAAGTGGTGAATTTTTCGGCTACCATCAGCATGGCATGCCGGACCTCAAAGCGGCCAATATCGTGAAAGACCTGCCCCTCCTCGAAGTGGCAAGAAAAGAAGCAAAGAAGGCGGTAGACGCCCATTTCGACTTCAGCCGGGATCTCGCCCATCGTTTCAATGGCAGTTTTTATAAGAAAATTTATGACGAAGACCCGCCGGAAGGGGTTTATTGAAAGCCGGACCCGGACATTCAGCGCAGCGCAACAAATGGCTGATAGGTAATGGCTAACGGCTAACGGCTAACGGCTAATGGCTAATGGCTGCCTGCTGACGGCTGAGAGCTAACCGCTGCCTCTTCATTCCGTTCCTTTTCCATATTTGCAGGAGTCAAACTGCAAAAGGTATGCTATAATAAATAAATTGACAGGTTCTTATTTCCATAGTCTATAGATTTCATAATTTACAGAAATGGAGGTTGCCATGCGACAAGATAAATTTGGCCGGCAGGGACTCACCTTTGATGATGTGCTGCTCGTTCCTGCTTATTCGCATGTGCTTCCGCGGGATGTGGATATTTCCACAAAACTCACGAGACACATCGGGCTGAATATTCCCATTTTAAGCGCCGGTATGGATACGGTTACTGAAAGTACCATGGCTATCGCTATGGCCCGGGAAGGCGGACTTGGCGTCATTCATAAAAATATGAGCATCGATGAACAGGCCCGCCAGGTGAAGGAAGTCAAACGGGCTGAACATGGCGTGGTGGCAGAACCTCTCTTTCTGTCTCCCGAGGATACGCTGGCCGATGTGGATGAACTGATGAACAAATACCATATTTCCGGGATTCCCATTACGGAAGAAGGAAAACTGGTAGGCATCATCACGAACCGGGATATGCGTTTCGAGACGGATCTTTTCCGTCCCATCAGTGAGGTCATGACAAAGAAAGACCTGGTCACGGCTCCCGAAAATACGACTCTTGAAGAAGCGAGGAAAATCCTTCAGGCCCACCGCATTGAAAAACTGCCGCTGGTGGATGAGGAAGGTTACCTGAAAGGCCTTATCACGGTGAAGGATATCGAACAGATCAATAAGTATCCTCATGCCGCAAGGGATGGGGGCAGGAGGCTTCTCGCCGCGGCAGCCATCGGTATTTCCGAAGATGTGGAAGAGCGGGTAGAAGCCCTGCTTGACGTAAAGACAGATGTATTCATTCTTGATACGGCTCACGCCCACAGCGAGGGAGTCCTCGAGACCCTTCGCAGGCTGAAGAAAGATTTCCCCCATCTGGAGATCATTGCAGGAAATGTTTCCACCTATGACGGGGCAAAAGCCCTTATAGAAGCCGGGGCAGACGGCATCAAAGTGGGAAATGGTTCCGGTTCCAGCAGTACTACCAGAGTGGTGACGGGGATCGGGGTGCCCCAGATTACAGCCATTTATGACTGCGCCCGGGCAGTGGAAGGGACGGAAGTCCCCATCATTGCCGACGGGGGAATCCGTTATGCCGGTGACGTGCCGAAAGCTTTGGCAGCCGGCGCTTCTTCCGTGATGATTGGAAATCTTTTCGCAGGAACGGAAGAAAGTCCCGGGGAAACCATTATTTACCAGGGAAAGAGATATAAAGCCTATCGCGGCATGGCATCGCTGGGCGCCATGCATGCGGGGAGCAAAGGCCGGTATTTCAGGCAGAATTCAAAGAGGATGGTGCCCGAAGGCATTGAAGGGGCCGTTCCCTACAAAGGTCATGTTTCCGATGTGCTCTCCCAGCTGATGGGAGGCCTCCGGGCAGCCATGGGCTACTGCGGCACGGCAACCATCAAAGCCATGAATGAGGAGGCACAGTTTATACAGATCACCGGTGCCGGTCTTCGTGAAAGCCGTCCTCATGATGTGAATATTACGAAAGAAGCACCCAATTACAGTACAAAATGAAAGATGATTTGATGACATCCCATGTGGTGATGGATATCCGCATTCATGCGGTGACAATGAAAGAAGCATTGGACTGGGCAGAAAAAAGGATTCTCGAAGAGAAACCTTCCATGATCGCCACGGCCAATGCGGAAATGATTATGATGGCCCAGGAGGATAAAGAACTGTTCCGCATCCTGAATTCCGCAGATCTTGTGGTACCCGACGGTGCAGGAGTTCTTTGGGCAGGGGATAAACTGGGGACGCCTTTCCCGGAGAGAGTTACGGGAGCCGACCTCACGACGGAGCTTCTCAAACGAGCTTCTGAAATGAAATGGCCCGTCTATTTCCTGGGCGGGGCCCCGGGCGTGGCTGCCAAAGCGGCAAAGAAATTCATGGAAGACCATGGCAGCTTTTCCCTGGTGGGGTGTCATGACGGATACTTTGATGAGGAAGAAGAAAAACGAATCATCGAAGATATTAAGAAAAGCGGCGCGAAGCTCCTTTTCGCGGGGCTTGGCGTACCGAAACAGGAAAAGTGGCTGGACCTTCATAAAGAGGAACTGGGAGTCCTGGCCATGGGGATCGGCGGAGTCTTTGACGTTATGAGCGGGAACCTGAAAAGGGCGCCCCTCTGGATGCAGAGAAACCGGCTGGAATGGGCTTACAGGCTTTACCTCCAGCCCAGCCGGATCGGCCGTATGATGGCACTTCCACGATTCATGCAGGCTGTCAAGAAATGGAAAAAACAACGCGGGGGTAACTGATGCTGAAAAAACCGATTATACTGCCGGAAGGGTACCCCTTCATCGTGGTGACCTTCCTACTGGGAGCCGTATTCTATCATATGAAATGGTATTATGCGGCAGTGATTCCTTTCATTCTCGCCATTTATTTCTCCTATTTCTTCCGGTGCCCCCGGAGAAATGGGAAAATCGCGCCGGGAGAAGATACGCTGGTATCTCCGGCAGACGGGACTGTGGTGGACGTATCCCATGATGTGGAGGAAGATGATTTCCTGGGACAGAAATGTCACAAAATCACCATTTTCCTTTCTGTCTTCGATGTGCACTGCAACCGGAGTCCCATGGAAGGGAAGATCACCTATCAGTCCTATACCCAGGGACGGTTCCTGCCGGCCTATAAAGATGGGGTGGGATTTGAAAATGAACGGGGCGCCATCGGCATCGAAGGCAAAGACCGTTCCATCCTGGTCATCCTGATTGCAGGCATCCTGGCAAGACGGGTGGTATCCTGGAAGAATCTGGGCGAAAATCTAAAAAAAGGGGAACTTTACGGGATGATCAAATTTGGCTCCTGCACGGAGCTCTACATTCCGGGAGACTGCGAAATCTGCGTCAGAAAAGGCGATAAAGTCAGGGGCGGTCTCACAGTGGTTGGGAGGTTGAAATAATGAATAAAGCATGGATTGCCAATGGGGTCACTGCGACAAATGCCCTTTTCGGCGGACTGTCAATCATGATGTCCATCTCCGGATACTATCAGGTGGCAGCCGTTTTCATCCTGATTGCCATGGTAGCTGATGCGTTGGACGGCCGGGTAGCCCGGGCCCTTCATACGGCGGGCCCCATGGGAGTGGAGCTGGACTCCCTTTCCGATGATATTTCCTTTGGTATCGCTGCGGGGGCTCTCATGTATGCCTACCAGCTTCATGAACTGGGACCCATCGGATTCATTCCCTGTGCGCTTCTCGGCACTTTCTGCGCCTTCCGCCTGGCAAGATTCAATGTGAAAGTCACTTCCGTTCATGGCTACTTTGAAGGCCTTCCCTGCCCGACCACCGGGGTCATCGTGGCCTCCTATGTGCTTTCCGGGGTGAAGGTATGGAACTGGTTCGCCATGATCTGCGTACTGCTTCTCGCTTTCCTCATGGTCAGCGAAATCCATTATCCTGATAATAAAGGCGCCAGCGCCGATCAGCTTCATCTGCCGGCCTTCCTGATTTGTCTTGCATTTTTTGTGATCTGCACCCTCATTTACTGGCCCATCTGGGCAGCTGCCCTCTGCGCGGCTTACATCGTATTCGGCATGATGAATACGTACCTCAACCACTGTAAGGCCAAGAGAAAAGCGGCCAGAAGAAGAGCCAGAAGACTGGCAAGGGAAGCGGAAGAAACGGAAAAGTCCGAAGACTCTGAAGGAAATAACTGATCATGAATTATACCCTCGATTTCATTATGTACCCGGTGCAGCTCATCGTGGCATTTTTTACCATTTACTACACGGTGATCGCTGTCTGTGGTATGTGGCATCGAAAAGACAAGAACCTCGCCGCACCGAAGACGAAATTTGCCTGCGTCATTCCGGCGCACAATGAAGCCATGGTGCTGGCAGATCTTCTTGAAAACCTGAAAATTCTGAAATACCCCAAAGAACTCTACGATATCTACGTCATTGCGGACAACTGCACCGACAATACCGCAGAAATTGCCCGTCAGCACGGGGCCCATGTCTTTGAACGGTTCAATAAGGATCTGGTGGGCAAGGGCTATGCCATGGACTGGGTATTTCCAAAAATTTTCGAACTTGACAAAGGCTATGACGCTTTCTGTGTCTTTGATTCCGACAACCTGGTGCACCTTGATTTCCTGGCTGTCATGAATACAAGATTCCTCAAAGGCCAGAAAGTCATGCAGGGCTATCTCTCTGCCAAGAACCCGACGGATACCTGGGTATCCGGGACCTTTGCCATCGCCTTCTGGACCATCAATCATCTCTGGCATCTGGGCAAGTACAATCTGGGCCTTTCTTCCTGTCTCGGGGGCACGGGCATGTGCATTTCCGCGGACATCGTGAAGGAATACGGCTGGGGCTGTGACTGCCTGACAGAAGACATGGAATTCTCCATGAAGTGCCTTTCCCATGGCATCCGGACCTGCTGGGTCCATGACGCCATCATTTATGATGAAAAACCGCTGGGCTTCATGGCCTCCTGCCGTCAGCGCAAACGGTGGGCTCAAGGCCAGTTTGACTGCTCTGAACGGTATATCCCCATTCTTTTCAAAGAAGGCATCAAGAGGCACAGCATCGTGGTACTGGACGGAATCATGCAGCTTCTGCAGAACTATTTCCTCCTCCTGTCCACTTTCTACCTCGTCATGACCTACATCAATATGTTTTATCCCTGCTTCACCGTCATCCTTTATAATGACGTCCTTGTGCCGAAGCAGTTCTGGGCCGTCCTGGGCTTCATCCAGTCCGTGGTCCCCTTAATCGTACTTCTCCAGATCGAAGTGCCTTTCAAGATTTACCTCTACTGGCTCATTTACCCAATCTTCATGTACTCCTGGATTCCGGTCACCATCCTGGGATGGAAAGACCGTCATAAAAAAGGCTGGGTTCATACCATCCATACCCGGAGCATGCACTTCGAGCAGGCCAAGCTGACGAGGAAGAAGGAAATAGATCCGTAATAAAAAAGCTGCACCTTTATGAAATATCATAGAGGTACAGCTTTTTTAGTGCAGAAATCGTGGCCCGTGGTCCGTGATTCGTGATTCGTGGCGGTGGGCCTGCATCAAATCGGGAAGCAGGCCTCTTTTAAATTTAATTTTCAGAAATCGATACCTTCCCGCAGTCCGAAATCCGGTTATTTGACCCAGGTTACGGGATTACCTGTGGTGTGTCTCGGCTTCCGGTTCGGGAGGCCCCCTTCCAGGGCGGAGTGGCCAAGGGCAAGGGTGGCGAGGATATTTTCGTCTTTACCAAGCCCAAGTTTTTCCATATATTCACGGATTTTCGGATTCTCCGTGAGCCAGTAAAGCTGGTTGATATAGCAGGAGCCAAGATTCAGTTCGTTGGCGGCAATCATCATATTCTCCGTGGCAATGGCAGAGTCTGCCATATCGTTGCCATAGCCCTTCTTATTGGCCACGGCAATCAGCACCGGCGCATGGTAATGGAAGACGTAAGTTCCTTTCTTCGAGAGGACCACGGAAGTCTTCTTCGACGGATACATGCCCGGGGTCACATCCCACTTTGCAAATTCCTCCCGTGCCAGGAGAGACAGCTCCTCCAGCACTTTCTCATCCGTGATTACGATGAAATGGCAGGACTGATTGTTCCCCCCGCAGGGCGCCGCCCGGCCCGCATCGATGATGATTTTCAAATCCTCCTCACGCACCGGCTCCGCCGTAAATTTCCTCGTACTTCTCCGCGTCATAATGGCTTCTATCGCATCCATGGGTTGGCCTCCTTTTGATTGATCTGTATATTTCCATTATATCAAAAGATTAATGAAAGGTTTGAAATGATTGGATTTGATTTTCTGTAGAGTAAAGAACATGTTTTTTAAACTTATCGTAAATTCATAGATTTCCCATGCCGCCCATGGCGGCGCCGTGTATAATAAAGGAAATGATTATTACTTTTCTGATGTGGAAAGTTTTTATACAGGTGACTTCTATGGTAAGCAATCTGATTCATTCGAAGCGGGGCAAGGTGCTGCTCTGGGTGGGCATTCTTGTCATTCTTTTTGTAGGGATTTACATCTATACCCATCGGGAATCGAATAAAGGAAATAAAAATGAGATCCGTCCCATGGTGACGATTCAGAAGATGGAGCGGAAGGACATGATGAAGCGCATCGTCCTTTCGGGGGAGACTGTGCCGAAGGCGTCGGTGGATATTTCTCCCAAGTATGCCGGCCGCATCGCGTCGGTCAAAGTGGATCTGGGGGACAAAGTGAAGCCCGGGGACGTACTTCTCGCCCAGGATACGAAGGATATTTCTCTTTCCATTGCAGCCAATGCGGCAGGAAGTGCCCAGGCATCGGCGGAAGCGGTGGAAAGCCGGTCGACTTATAACGCCGGGACCATGAAGGCCCAGAGCGATTATGATAATGCCCTTACCACCTATCAGCGGTATGAGACCCTTTTCAATGAGGGTGCCGTGTCCCGTCAGGACAGGGATGACAAGTACCGGGCCATGATGGAGGCAAAGTCTGCCCTGGAAAGTCTCACGGGCCAGTATATCGGCACCATTCCTGCCGTCATTGCAGGAAAAGAAGCGGCTGCCGAGAAACAGCGGGTCACTGTGGAAGCCCTGGAGACCCAGCGGGACGATATGACCATCGTTTCCCCGATTTCCGGCGTCATCGGCTTCCGGGATGCGGAAGTGGGGGAATGGCTCACGGCGGGACAGAAGATTTTTACCGTTGTGGACAATTCTTCTCTCTATCTGGACTGCACCGTGGCAGAGCATGATATCGGCGTGCTCAAAGAAGGGATGGAGCTTTCTGTCTCTCTTGATTCTTTAGGAAATACGATTCCCGGAAAGATCATCTACATCAGCCCCAGCCTTGATTCTGCTACCCATTCCTACAAAGTCCGTCTGCTCCTTGATGGTGAGCCGGGGACTATCCGGGGCGGCATGTTTGGCCGGAGCATCGTGACCGCCGTGGACCGTAAGAATACGTTCTTTGTACCCAAAGAAGGGGTGCTGGACAACAATGGGAAGAAATGGGCATTCCTCGTTGATGAAAATAAAACGGTGAAACGGGTACCTGTGGAGACCGGTCTTTATAATGATGATTCCATCGAAATCCTCAAAGGCCTCCATGAAGGGGACGTAGTGGCTGTTACGAATATTTCCAAACTGAAAGATGGCATGACCGTCGACATTGACGAGGGAGGCGGCGCATGAACCATTTCAATATCACCCGCTACTCCGTGACTCATCCCATCGGCATTACCATGATCGTTCTCTTTTTCGTGGTCCTTGGCTTTTACAGCTATTATAGAATCGGCGTGGAGCTTTTCCCGAATATCAATGTGCCCTATGTGGTAGTGACGGTAAAATATGAAGGAGCCGATGCAGAGTCTGTGGAGCAGCAGATTACAAAACCTGTAGAAGATGCGCTGTCGGCTGTTTCCAATGTGAAACATATTACCTCCCGCTCCCGTACGGGCCGTTCCCAGGTGACTCTGGAAATGAACTTTGATGCCGACGTGGATGCGGCAGCCATAGAAGCTTCCCAGAAAGTAGATGCCATCCGTGGAAAACTTCCGGATGATGCAGATGATCCCGTAGTTGATAAACGAGATATGGACCAGTCGCCGATCGTGGATCTGGCCCTCATTTCATCCCATCCGCTGGATGAAATGTATTCTCTGGCCGACAATACCCTCACCAATGAGTTCACCAAGGCTGAAGGGGTATCGGACGTGGAACTTCATGGCGGCCGGGATAAGGAAATTGCCGTCAAAATCGACCGTGATAAATTGTCCTATTATGGCATTACCATGGACGAAATCATTGATACCCTGAAGAAGGAAAATAAGCTGACTCCGGCAGGCTCTTCCTATACGGACCGCCGGCAGACCCAGATCCGCCTGAATTCCCAGTATCATACAGTGGACGATATCAAACAGGTCCACCTTACGACTTCTTCGGGGGAGACCATACCGCTCCTTGCCCTGGGCGACGTGGTGAGGCAGGACCAGAAAGTATCCCGCTATGCCCGCATCAATGGGCAGGATGCCATCGGTATTTCCGTCTATAAAAACAGTAATGCCAATCTCGTTTCCACGGCAGACAATGTGCTGCAGGTGGTGGAAAATCTTCGGAAACAGTACCCGGATTACCAGTTCCTCATCGTCAATGATTCGGCGGATTATGTCCGCACGGCCCTTCATAATACCCTGGGCACTCTGGTAGAAGGTCTCTGCACGACGGGGCTCGTGCTTTTCTTCTTCCTCCGCGGCTGGCGTTCGGCGGCATCCGTCATGATTGCCATTCCGACGTCCCTGATTGCTTCCTTTTTTGCCATGTACATGGCTGGCTTCACTTTCAATATGATGTCCCTCATGGGCATGACTCTCTGCATCGGTATTCTCGTGGACGATTCCATAGTGGTACTGGAAAATATCCATCGTCATCTGGACGCGGGAGAAAATGCCATTGAAGCAGCTGTGAACGGGCGAATGGAAATAGGTATGGCTGCGACCGCCATCACTCTCTGCGACGTGGTGGTCTACCTTCCGATCGCTTTCATGAATTCCATGACCGGGCAGTTCTTCAAGCAGTTCGGCCTGACCATCGTTTTTGCTTCTCTTTTCTCTCTTTTCGTATCCTTCACCCTGACGCCCATGCTGGCCTCCCGTTTCTTTAAAAACGGCGTTCATGTGCCGGATACGAAGCTCTGGCGGACGATCAGCCGCATGGAGCAGGGAATGCAGGATTTCTATGAAGAAGCCCTCACCTGGAGTTTCAGGCATAAGAAGAAACTTTTCGGCGGCGTAGCTGTTTCCTTAATCCTTTTCGTGGCCATGGTGCCTCTCGGCATTATCGGTATGGAATACATGCCGAGGACCGATGAAAGCGGTTTCAATATTTTCGTCCGCCTGTCCACGGATGCCAGCGTCGAACGAACGGACAAGGTTACCAGCCAGCTTGAAAATTACCTGAAAAATGTGCCGGAAGTGAAAAACTACATGGCCATGGTAGGCGGGGGCACGGGAGTGAACAACAGCCGTATCTATGTTTCCATGGAAAAGAAACAGGATCGTTCCCGCTCCATCTGGCAGGTCACCAACGAGCTCCGTGACTGGATTGTGAAGAATATCGGGGACGGCGAACTTCGGGTCAAGGAGGACCAGGCCTCTGTCTCCGGTACTTCCGGGGGAGGCATCGGACAGGGGGGCGGCGCCTTCCGTCTGGAACTTCGCGGAAATAATATGCAGGATCTCATCCATGCATCCTACATAGCCCAGGACCTCATCAAAGAGGGGCCCTACGGGGTCACCGACGTGAGTTCCACCTATCAGGAAGGGCTCCCTGAACTTTCCATCATTCCGGACAGGGAAAAACTGAAATATTATGGCGTCGGCGTAGGGGATATTTATGATACCATTTCCGATACCATCAGCGGCAGCGGGGCGGGAGTGCTTCCAAACGACGTGCTGAACGATGGCAACGATACGGATATCAACGTCTATTTTACCGGCGGCCAGTCTTTCAGCAATTCTGACGTCGAAGCCATTCCGCTGCAGTCGAAAAAGGGCATCGTCCATATTTCCGACGTGGCAAAAGTGGTGGACGAACTGGGACCAATCACCATCAACCGTACCGATAAACAGCGGTCCATCATCATCGGCGGTAATCCTGGGAACCGGCCCCTTTCCCAGGTCATTCAGGAAGTGACGAATGACCTGAACAAGGCAAACCTGCCGAAGACCGTGTCTTTCCGCTTCTCCGGCCAGGCGGACAGTATGAATGAAAGCTTTACCGAACTCCTGGGAGCCCTCCTCATGGGCATGATTCTCGTATACATGATTCTTTCCGCCCTCTATGAATCGGTGAAGACCTCCTTCATCCGCATGTTCTCGCTGCCCTTTGGCCTCATCGGTTCCCTTTTCTTCCTTTTCCTCATGAACCAGACCATCAATATTTACTCCATGATTGGCATCATCGTCATGGATGGCGTGGTGGCCAAGAATGGTACCCTTCTTCTGGACTATACCCTGACCCTCATGCACCGGGACGGGCTGGACCCGAAAACGGCAGTCATCGAAGCAGGCAAAGCAAGACTTCGCCCGATCCTCATGACCACTTTCACCATGATTGTAGGGATGACGCCTACTGCCCTGGCCGTGACGGCAGGGGCAGAAACGCGGTCTTCCATGGCCTGGGTCATCATCGGGGGCCTTCTCACCTCCACGATTTTCACCCTTCTCGTACTCCCCATGATTTTCCTCTTCTTCGAACGCCACTCCTTCCGGAGCGTGGTCAGCGGAGTGAAATCACTTTTCCATAAAGCGGGAAGGGCAGTGGGGTGAAATAGCCGTTAGCAGTTAGTCGGGCAGACAATCAAAATGGCGCTCCCTTGTGGGAACGCCATTTTTTGAAATGAAATTTAAGAGATTATTATTGCTTAAAAGGATAATTGAACTGAACTCTAACTGCTAACGGCTAAAGGCTAACGGCTTCACATAGTTCAGAGCCTGTGCCTGTATGATTAAAAACTATTCGTCCTTTCCGTGATTCTGCCCGTAGACCCGGATGCCCCTGGGGCGCCCATCGGAGTGCTCATCCTTCAGCTCTTTTCCTTCTACATGGAACTGTCTCTGCAGGTAATGAGCCCGGATATTGTGATCTGTTTTCTCGGAGATGTCATCAAATCCAGACTCCAGCCATTCCACAATTTCCTTTGTGGAGGTGCCTCTGAGCCGGTCTCTGGCATGGGTAAAGGAAATGACTTTCTGATCCTGATCGCTCATATTTCCTTCCTCTTTCAAAAATCAGATTTCCTCTTCCGAATCATCTTTTTCCGAGGCTTCGTTGGGTATTTCTTCGACGGGCAGCGGATTTCCATCCTTGTCCATGCCCATCTTCTTCAGCCAGGCCTGGTATTCGGGGTCTTCATCCATTTCCTCTAAGGCTTCCCTGCTCCAGCGGTTCAGCGTATCCACGTCAGGAATGGGCATATCCCCCGGGTCCGGCATGCCCAACATGAAGGGAATCCGCTCCTGAATCACGCACTGATGGAGGAAAAGATTGATCGCCGTATCCGTGTCCAGCCCCAGCTCGTCAAAAAGTTTCTTTGCCTCTTTCAGCGTGCCTTTGTCTACTTTCACTGTCAATTTTGCCATAAGCCATCACCTCTTGCTCTTATTATACAGGATATTTCCATGGAAATAAAAGAATAAGCCCCACAGCGATTTCAAATATTTCCTCCGGATGCCGGTATGTGCCTGCACAGGGTGTTCCTGTGAAAGTCAAAAGCCCCTCGCCGTAGGGCGAAGGGTTTTTGGGCAGCCAAATTCTCCCCTGCGATGAATCGTTCGATTTCCGGAGTTTCGGTCTTACCTGTCAATCCGGCAGCAGTCATTCCCGCATTGGGATATGCTTCCCGTGACCTGGTATGCAGCGAGGTGGCCGTTTCTGAATCGTTTCGCAGGGGAGTATTTCGTTTTTTAACAATATAGGAAACTTGATATTCCTCGAGGATGGAAAGCAATCGGAACACGTGGGCGCGGCTCCGGGTCCGCCTGAAATTTCATGGGCGCCTGGCGGATCGGATGGAGCCTGGCTCGAGGCCTCGTTCTTTTTGCTCTCCTATAGATATAGTAGAAAAAATTTCATTTTGTATCATTAGAATTTTGTTAAACTTTCAAAGGGAAGAGGATTTCCGTGGATCTTACCTTTTCAGCACACCGGCAGGGATTTCATGATTTCCATTTACATTCATATTTTTCAATGATAAAATAAATAATCATTATGGAAATGACTTCGAAAGGAGCAAAGATATGAAATTTGAAAAATGGCAGGGCTGCGGCAACGATTATATTTTCGTGAACGGCTTTGAAGAATCGGTGGATGACGTGCTTGCCGAATGCGAAACCATCTGTGACAGGCATTTCGGCGTAGGGAGTGACGGAATCATTTTTTGCCTGCCTTCGGACAAGGCGGATATCCGCATGCGCATGTTCAATAACGATGCCAGCGAAGGAGAAATGTGCGGCAACGGTATTCGATGCTTTGCCAAGTGGGTCAAATCCCTGGGCCTTGTGAAGAAAGATAAAATGACCGTGGAGACCGGGGCGGGCATCATCATCCCCGAAATCCTTCCCGACGGAAGGGTAAAAGTGGACATGGGCCTTCCGCACCTTGCACCGAAGGAAATCCCCGTGAAGAAGGACGAAGAATCGGTTATTCATGAACATTTTGAAAGCGCCAGACAGCATAAGGACTACGACATCACCTGCGTATCCATGGGAAATCCCCATTGCGTCATTTTCGTGCCTCATATCGAAGAAATCGACCCTTACCGGGATGGCCCGGAAATCGAGACGGATGACATTTTCCCCAAAAAGACGAATGTGGAATTCGTGGAAAAGAAAGATGATCATCATCTCCGCATGAGAGTCTGGGAACGGGGCACCGGAGTTACCATGGCCTGCGGGACAGGAACTTGTGCAACCATTGTGGCGGCCACCCTGAATGGATTGGTGGACCGGGAAGCTGACGTTATCCTGGATGGCGGGACACTTCATCTCCTCTGGGATCAGGAATCCGGCCACGTCTTCATGACAGGCCCTGCAGAACGGTCCTTCTATGGGGAATATGCTCTCAAGAGTGAAAAGTGATTTGGCTTTTAGCAGTTAGCCTTTAGCCGTTAGCGGTTAGCATTTGAGAATATTGGTAAGTGGAGGTGGGCGCCAAAGTCATAGGGCGCCCATTTTAATATTTTCTGACTTTGTACCAAAGCCTGGAAGAATTTCAATAGAGCAGACTTTAAGGCTATGGTACAATATTTCTATAAATGAACGTTCCAGGGACCGAATGAGGGAAAATATATATGAAGGCGCGCTTTCTACTGACGCGCGCCACCGCCCCCAATCCCCAATCCCTAATCCCCAATTCCTCTTTCGAATTGCTGAATGAAACAATAAACGAGGTAAAATGATGAAAATCTTTCTCACCAACGACGACGGTTTCGAAGCGCCGGGGCTCATTGCCATTGCGAAAAGGCTGACCGCTCTCGGTAAAGTGACAGTGATCGCGCCGAACCAGGGCCGGTCTTCCTGCTCTTCTTCCCTGTCCCTAAGGACCTATCTTCATTTGTGGAAGAAGGAAAGTTACGGGGAAAATATGGAAGTCCTTTCCTGCAACGGCACCACGGCGGACTGCTGCAAGCTGGCCCTGGAATACTGGCTGAAAGACGACAGGCCGGACCTTATCGTTTCGGGCATCAATAATGGAAATAATTCGGGCAGCGACTCTGTTTACAGCGGTACCATGGCAGGGGCCATCGAAGGGGACCTGCTGGGGATTCCTTCCATTGCCCTTTCCGCGGAACCGGCAGGAGAAGGGGAATACCTGGAAAGGGCGGCTTCCTTTGCCTTTGAAGTGATCCGGAAATACTTCGTGGAAGAAAAATACAAAGGCTGCCTCAACCTGAATATGCCTAAAGACGGCATGGACCTGACCTGGGAAAATCTGAAAGTTGCCCGCCTGGGCATTCAGCGCTATGACAATGCCATCCGGGAAATCAAAGATCCCTCCGGCCAGCCGGGGTACTGGATTTCAGGGAGAATGCTCCCCGATGCAGCTCCCGATACGGACGTCTTCTGGTATCACCGGGGCTATCCGACCCTGACCCCCATCACCTGGAACCAGACAGATGGGGGGAATATGGAGAGAGTGAAGGAAATAGCGGTGAGTAAGTGATTAGCCTTTAGCCTTTAGCCGTTAGCAGTTAGTGAAAAAGTGATCAGTTATCAGTTCATAGTTCTCAGTATATGTGGGTCCGCATCAGATTGGAAGCGGACCATTTTTATTGGTCCCGGAGAAAATTCTTAATTATATTTTGGAAGCGGCATTACGATCTGGCCATCCTTCACTGATTACTAAGAACTGCAAACTGATAACTATTCTACTGATTTTTGTTTAGTATAAGAAAAAGATTAAAATATTTCTTGACAGGAGACCCCAGGGGGGTGTAGTATTATGATCGTAAATGAAATAGATTTTCAATTGGAGTGGAGTTTAAAAATGAATATGGATATGGAAAATGGCTGCTGCCGTCATACGGAAAGGACGGAGCGGGAAAGGACGAAGCTTCTCACCCGGCTGAAAACGGTGGAAGGACAGATCCGGGGGATTGAGAAAATGGTGGAAAACGATGCCTACTGCCCGGATATCGTGATGCAGGTCTCTGCCGTCACCAATGCCCTCAACTCCTTCAATAAATTACTGCTGGCCGCCCACATCCGGGGCTGCGTGACAGAAGATATCCGCGAGGGGAAAGAAGACAAAGTGGATGAACTCTGCGCCATGCTGCAGAAAGTCATGAAGTAGCTCCCTCTTTCCTTTTCTTATGGTTCTGCAGTATCAGTGCTTTTCGAATTGCGGAATTCGGATTGCGGATGGCGGGAAGGTGGATTTCCTGTGGAAACCCATGGGATCGATGGGGCTCCGGGAAGGGGAATTTTTTCCTGATAGCGGGATATGAATGATTGGAAATATAAAAGGGCGGCGCTTTTTACTGCTGCGCCGCCACCAGCCCGATACTCCCGGCAGTCCCGATATCCCCGATACGCTCGATTCAAAAGTTTTCATGACCCGGTTATTCAAATCCTGTAATTACCCATCATCATCATACATCGAGGTGAACATCTTGTCCGACAAAGAAAAATGCCAGTACATCGTGACCGGTATGACCTGTGCGGCCTGTCAGGCCCATGTGGAAAAAGCGGTTTCAAAGGTAAAAGGGGTAGACAGTGTGAATGTTTCCCTTTTGACCAATTCCATGTCCGTCAGCGGGTCTGCACCGGCTTCCGCTATCATTTCTGCCGTGGAAAAGGCAGGATACGGGGCAAAGCCCATGGGCGGGGAAGCAAAAGAAAATTTCTCAAGGCTCAAAGCAGAGGAAGAAGCACTGAAAGATCATGAAACGCCGAAACTGAAGCGCCGTCTCCTCTGGTCCATCCTGTTTCTTGCGATTCTCATGTACCTCACCATGGGTCATAACATGCTGGGCCTTCCGGTGCCGGGATTCCTGAATCACAACCATCTGGGCATGACGCTGACGGAAATGATCCTTGCTGCCATCGTCATGTTCATCAATCGCGCCTTCTTCACGTCCGGTTTCCGTTCCCTTTTCGGCGGAGCGCCGAATATGGATGCCCTCGTCGCCCTGGGGTCGTCGGTTTCCTTCCTCTGGTCTCTTTATGTATTTTATAAAATGACCATCCTCATCACGGAAGGCGCAGGATCTATGGCGATCATGCCCCTTTTCCATGATCAGCTCTACTTTGAGTCCGCTGCCATGATTCCTGCCCTCATCACGGTAGGAAAGCTCCTGGAATCGATTTCCAAAGGCCGCACCACGGACGCTTTGAAGAGCCTCATGAAAATGGCCCCGAAAACGGCGGTAGTGGAAAGAAATAGAAATACGGAAACCGTCCCCATTGGAGAAGTACGAATCGATGACATTTTCATCGTGAAACCGGGGGAATCCATCCCGGTGGACGGGGAGATTCTGGAAGGCGAAAGCGCTTTAGATGAATCAGCCCTGACCGGTGAGTCTGTCCCCGTGGACAAGAAGCCGGGAGATATGATCTCTGCCGCTTCCATCAATACGAATGGCTATATCCGCGCGAAAGCGAAAAGAGTCGGAGAAGATACGACTTTTGCCCAGATCATCCGGCTTGTCAGCGATGCGGCAGCTACAAAAGCTCCCATTGCGCGGATTGCGGACAAAGTATCCGGCGTTTTCGTGCCTGCCGTCATCGGGATTTCCATCATCGTATTCATCATATGGCTCATCCTTGGCGCGTCGGCGGGGAAAGCTTTGGAATATGCAATCTGTGTCCTCGTCATTTCCTGTCCCTGCGCCCTGGGCCTGGCGACTCCGGTGGCCATTATGGTAGGAAACGGGATGGGCGCAAAGAACGGCATCCTTTTCAAAACCAGTGAAGCCCTCGAAAGCGCAGGAAAAGCAAAAATCGCAGTCATGGACAAGACGGGAACCATTACGGAAGGAAAGCCGGAAGTCACCGATGTGGTTCCTTTTGGAACTGTTTCCGAAAAAGAACTTCTCGAGGCAGCTTACTCACTGGAAATGAAATCAGAACATCCCCTGGCAAGAGCCGTCGTGAAATACGGCGAAGGGAAAGTCAATGATCTTCCACTGGAGAATTTCCAGATCCTGGCGGGCCACGGACTGATGGGGACTTATGAAGGAAAAACAATCCACGGAGGCTCTCTGGATTATATTTCCACCTTAACGGATATTTCCGGGCTGAAAGAAAAAGCAGAGACTCTCGCAGGCGAGGGCAAGACCCCTCTCTTTTTTGAAAAAGAAGGAAAACTGCTGGGCTTCATCGCCGTGGCAGACGTCATTAAAAAAGAATCAGCCCAGGCCATCTCCGAACTTCACCATATGGGGATCCGGGTCATCATGCTGACGGGAGACAATGAAAGGACGGCCCGGGCCATCGCCCAAAAGGCAGGAGTAAACCGGGTGGTGTCAGGCGTTCTCCCGGAAGGCAAAGAAAAAGTCGTCGAAAAGCTGCAGAAATATGGCAAAGTCATCATGGTGGGGGACGGAATTAATGACGCTCCCGCCCTGACCCGGGCTGATACGGGAATTGCCATCGGCGCCGGGACAGATGTAGCCATCGATTCGGCAGATATTGTCCTCATGAATTCAAAACTCACCGACGTGTCCGCAGCAGTCCGCCTCTCCCGTCAGGTTTTAAGAAATATCCATGAAAACCTTTTCTGGGCCTTCGCCTACAACGTGCTTCTGATTCCTCTGGCAGCAGGTCTGTATCCTGGTGTCCAGATGAACCCCATGTGGGGCGCTGCTGCCATGTCCCTCTCCAGTTTCACCGTCTGCATGAATGCCCTCCGGCTTAACCTTTTCAATCTCCATAGCACAAAACACGATAAAAAGAAGAAATTGGCCGATCTCCCCGATCTTTCTCCCGGAAAAAAGCCGCTGGTCCGGCCGGAACCGTCTCCTTCTCCCAAAAAGATGGAAGAAAAAGCTGAACCGAAAGAGGCCACAGTCATGATCGAAGGCATGATGTGCGAAAACTGTGAACGCCACATCAAAAAGGCTCTGGAAGCCCTGCCATTCATCGAGAGCGCAAAAGCTGATTTCCATACAGGAAAAGCCAGGATCACCCTTCGGGGTGAGCCCGATGAAAAAGCCATGAAAAAAGCCGTGGAAGCAGCTGACTATGGCTATCAAGGCATGGAACAGGAAAAAACGAAAGACGACCAAACCGGTGAGGCCACAGTCATGATCGAAGGCATGATGTGCGAAAATTGTGAACGTCACGTCAAAAAAGCCCTCGAAGCCCTGCCCTTCATAGAAAGTGCCCGTGCCGATCATACGAAAGGCACGGCCGAGATTGCTTACAGCTCACAACCCGACGAGGCCAAAATCAGAGAAGCCCTGGCCAAAGCGGATTATGAATATAAAGAAATTGTATTTCCAAAGGAGGAAAAAGAAATGAAAGAAACAGTAAAAATCGAAGGAATGATGTGTAATCACTGCGAAATGGCAGTCAAGAAAGCCTTAGAAGCTCTCGACGGAGTAGAAAAAGCTGAAGTATCTCATGTAACCGGTACTGCAGTCCTTACTATGGTCAAAGCCGTTCCGGAAGCAGAAATCAAGAAAGCTGTGGAAGATAAAGATTATAAATTCGTCGGTGTAGAAGCGTGATTAACAGGAATGAAGAGGTATCCATGCCGGGTACCTCTTTTTATTCTGCAGTAAAAACAGTAAAAAGGAAGGAATACAGCAACCACTGCGAAATGGCAGTCAAAAAAGCCTTAGAAGCTCTCGATGGAGTAGAAAAAGCAGAAGTATCCCATGTAACAGGAACTGCAGTGTACCATGGTCAAAGCCGTTCCAGAAGCTGAAATCAAAAAAGCTGTGGAAGATAAGGATTATAAATTCGTCGGCATTGAAGACTGATTAGAATCAGAATTATAAAAGAGACATCTTGCATCGTAAGGTGTCTCTTTTAATTATGCCAAAAATGAATCAATTTAAGAATCTTAATTTGGGAAAAGCAAGTTACAGGCAAGTTAAATCTTTTGGCTGTTTTATGCCGGAATATCTGATAGAAGAACTTATCAGTGCCAATTTTCACGTGGGTAAAAGTGAAGAAAAGCAAGTTACAGGCAAGTTAAAAATTTTAGGATTTATACCTGGAACCTTCGAGGAAAGCGGGGTTTTAAAAGAAAATGAATGCAAAAAGTTATTCAAAAGCAGGTTACAGGCAAGTTAAACTCAAGCCCAGACGGGTATATAAGACATATATCGCGGCGCCGTATCGGGGTCAAGGGGCTTAATAAGGCCTTTACTCACAGCATCTTTAATCAGTCTGGAAATTACTCCGGATGAAGAATCTTTTAAGCCAAAACGGCTGCGAAGTGATTGATTGGTCAATTGTTTCCCCTCAACATACTTAATGCAGGCATGGAGATAACATGCCCACAGACGATCTTCATAAGGAATGTCTCTGTAAGGAATCTCTGAAAATATAGTAACTTTTGTGTTTTGGTCATATATTTCTATTTTGGGAGCGGGAAGCAATAATGATTCGCAGGAAACGGCAATTTTATCCCAACCGGTCCCCAATTCTTCGCATATCCCAAAACGCCTCATCAAAGAAGCCATCTGTTCATTGCGGGATTTAGGAGGGTTATCAATGATCCTGTCAATGTCTATTAAGGGAACTCTCGGATTTGTTATTTCAATACGATTTTTGAAAATTTCAATGACAGGTCCCATGCCAGTCATTGTTAAATCCTGGTGAATAAGTGCATTGGCCAGTGATTCACGAATTTCAATCATAGGATAAATATTTATTTGTCTTCAGAAGCTCGGATACAGTCCGTCCCACACGATCCTTCTGTAATTTTCCCTGTCCGTATCGCCTTCGGTGGAGAAGAGGAGGACTCTGGAATTTTCATCAAGGCCCATGGTTTTCTTCAAATCGGAAAGCTTTTCGTCCGTCATGACCTGTGCCAGAAAGCCCAAAGTAGAAGCTCCGCTTTCGCCGGAAATCACTCTGGGGTCATTTCCCACTGGATTTCCCAGGATCCGCATGCCTTTGGCTGCGATTGTATCGGGCATGGAAATAAAATTATCTGCGTGATCCCTGAGAATATCCCAGCCCAGGGTACAGGGGACTCCGCAGCAGAGGCCTGCCATAATGGAATGCATGGGGCCGGTCACCGTATGGAGTTTCCCGTCATTGGCAAGAGCTGTATGGTAGAGGCAGTCTGCCTGATCCGGTTCTACGATAGTGATGACCGGACGGTTTTCTTCCCCGTATAAATCGGTAAAAAATCCCGTTATGGCACCGGACATGGCACCGACCCCGGCCTGTAGGAAAATATGGGTAGGTTTTTCGCCATGAAGCTGTTCTGCCGCCTCTAATGCCATGGTGGTATATCCCTGCATGATCGTGCGGGGGATAGTTTCATACCCTTCCCAGGCTGTATCCTGCACCATGATCCATCCCTGTTTTTCTCCCTGGGAGCGGGCAAAGTCCACGGCCTCATCATAGTTCATATCTGTAATGGAAGCTTCTGCGCCCAATGTTTGAATATTTCGTAATCTTTCCGGTGAACTTCCTTTTGGCATGTAAACCACTGCCTTTTGATGAAGGCGGTTTGCTGTCCATGCAATGCCCCGCCCGTGATTGCCGTCAGTAGCGGTGACGAAAGTGATTTCGCCCAGCTTTTCCCGTATTTCCGGACTCACCATTTTTTCATAGGGGAGAGAGGAAATATCCATGCCCAGCTTTTCTGCGATGTAACTTCCAAGGGCATAGCTTCCGCCCAGTACTTTGAACGCATTGAGACCGAAGCGATAGCTTTCATCCTTCACATGAATGGAAGCAAGTCCCAGCGCCCTGGCCAGATTCTTCAGATCCGCCAGGGGCGTCATGGCGTATTCAGGAAAAGTACGATGGAAATTCCGCGCCTTCTCCGCAGCCTCTATTCCGAAGTCTTTGACGGAACTCAGCTTTTCATGACTGCTGCGTGGGATATGAACGTAGTTGATTTTATTTTCCATGGACAGGCCTCCTTTGGTTCAAATGTTTCTTGTGACTTATTTTACAGGAAATTTCCATTTTCTTCAAATTGATAATCCGGAGATTGTCATGAAAAAGGCGGGACCGCTGGTCTAATGATTGATACTCCTCCTGACTCGTGCTAAAATAGCGGTAAGGGTTCAAGAACTCCGGTATTTCATAATTTAAAAAAGCCATGAAGAAATGACGATTTTTTCATGGCTTTTTATATTCTGAAATAAAAAACTGATATCCGAAGATATCAGTTGGTGCCGGAGGCGGGACTTGAACCCGCACGATATTGCTATCGCCAGATTTTGAGTCTGGTGCGTCTGCCATTCCGCCACTCCGGCATGGGAACACATTTATATTAGCATAGGGGAGTGGAATCGTCAATTGTTTCCATCCTGTGTTATGATGGAAATAAATGGGAGATGATGGCATGTATGTGAAACTCTGCCTTCTGGGCATCATGACGGTATTCAGTTTTTACCGGCTCCATGAGCATCATGATTTCATGACGCTCTGTGCCACGGTGATCGTGGCAGCGGCTTTTATCCTTTCCGCTTTCTATGTCTGGCGTCACCGCCGGGATGAAGAGGATCAATAATTCATCAATGAGGGGGTTTTTATATGAATATCAAAGAACTGGCAGAAAAGGAAAGGGACACGGTCATCGGTCTCCGTCGTCATTTCCATGAAAATCCGGAGCTTTCGCAGCAGGAGTTCCAAACCATGGATTTTATTGAAAATTTCCTGCACAAAGAGGGGATCGAAACGGTAAGGGTGCCGAGGGGCGGTATCTTTGGTTTCATCGACAGCGGCAAACCGGGCTGGACGATTCTGCTCCGGGCAGATATCGATGCCCTTCCGATCCAGGAGGATCCGGTCAATCTGTCAAAGAAAAAAGCAGCCTGCTCGAAGAATGACGGCGTCATGCATGCCTGCGGCCATGATGGTCATATTGCCATGCTTCTCACCACGGCCAAAATCCTTTCGGCCCACAGGGATGAGTTTGAAGGGAAAGTCATCCTCATGTTTGAAGAGGCCGAGGAAATCGGGGAACGGGGCTGCGGTCATCTGCTCCGGTATTTGAGGGATCATAAAATTCATGTGGATACCTGTTTTGCCACCCACGTCATGTGGAGTCTCCCGGCGGGAAAGGTGGGCCTTCTCTATGATACGGCCATGGCGGGAGCTTATTTCTTCAGCGTCAAACTCTATGGAAAGAGCGGTCACGGGTCCCGCCCCGATATGGCAGTGAGCCCCATTGAATGCTTTATTTCCATTGCCGATGAAGTGCGGGCTTTCCGCATGCGGATGGCGGCGCCGGACGAAAGCTTCACCTATTCCTTTGGTACCGTGCAGGCAGGAAAGCAGTGCAATATCATCCCGGACGACCTTTTCTTCGGCGGTTCTGCCCGTTTCACGAAAAATGAAGACGGTCTGGCGTTCCGGGATATGTTCCTGGACGTGGTGAACCATACGGCAAAGCTTCATGGCTGCCGGGTGGAAATCATTGATAACCAGTTCTATCCCGCCGCGGTGAACACAAAGGAATGCATAGACCTGGCCAGGAAGGCGGTCACTGAAAACCTGGGCGAAGAAGCCCTGGACAAAGACTGCCCCATGTGGATGGCCAGCGAGACCTATGCCATGACGGAATCGGTGATCCCCGGAATCCTCATGTTTACCGGCATTTATGACCCCGAAGTGGGGAGCGGAAGCCCTCATCATACGCCGAAATTCGATATCGCTGAAAACGGCCTCGTCACCGGCGTGGGAGCAGAACTTTCAATTGCTCTTGCCATGCTGAAGGAAAAGCCGGAAACCCCGTCTTTCAGGAAGGCGGATCTGGATAAAGTCCTGGAGCTGGCGGAGTGAGGTCTCTTAGACAATGGAATGATTCCTGGATAGAGTCATAAGGTACGAATTGTGATTCGTGGCTCGTGCTTCGTGATTCGTGAAGGTGGCGCCCTTTGAGGTAAAAGGGGCGCCATTTTATATTGATGAAATTTTAGCCCGGGATGGAAAGAGGCATTTTTGCGGATCGTGGTCCGTGGACTGTGGACCGTGATTCGTGAAGGCGGCGCCCTTTGAAGTAATGGGGCGCCATTTTTATTGGTGAAATTTTGGGGACGGGAATGGATAGGGTCATTCGAGATCATCGTGGTTCGTGGCTCGTGATTCGTGAAGGTGGCGCCCTTTGAAGTAATAGAGGGCGCTATTTTTTATTTGTGAAATACTTTTTCCGAAGGTTCTTCGGCTTCATCACGGAGTTTCGTTTCAACTGATAACTGCGAACTGATAACTGATAACTATTTCAGGCAATAAAAAAACTGCTGCGAAAAATCGCGGCAGTTCTCTTTTCAGGACAATTAAGCCTTTTCTTCCATCTTTTCCTTGTAAGCTTCCTTTGCTTCTTCCTTAGCTTCTTCAGCCTTTTCTTTGGCTTCTGCAGCTTTGGCTTTAGCGATGGCAGCGTTTACGTTTGCGTTCAGACGGGATTTCTTGCGAGCAGCAGCATTCTTATGAATGACGCCCTTCTGAGCAGCAGTATCGATGATGCTTACAGCGGCGCGGAAAGCTTCGTCTTTATTTTCAGTAGTAGCAGCAGCTACAGCTTTTTTAACAGCACCATGAATTCTGGACTTTACAGCAGCGTTGACAGCTCTTTTAGCAGCGTCCTGTCTCATGCTTTTCATATTAGCTTTAATCTGTGGCAATGGATTCACCTCCCGTCTGCATTATTCATACCATGACATTCTATCATATTTCCAATGGGATAGCAAGAAGAGTTTTGAAGGAAATTTTTTGGCCCGGGGACGTGCCTGCTCATCCGGGAAAGCCGTTAAAGTTAATCGTGATTCGTGGCTCGTGAAGGAGAATAATTTAATCAGTTTGTCGGCCAGGGTGGGTAAAACTTGAGAGTGTACAAAAATGGATAAACTGACTTTAAAGACACATGGCAATATAGTTATCAGTTATGAGTTATCAGTTCTCAGTGATGGTGGCCGCCTTTAAATAGAAGAGGCGGCTTTTTTATAAAATATATCCATTTTCAATGAGAATGATGGTTAAAAATGGCCCGCCATTCAATTTGTTGCGGGCCTCCTTCACTGATAACTATAAACTGATAACTGATAACTTTATAATTATCGGCAGTTCAACATGTTGTGTAATTATTGTAGGGCCCCATATCCTTCACTTACCATTCACAGCTTTGCACTTATCGCTTTGAAACACTTTCTTTCCCATTGCACCAAAACTCCCGTTCCTGTAAAATTAGGGATAGAAGAGAGGAGGGAGGTTATGTACGTCGGTGTAGACCTTGTAAAGATCGACCGGTGGGAGCGGATTCTGGAGAAGTTTCCGGCCCGGGTGGAAAAGATTTTTACGCCGGAGGAAATCGCCCACTGTGAGAAGAAGGGAAAGAAAAGGGCGGAGTCCTATGCAGCCCTCTGGGGTGCCCGGGAGGCCGCCGGAAAGGCCATGGGCATCGGGATTTTCGGCTCTGCCTGGCAGGATGCCTATGTGACCTGGACGAAATGGGGTGCGCCGGTGCTCCATCTGAAGGGAACTTTTGAGAAGAGGGCCAAAGAGCTGGGCATAAAGGAAATGTCTATTTCTATTTCCCACGAAGACAATATGGCCATTGCCGTAGTGGTGATGGGAGGCGAAAAGATTGATTCTCACAACGACTGAGGAATCAAGGAAACTGGACCGGAAGGCCATGGAGGAATACGGCCTTCCTGAAGCGGTACTCATGGAGAATGCGGGCCGCTCCGTCATCGAATTGATGAAGAAACGATTGAGCTGGAAAGGCAAGCTGGTCACCATCGTCTGTGGCACGGGAAATAACGGGGGCGACGGATTCGTGGCTGCCCGGTATGCCGAGAATGAAGGAGCTCTGGTGACGGTCCTTATCATAGGAAATGAAGAACACATGAGCGAGTCTTCGAAAATGTATCTCCAGGTGATTGAAAAAATGGGGATGCACATCCTTCATATCAAAACGGCTAAAGAAGCGGAATACGATATCGAAAAGGCGGATATCATCATTGATGCCCTCATTGGCACGGGACTGACCAAAGGCGTGACCGGGGAAAAGGCAGACATCATCTGGCAGATCAATGCGGATGACAGAAAGACGGTCATTTCCGTGGATATCCCAAGCGGAATGAATGCTGATACCGGAGAGTGCCCGATAGACAGTGATTGTGTGCGGGCCGATTATACGATTGCCCTGGGTTCCATCAAACGGGGCGAAATGCTCTGGCCCGGAACCTTTGAGACCGGGGAAGTCCTCTGTTCGCCCATCGGCATTCCGGACAGGGCGAGATCGGAATTTCCTGTGAATCTGGTGGAGGAAGAAGAAATAGCCCGCATGTTTCCCTGCCGCCTTCCCATCGCCCACAAGGGAACGAACGGATTCATCGGCATTTTTGCAGGCTCAGCGGGTATGGAAGGGGCAGCCCTCCTCTCCGGGCAGGGAGCTCTTTATGCGGGAGCCGGAAAAGTGGCTATCGTGACGATCGAAAAAGCGGCCAAAGTCCTGGCCTGCCAGATTCCTGAACTCATGGTTTCCTCCATCGGTAAGCCGGAGCAGGATCATTTCACGGGAGACAATGCAGAAGAAGCGCTGGAAAAGGCAAAAGCTTATGATATCATTGCCATCGGCCCCGGCCTTTCCCGTTCTCCGGAGACCATGGACTTCGTGGAGAAAATGGTGAAGTCCTGGGATAAACCCATGGTGATCGATGCGGATGCGATTTTTGCTTTAAAAGAAAGAAATATAGAACTGAAAGACTGCCCGGGATTTTATATCCTCACGCCCCATGTGGGAGAATTTGCCCACCTTACCGGCCTTTCTGCAGGAAAAGTCGAAGAAAGGCGCATTGATGAGGCCATCCGGTATGCCGTAAATCATCATGCAGCTTTAGTCCTCAAAGGGGCTCCCACGGTGAGTGCCATGCCTGATGGATGGGCATTCGTCAACACTTCCGGAAATCCTGGGATGGCCACGGGAGGTATGGGAGATACGCTGACCGGTATCATTGCTGCTCTTTACGGACAGGGAATGAAACTCTGGGAAGCTGCCGTGGCAGGCGTTTATCTTCATGGCTATGCGGGAGACCTGCTCTGGATGAAAACAGAAGCAGGTTACCGGGCCAGTGAACTGGCAGAAATGATTCCGGCGGCCCGCGAAAAGATCTGCAATCATGATTTGGAAGGAAAGGAGTAATCTATGAATTCCATCAAAAAAGTCATCCGCCTTCTGATGACCCTCATTCTTTCTATTTCCCTGGGCTTTGCCCTGGCAGGCTGCGGGGGAGCCTCCGGCGGAGCTTCTTCTTCGGAAAAGGCAAAAACTACGGCTTCTGAAAGCAAGGGAAGCCTTAAGATCCGTATGCTGGATATCGGTCAGGGGGATGCGTTCCTGCTGGAGAAAGATGGGAAATTCGTCCTCATCGATTCCGGCGACGTGGAACACCGGGAAGCACTGACCCGGCTCCTTCAGAAATATAAGGTGAAGGAACTTTCCAAAGTCATTATTACCCATCCCCATGCAGACCATATGGGCGGCATGAATGCGGTTTTCAAAAATTTCAAAGTCGATGCCCTCTATGATGACGGTATGCCTGCAGGAACGGGAACCTACAAGAACTACCTCACCATGATCAAATCGAAAAAGATTCCCTACAAGACCCTGAAAGCCGGCGACGATCTCACTTTCTTTGACGGCGTGAAGTTCAAAGTCCTCGGCCCGGTCAAGAAAATCAAAGACCAGAAGGGAAATTCCGATTTCAATAACAATTCCATCGTAGGGCGCCTGACTTACGGCAAATTCTCCATGATGTTTACGGGAGATGCGGAAAAGGAAGAAGAAGCCTCCATCCTTAAGAAAGGCGGCACCTTCAAGAGTGACGTCCTCAAAGCAGGTCATCATGGCAGCCGCACCAGTACGTCTCCGGAATGGCTGAAGGCAGTCGCTCCGAAAGAAGCTTTCATTTCCTGCGCCCAGGGCAATGACTATGGTCATCCCCATAAACCGACCCTCCAGAAACTGGAAAAGGCAAAAGTTACGATTTACCGCACTGACCGGGACGGGACCGTGACCCTCACCACCGATGGTACGAAGTACTCGATCAAGAAGGAGAGAAAGTAATGAAAAAGGAAACCATTGTAGACCGAATTGAAGAAGATAAAGCGGTCCTCATGACGGATGATGAAGAAACCATCATCCTTCCGGCAGACTGGTTCGAAGATATTTACGAAGGCATGGCCATCGATATCACTTTCAAACACAATGAGGGAAGGGAAAAAGATGCCCTTTCCGAAGCGGAAGACCTGCTGGCGGAAATCAAACGGATGAATGGGGATGAGTAGAGACATGCATCGCCCGGTATGGACTGAGCCAGTTACGGTTTTCGTGAGTCAGCCTCACCACGGCGGGATTGAGTAATCCCATCAGCAAGATTCGTGATTCGTTCTTCGTGAAGGTGGCGCCCTTGGATAATAAAGGGCGCCATTTCGTATGTAGTGGAATTTCAGGCGGGAATGGATAGGGGTATTAGTCCTGAATCGTTCTTCGTTATTCGTTGTTCGTTCTTCGTGAAGGTGGCGCCCTTGGATAGGAAGGGGCGCCATTTTATATTAGCGAGATTTCAGGCAGGAATGGTTAGGGACATTTGCCCTGATTGTGGTCCTTGAAGGCGGCCCCGCTAGTTTATATTTTGCGAAATGGGTACACTCTGCAGCTCAGGGTATTTCTTGCCCGGCATACAAAAAGGACATCCCATGAGAGATGTCCTTTTTATTGACTTCAGTTGTAAAAGCCGAATGAATGCAAAGTTCACTGCAAACCGTGATCGGAAAACTGTCGGCTAACGGCTAACGGCTAACTGCTAGCGGCTAAAGGCTAACGGCTCATGCCTTATTTCCCGAATTTCGCCGCTGCGTCCCTGACCCAGTTGAACCGCTCGGGATCGATGTCTTTCGGCACGGTGCAGTCTGCGCCCAGAATGACTCCTCTGGTGCCGGCAGCAGAGAGGATGCGGCCTGTTTCTTTTTCCACTTCTTCTTTTGTGCCGGAGTAGAGGAGGCCTTCCGGATTGTTATCAAAGCCGCCGATTACGCATTTGTGATCAAATATTTCCTCACCCTTTTCCAGCGGCATTCCTTCAAAGGCAACAGCCCAGTTGACTGCTTTGAAAGGATAGTCTTTATACCAGGTGAGATCATTATGGCAGCCCATGTAACCGCAGATATGGAGAAGATTATAGTCGGATACGGAATTGGCCGCCTTGAGGACTGCTATTTCAGAGGGAGTGATGAACTCTTTGTATTTTTCTTCCGTCATATCGGGATGGGGGATATTCTGTACGGAAAGGTAGACGCCGTCGGCATGACCGTCCGTAATGACTGCTTTGGCCAGAGTGGAAATATCTTCCGTGAGGACTGACATCACTTCTTTCAGTGCTTCCGGATCTTCTTTCATGAATCCGCAGATCACGGTTTTGGCATCTTTTCCGGTCTGCTGGAATTCAATGCACCGGGTGGGGGCGAAAAGATTATAGAAAACCATGACTTCTCTGCCGTACCGTTCAGTAAGGATGCCACAGAGTTCCACCTGTTTCTGGACCCAGTCGGAATGGCGGCCCAGAGGCCTGATATGAACCGCATCTTTGATGGATTTCAGGTCGTGAAGCTGCTCATGGGGATAGAGGAAAAAGCCATCCGTCATGATTTTCACGAAATCGGGATGCCAGGAATTGTAAAATCTGTCATGTCCTGCCAGGTTGTCTACCCAGGCCGTATGATTGGCCAGTGCGTCTGCGTGTCTCTGGTCTGCCAGGAAATGATGCCAGAAACCTACCGGTACGCGGTCCACCGGTTTACAGTCAAGAGCTGCCTTCACGAGTTCTCTCTTAGTCTGTGCCATGGAAAAGCCTCCTTGGAAATTTTGAAATATAAGGATATGGCTTAATAGTACCCCATGCAAGACGGGAAACACAAGAGGAAATTCAGGATGGAAAGCGCCCTTTCCAAAATGGGAAATGAACAAAGCATAGAAAAAAGACCCCGGAAATGGATAACCACTTCCAGGGTCCTTTGTGGCGGAGCGTGGGAGATTCGAACTCCCGCACCGGAAACCGGTCTAACGATTTAGCAAACCGTCCTCTTCAGCCTCTTGAGTAACGCTCCATAGTGCTGACCTAAAACAGTATATACTAAGAGAGTCTCCCTTGTCAAGAAAATTTTGCGCGCCCGGCCGGTGGAAAATGTTTTGCTGCCGAAGGGCGGAAGCATCCCCTGAAAGAAAGCAGAAACAATTCAGGGTACAGAAATACCATCCGAATCCCAGGGACAGGCGGAAAGGAATAAAATGTACAGGGCGCCCTGCAAATCGTAAATTGTAAAGTATCCTATAAATTTTTTCTCTAATAAATGTAAGGCTTTATTAAAATCGATTTTTTCATATGGTGTATAATTAAAGATGTAATAAAAGGTTTTAAATGAAGGCATGAATAAAAACATCATTCCCGGCACCGGCGCTGGATGAAAACAGCGGCGGCAGCGGGGCGGCTGTTTTTTGATCCTTCTGCGCAGGATTTCCAATGACACAAAGGAGGAATTAAAATGACTATTACTTATGTTCTACAGGTTCTTCAGGACATGGAGGATGGAAAAATCCAGGACCCGGGTTATATCAAGGATCTGGAATGGGAACTTCATAAAGCATTTCGCCGGGTGAGAAGAAGAGTACTCCGCCTCCGGTCCCGGGGCCAGTATGAAGTGGGCGAAATGGACCGGGCCAAGGTATCTGCCGTTTCCGGTCATATGGAAGAATTTACGAAATACTGCTCCCGCATCCGCAATTTCAATCCGAAAGACTGCGAAGGACTGCCGGGAATTGAAACCTTTATCCATGAAGGGTTCCAGGTAGATGATATGATTGCCAAGGCCGATGCCATTGCCGATATCGGGACAGTCAGCTCCATCGGGTTTACTCCCATGATGCTGGGCTTCGGCATTCTGGACGGCGTCATTTCCCTGCCGAAAGTGGAAGTGGATAACAAGCGTTTTCACGCCATGGACAAGGAATATATTGCCGGCCTCATAAAGGAACTGAAGGATTACCAGGCTTATGTAAGAGGCCTCACGACGAAACTGGAAGAAATCGCGGACAAGGCAAGACAGGAAGCGGATGCGTTGAATGATCTCCATGATTACTTCGTGGACGGCATTGAAGATGTCAAGGCCATCCTCAATGAAAAAGGGGAAGACTGGAACCGCTACAGTCAGTCGGAAAAAATGCAGATCGCCAGGGCCATCCAGGTAGCCCAGCTCATCACCTCCCTCTTCCCGCACCTCATGGATGATTCCACCGGCGAAGTGAGCGAGACCAGTGAAAAGAATATTGAGAAAGCAAGAAGGGCTCTGAATTTCCGTGATGCCTGAAGAAATATTCCTGAAATCAGCCTGAAAGGTTTATTCCTCTTCCTGCGCCGGCAGGAAGACAGGATTTGGGCCTGTGGGAACCTGCCTGATTCATAAATGCAATGACCGGTCTTTCCATTGGTTACAGTCTATGATTTGTGATATAATAATAAGGAATTGGTTATAAGACTAAGTGTCCACTGAAGGAGGAGTCAATATGTCTATTTCTTTTATTCTTCGCCTGATTTCAGGTACCCTTGGCGGCGGTTCCAGATCTGCAAAACCGGAAACCATCAGCGGTGAAGTGGAAAGGGCAAAACATCGTGCCACCAAGAGAATCAACCGCGCCAAAGCCCGTGCGGAAAATGAACTGGGGAATCTGGACCGGGTCCGCATTTCCCTCATGTCCGGAGATATGAAGAAATTTACAGCCCTCTTTGCGCAGCTGAAAAATGTGGACTTCCATGACTGCGAAAATCTGTCCGGCCTGGACCATTTCAACAAGGAAAGAAAGAGCTGGAATGAACTGGAAAACATGTCCTCCAAAGCCATGACCGTGGTGAATATGAACAGTGCCATGGACGCCATCGGTTTCGGCGCCGGTGTCCTTGACCAGTATGCAGTGGTTCCGGAAATCGAAGGACTTGAAGAATACGGGGAAAAAGAAGATACTCCGGAAGCGCTGAAAGAAATCAGTGAAAAGCTTCAGAAATTCCAGCAGGAAGTCAAGCATATGTGCGTCCTTATGCAGGAAGTCCGCCATCAGGCAAGAAGAGGGGAAGATGCTCTCATGGACCTTTCCGATTATTTCGAAGACGGGATCGACGATATCAAATCCATCGTGACTTCCAACGGCTACGACTGGAAGAAATATGATCCGGAGCAGAAAATCCTCATCGGCCGTACGGCCCAGATCGCGCTCCTCATTCGCGCTCTCTCCGAAATCCGTTTCCTCAATGACGACGTGACTGTCAGAGAAGAAATCCTTGACTCCATCGATACAGCCGAAGAATTGCTGGACGAATTGGGAGCATAATAGAATCCATTGCCGGTATGGTCATTCCATACCGGTTTTTCATTGGGATAATAAAAAAGCAGGGCCATCTTTTTCTCCGTAAAGAGTATTAAAACCGTTGAATTTATAGTAAAATAAATAATAGATTCAATGATTCGCGAGGGCATGACAGGTGAACAGATTTCAAAAATGGACGCTCGCCCTGGGGACCTCCCTCTTTATCCTTTTCGGCGGAGCGGCAGAAGCATACGAACATTATTATCTGAACGGAAACAAAAATCTGCCCATGATCGGAAATACGGGCGGAATTTATAATGATGGAAATACGGGACTCTTCCTGAACCTTTCCACTTTGGAAATAGAAGACGTCTTTGAAGACGGACTCCAGGCAAAGGTCCGGGTACTTGATATTTCCTCCGGCAAAAAGACGGCAGAAGGCTGGCTTCACCTACGCTATGACGTGGAGGGAAAGTCCTGGGCCCTGGGGAAAGACGACAAATGGAGAGAGATTCCCTCCGATACTGATGATCCCGCCCAGCGGGCAGTTTCCTTCATCCGGGAAGAATTGGGAAATGATGGGAGGAGAGACGTCTTTTCCGGACAGATCCTGAAAATCATGGATAAGAAAAAGGACAAACTGGGCAAAGCGGTGCCACCGGACTCCATTCCCCTGGAGGCGGAGTCTCCTCTTCCGGAACCGGCCGAGAAGAAAAAGGGAAATGTGGAAAAAGGGCCTTCGCCGGAGGGAAAAGATAAAAAGACCGGTGATTCCGATTCCCCGGTAAAAGAAAAGAAAGAAACTCCTCCGGCGGAACCAAAAACCCTTCCCGGGACAGACGGAAATCAGACGCCGGAAGTGATCGTCGTTTCCGTAGACAGCGGAGACAGCCGTCCACAGCCGTCATCTTCGGATACGATTCCTGTGGAAAATCATCCTGAACCGGGGACAAAGGGAGAGAGTCCGGAACCATCGGGAAATGAAAACAGTCCCGGATCTCCGGAAAGTCCGGCAGCAGATGGACAACCGGTAGATTATGGGGAAAAGAATGGGGAAGCTCTTCCGCCGGGAGAACCTTCTTCGGAAGCCCTGCCGGGAGAGACCGGTGATGAATCTGTTCCGGCAGAACCATCTTCCCAGGAAAATGCCTCCGATGTAGTCATTACGATTACGGAGGCGCCGCAGGTGGAAATCATCAAAAATCCGCCGTCCCAGACGGATATCACCACGGCAGCAGAGTAGTTTTGGTGCCCGCCTGATTTTCTGTACCCGGGAAAAGGCGGCTTTTTATAAAGAGGTGCGATATGGCAAAAAGATATTATGAACTTCATGTGGCAGGCTGCGTAAGACAGCTTCCGGTACTCAATATTTCCGACAAAATGGCCATTGCCGGTTTCGTCATTCTTGGCGATACGGAAATCGTTGAAAAATGCGCCAAAGAACTGGCAAAGAAAGTGCCGGAAGAAACAGATCTGATTTTCACGGCTGAAACGAAAGGCATACCGCTTGCCCATGAGCTGGCCAAAGACCTGGGCATGAGGAATTATATCTGTGCCCGCAAAGGCACCAAGGCTTACATGGAAAATCCGATCTGGGTGGAAGATGAATCCATCACCACCGCCGGCAAACAGAAACTTTACCTTTCCCAGACCGACGTGGAACTGATCAAAGGGAAAAATATCCTCCTCGTGGACGATGTCATCAGTACCGGCGGCTCCATGAAAGCCATGGAAAAACTGGTATCCAAAGCGGGCGGAAAAGTCATCGGTGAAGCAGCCATTCTGGCAGAAGGAGATGCAGCCAAACGGAAAGACATCATCTTCCTCGAACCCCTGCCCCTCTTCGATGCGAAATAAAGTCACTTCCCACTGTCCGCTGACAGCTTACGGCTGACAGCCAACGACTAACTGCTAACGGCTAACTGCTAACGGCTAACTGCTAACGGCTAACGGCTATTCTCATCGTCCCCATGCATGAGCGCTATGAGGACATCTATGATATAATAAACAAATCCACTTATTTTTCCCTACAGGAGGAAACAATGAAGCATCAGGAAATCGTCATGATTGTTGACTTTGGCGGCCAGTATGCCCAGCTCATTGCACGGCGTGTCCGTGAATGCGGCGTATACTGCGAAATCCTGCCATACAACAAATCGGCAAAAGAAATCCTTGCCCAGAACCCGAAAGGCATCATCTTCTCCGGCGGCCCGTCCAGCGTGAATGCGGAAAATGCGCCCCAGGTAGATAAAGACGTATTCAAGGCAGGCATCCCGATTCTCGGCATCTGCTACGGTATGCAGCTCATGGCCAAAGATCTGGGCGGCGAAGTATCAAAGCCGGAAAAACACGAATACGGCCACACGGAATTTTACAGAAACGGAAGCTCTGCCCTCTTTGAAGGAGTTTCCCAGAAGACCGCAGTCTGGATGAGCCACGGCGATGCCGTCACCGATATGCCGGCAGGCTTTGGCCTCACCGGTCATACCGATCTCACCCCGACGGCAGCCATGGCCGATGAAGCCAGACGGTTCTTTGGTGTCCAGTTCCATCCGGAAGTCGTCCATACTCCTGAAGGCACCACCATGCTGAAGAATTTCCTCTTCAAGATCTGCGAATGTAAAGGCGGATGGTCCATGGGCAACTACATCGATATTGCCGTGGAAAATATCCGTGAACAGGTGGGAAATCACAATGTCATCTGCGCTCTCTCCGGTGGTGTTGATTCTTCCGTGGCTGCTGTCCTTGTCCATAAAGCTATTGGAGATCAGCTGACCTGCGTTTTCGTAGACCATGGTTTCCTGCGCCTTGGCGAAGCAGAACAGGTCGTCGATACTTTTACCAATAAATTCAATATGAAACTGGTCCACATCGATGCTTCCGCTCACTTCATGTCCCTCCTGAAGGGTGTGACCGAACCGGAAAAGAAGAGAAAGACCATCGGCGCCGAATTCATTCACACCTTCCAGGAAGAAGCCAACAAACTGAAAGACGTGAAATTCCTCGTCCAGGGTACTCTTTATCCTGACGTGGTCGAATCCGGTACGGCTACTGCTTCTACTATTAAATCCCATCACAATGTGGGTGGACTCCCGAAAGACATGAAATTCAAGCTCATCGAACCGCTCCGCGAACTCTTCAAGGATGAAGTCCGCGAACTGGGCCGTCAGCTGGGCCTTCCGGAAGAAGTCGTCAACCGCCAGCCATTCCCGGGACCGGGCCTGGCCATCCGCATCATCGGTGAAATCACCCCGGAAAGACTGGATATCCTTCGCAGAGCCGATTTCATCGTGAGAGACGTCATCAAACAGCATGGTCTCTATAATGACATCTGGCAGTCCTTTGCCATCCTCCCCGCAGCCATCCGCTCCGTAGGCGTCCAGGGAGATGAAAGAACCTATGACTACACCGTGGGTATCCGAGCCGTTACCAGCTCCGATGGCATGACGGCCGATTATTTCCGCTTCCCCTGGGAAGTCCTGGATGAAATGAGCCGCCGAATCTGCAACGAAGTGGCAGGAGTCAACAGAGTCGTCTACGACATCACCTCCAAACCGCCGTCAACGATCGAATGGGAATAATTGAAATAACAAAAAATCGTGAAACTTCCGAAAAGAAGGTTCACGATTTTTTATTTCCGGAATGATGCAGGGGGGGTGTACAATAATAGAAATTATTATTTTAAAAACTTTAGGGGAAATA
>DKQZ01000011.1 GCA_002471975.1 Dialister sp. UBA7295 | reverse complement strand
AGGATAGCGCCATCCATCTGAGCTGCGCCGGTGATCATGTTCTTTACATAGTCAGCGTGCCCTGGGCAGTCAACGTGTGCATAGTGACGGGTTTCGGTTTCGTATTCAACAGTTGCGGTGTTGATGGTGATACCACGAGCTCTTTCTTCCGGTGCTTTATCGATGGAAGCATAGTCGAGGAAGTTTGCTTTGCCTTCTTCGGACAGAACTTTGGTGATAGCAGCGGTGAGGGTGGTTTTGCCGTGATCGACGTGACCAATGGTGCCGATGTTAACATGCGGCTTTGTTCTTTCGTAATGAGCTTTTGCCATTTCTTTTCTCCTTAAAAAATTTTATTTATTTCCGAGTCTTTCTTCAGTGATCTTCTGAGAAATAGCCTTCGGAACTTCTTCGTAATGATCGAAGGTCATGGTGAAGGTACCACGGCCCTGGGTGGAGGAACGGAGAGCGGTTGCATAACCGAACATTTCGGAAAGCGGAACGAAACCTTTGATTCTGGATTCGCCGTTTTCGGTTTCCATACCTTCGATACGTCCACGACGGGAGTTCAGGCCGCCGATAACGTCGCCCATGTAGTCTTCCGGAACATCGACTTCAACGCTCATGTATGGTTCGAGGAGGACAGGATCAGCTTTCTGGGCACCAGCCTTGAATGCCATGGAACCTGCAACCTTGAATGCCATTTCGGAGGAGTCGACATCATGGTAAGAACCATCATATACGGTAACTTTGATATCAACCATCGGATATCCTGCTACAACGCCATCCTGCATAGCAGCTTCGACGCCGGCCTGAATCGGGTTGATAAATTCTTTAGGAATAACGCCGCCAACGACTTCGTTAGCGAATTCGAAGCCTTTGCCTGCTTCCATCGGAGCCAGACGGAGCCAGCAGTGACCATACTGGCCATGGCCGCCGGTCTGACGAATGAATTTGCCTTCGGCTTCGACTTCTTTGCGAATGGTTTCGCGGTAAGCAACCTGCGGTTTGCCTACGGTGCATTCAACGTTGAATTCACGTCTCATACGGTCAACGATGATATCCAGGTGGAGTTCGCCCATACCGGAAATGATGGTCTGGTTGGTTTCGGGATCGGTAGCAACGCGGAAGGTCGGGTCTTCTTCTGCCAGTCTCTGAAGGGCATTGCCCATCTTTTCCTGGTCAGCTTTGGTCTTCGGTTCTACGGCTACGGAAATAACCGGATCCGGGAATTCCATCTTTTCAAGGATGATCGGGTTATCCGGATCGCACAGGGTATCACCGGTGGTTACATCCTTGAAGCCTACTGCTGCGGCGATATCGCCGGAGTAAGCTACATCGATTTCTTTACGGTGATTTGCATGCATCTGGAGGATACGGCCTACACGTTCCTTCTTATCCTTGGTGGAGTTGAGGATGTAGGTGCCCTGATGAATTTCACCGGAGTATACGCGGAAATATGCCAGCTTGCCTACGAATGGATCTGCCATGATCTTGAATGCCAGGGCAGCCATCGGAGCGGAGTCGGAAGCTTCGCGTTCTTCTTCTTCGCCGTCAAGGCTGGTGCCTTTGACCGGAGGAACATCCAGCGGGGAAGGCAGATAGTCGATAACTGCATCGAGGAGCATCTGGATGCCCTTGTTCTTATATGCGGAGCCGCAGAATACAGGGAACAGTGCGCAGTCAAGGACCTGTTTACGGATGGAAGCTTTTACTTCGTCGATGGAGAGTTCTTCACCTTCGAGGTATTTTTCCATCAGGTCGTCGTCGCCTTCAGCGGCAACTTCCATAATAGCATCACGGGCTTCCTGTGCTTCATCGAGCATATCAGCGGGGATGTCTTCGATATGAATATTTTTGCCAAGGTCATCTTCATAGATTTCAGCCTTCATGGTCAAGAGGTCGATGATGCCTTTGAAGGTATCCTGCTTGCCAATCGGGAGCTGCATGGCGATAGCCTTTGCATGAAGACGGGTGTCGATGGTCTTTACGGCATGCTGGAAATCAGCGCCGATGGTATCCATCTTATTGATGAATGCGATACGGGGAACTTTGTAGTGGTCTGCCTGTCTCCAAACGGTTTCAGACTGGGTCTGAACGCCATCTTTCGCACTGAATACAGCTACGGAGCCGTCGAGTACACGGAGGGAACGTTCAACTTCTACAGTGAAGTCTACGTGCCCTGGGGTATCGATGATGTTGACACGATAGCCTTTCCAATGGCAGGTGGTAGCCGCAGAGGTAATGGTAATACCGCGTTCCTGTTCCTGAACCATCCAGTCCATGGTAGCTGCGCCATCATGAACTTCGCCAATCTTGTGGTTTACACCGGTATAAAACAGGATACGTTCCGTGGTTGTTGTCTTACCTGCATCGATGTGAGCCATGATGCCGATGTTTCTTGTTTTTTCAAGCGGAAATTCTCTGCCCACGATTTTTTCTCCTTATATAATTACCAGCGATAATGAGCGAAAGCCTTATTGGCTTCAGCCATTTTATGAGTATCTTCTTTCTTCTTTACTGCTGCGCCCGTATTGTTGTAAGCGTCCATCAGTTCACCTGCAAGACGTTCTTCCATGGTACGTTCGCTGCGCTGGCGGGCATAGGATACCATCCAGCGGATACCCAGGGTCAGGCGGCGGTCCGCTCTGACTTCTACCGGTACCTGATAGTTTGCGCCGCCTACACGACGTGCACGAACTTCGAGAACCGGCATAACATTATTGAGAGCCTGTTCGAAAATTTCGATCGGTTCTTTATTCAGCTTGCTGTGGCAGATATCGAATGCGCCATAAACGATAGATTCTGCGACACCCTTCTTGCCGTCCAGCATAACTCTGTTGATGAAACGGGTTACTGTCTTATTTCCATACACTGGATCCGGCAGTACGTCACGTTTCGGAACAGCACCTTTTCTCGGCATTGTTAATTTCCTCCTTATATAGTAGTCTGTTAATCACATTATGTTAGAAATATTATTTCTTTTCGCGTTTAGCGCCGTATTTGGAACGGCCCTGCTGACGACCGGATACGCCTACGGTATCGAGTGCGCCGCGGATAATGTGGTAACGGACACCTGGAAGATCCTTAACACGGCCGCCTCTGATGAGAACTACGGAGTGTTCCTGCAGGTTATGGCCTTCACCGGGAATGTAAGCAGAAACTTCGATTCCGTTGGTCAGGCGTACACGGGCTACTTTACGGAGAGCAGAGTTCGGCTTCTTCGGGGTAGCGGTGTAAACTCTTGTGCAGACACCACGCTTCTGTGGAGACTGTTTCAGAGCCGGGGTCTTCGCTTTGGTTGCCAGAGTCTGGCGTCCTTTACGAACCAGCTGATTGATTGTCGGCAAAATGGGCACCTCCTTTCCATAAGAGTGAATTTATAATTGATCCTCCAAAGCCTCAGGAAATAAAGCTTCGAAAGATATTACCGGGATTTGAGAAGCGCAGCGGATGCGGCCTTGACTTTAATCCCACAGGCCCGGCCGATTTCCTTCTTCGTGTACTGCCGTTCCACAGGAACCCCACTTGCGCTGCAGGCTTCCATAAGAGGCAGAGATATGCGTTCGTCACAATCCGATGCGATGAACACCAAAGCGGCTTCCTGTTTTTCCAGGGCCCGCTCCGTTTCCTTCATGCCTACTACGAAATTTCCTTTCTTTAACTCTTCCAGCGTCATGAGTCCTCCTGCGTACCATTACACGTAATCCACGCAACATTGGAATTATACCATTACAGCACACCAATGTCAAACATTTTCACAACCTTTTTTCTTCGATTTTATGCAGAACTTTTTTACAACGTATCCACGCGTACCATTCCACATTTTTCAAAGAAAAAATTTTCATTTCTCAGTTGGTCCGCTGTCTCTATTATATAAGAAATATGGTATCATGGGAATGTAAAATGTTGGTAGAAATACGGTATGAAACAGGGCGAACTCTATCCTTCGATAACTTTTGTTTCGGGGATATCGGGGCTGTCGGGAAGGATATGATTTGCTGTGCAAACCAATCATATAGTATTTGAAGTACAATTGGAATTCTTTTGATTGGAGTCAAATGTGCTGAATCGTTCTTCGTTGTTCGTTCTTCGTTCTTCGGAAGAGGATATGGTTCGCTTCGTGAACCAATCTTATATAATTTGAGGCGAAATCGGAATTCTTTTGATTGGAGTCAAATGTGCTGAATCGTGGTCCGTGGACCGTGCTCCGTGGCCCGGTCCCCATGTGCCGAATCGTTCTTCGTTGTTCGTTATTCGTTCTTCGGAAATATCTCATCCCCATCGCGGAAAGCGTCCTCCATTGGGGAAGCGCCCGGACAAAGTGAAGGGACAATCGATTCGAAGAATCGATATGCCTGCACCGGCAGAAACACCACCTGTGTATATTCCCAAATATAAAACTCCGCGGCCATCAGGCCGCCACCTTCCCGACAATCCCGACAACCCCGAAACTATTCCCGATAATTCCCGATTCAAAAGTCATTTCATCATACAGTTTTCCTTATAGAAAGGACAGTCTATGAAAAATATAACCATCTACTGCGGTTCCCGTTTTGGAAATAATACGGAATACGCCTCTTTTGCCGCCCGTCTGGGGGAAGCCCTGGGAAAAAATGGATACCACATGATTTACGGCGGAGGTACCGTAGGTCTTATGGGCCTCTGTGCCGATGCCTGCATGGCTGCGGGAGGAAAAGTGACCGGCATCATTCCGGAAGTCTTCATCCTGAAAGAGCAGGCCCACCGGGGGATTACGGAGCTCATCGAAGTACCGGACATGATGACGAGGAAACAGAAACTGATGGATGCCGGCGACGCTTTCATCATCCTTCCCGGAGGCATCGGGACCCTGGAGGAATTTACGGATACCCTTTCCCACTACAGAATCTATGGAAACGGGAAGCGGCCGCCCCTCATCCTCATCAATCTGGATCATATCTACGAACCTTTGAAAACGCTTTTCTGGAATTGGATCGAAGCAGGCTTCGTGGACAAAGAGGACCTGTCCTCTATCTGCTTCTGCGATACCATTGATGAAGTCCTGGCGGTACTGAAAAGGGTGTGAGAGATTAGCCGCTAGCCGTTAGCTGTTAGCCGTCAGTCATCGGAAATCCCCGCCTGTGCACAGCCCCCATTTATAACTCGCGCCGCATCAGCGGCGCCATCTTCCCGACCACCCCGACCATCCCGATTCAAAAGTTGTCAGTCTTATAGTTTCCCTTTCACCCCAATGCAAAACGCTATGGATATCAACCCACAGCGTTTTTTTATTTCCCGGATTTCAGCCGCAGCAGCCTTTGTATTTCAGATTTTTCTCAAAGTCCGAATCGTTTCCTGTTTCATCAGACTGGCTGTAGCCGTCCACAAGGTAATCATCGAGCCTTGCGGGAATGAATTTCTTCGGGTCATCGTCGGATCTCTGTTCATTGACGGTAAGAAGGTAGTCCAGGGCGAGGGGTGTAAATTTCGCATTGTCACTCATGTGCATGACCATGACGGCCCCGGTGCGGACGTTTCCTTTTTCATCGTACAGGCCATGAGTAATGGCCCCCACCATGGCCTGGAGGGTGGGCGCCGCATAATCATGGGTGCTGTCATAACCGTTGACGATATAGGTATAGCCCGCATTCATGATGCTCTTTGTGCCCGAATAGCTGATGGCGAGCGTGGGCGGGCGGAAAAGACGGGTCAGGGCATAGCGGCCGTTTACCTTGACGTCTCCCACTGTCTTTGCCAGTTCTTCATAGGCCTTTTCGATATCTTCCCGGTATTCCTCATCGGTCATAGGCCGGGAGCTGATGCCGCCATAGGTCTGTCCCACCATGGGGCGATGGCTGTTCGTATGGCTTCCGATGAGATGGCCTTCCAGGGCAATGGCACGAAGGAGGTTTGGATTGTTCTTCACGTTTCTGGTGATGATGAAGAAATTCCCCAGGGCGTGATGTTTCCTGAATACATAAAGAAGGTGATTGACCGATTCATCGTTGCCCCAGTCATCGAAGGTGAAGAAGACGGTCCTCTCTTTGGCTCCGTGAATGGTGCCGGTTTTGTCGATATGTTTTGCGATATTCACGGGAAAGCCCCTCATCGTGTCCTTGTCATGGACGTCGGGTGAACCGATATACCGTTTCCCGAATTCCCGTTCAAAATTCCTGTCATCCACCGACGCCGGTTTCGTGGATGGCTGGAGGTCGTAGGGCACCTGACTCATATCTACGGGATAGGACCAGGCATGAGTTTCGTCATAGACCAGGTCCCCCGCTGTCACGAGACGGTAGGCGGAATCGTTGGAAGGATTCGTTTCCGGCGTATCGGAAAGGCTCCGGTAGGCGATGTTGTCGATTTTATTTTTATAGATGAGATCAAGAAGTTTCGAGCAGATCAGGGGTTCATTCAGATAGTCGAGGCGCATGTAAATGATCTGTCCCCTCCCCATGGAATAGGTGCGGGCACCGAAGAGGTGAGGAAATATATCTTCCGCGCTCTTTGCTTCTTTATCTTTCGTCTGCACCCCGTTCAAAGTCTGGCTCAGGAGGTGGACTCCCATGGCGTGGCAGGCTTCGTTCACCGTATCCATTTCTTTGCCGAAAATCTGGCGGGCAATGGACGGCGAAATGCCGTACTGTTTCTTCATCTTCTTCCTGAGCCTTTCAATCTGGGCGCAGGTTTCATAGTAATCTCCGTCAAGGCTCGTGCGGAGACCCAGGCCCAGTTCATGGCCCCGGGAGATGATTTCGGAAATGGTGGAATTGTATTTCCTGAGCTCCAGCTCCGTCACGAAGAAAGTGGCTTTGAGCCCTTTTTCATCGAGATAGTCCAGCATGTCCTCCACCGATTCCGGCCGTGTAAGGCCGCCGAAAGTGAGGACGATGGCAGGAGCAGTGGTAGTGATGAACCTTTCTTTGGGAGCCAGGACTCCCCCGTTTTCTTTCCGGAGGGCATCGTAATTTGCCTTTTGGGCCGGGGTATAGCTCTTTTTCTTTGCCGCCTCCTGCGCCTTTTCCGGATTTGGCACACCCAGGCTTGAAGTGCCGGCTTCATTGATTTTTCCATGGCTTGAAGCCGGAGATGGCATCAGGAGGGCTTTGGCGGAGTCGGACATATAGAGACTGGGGTCACCGGCCATCGTTTTTTCTGCTGCCCGGGCAGGCAGGAAGAGACAGCCTGAAAGCAAAAGTGCCAGAAGAACTTTTTTCCAGTTTTTCATCATGCCTCCCCCTTTCCTTTGGAAATATCTTTGAGATCCGGATTACCGCCCAGGCGCCAGATGTGGACGGAAGGAATTCCCGCCCTGGCAGCCAGGGTGATCCAGGCATTGAGCGTTTCATGATCGGCGTACCACACGTCGTAGTGGGCGCCTTTTTCTTTATATTCGAAGTGAAGGGCCGCGCTTTCGGGATCCCGTTCCGTTTTCACCTTGTGAGCCTTAAGCAGGTCTTCCGCTTCTTTCTGGGTGATAAATTTTCCCTTGCCTTTGATGAGGCCTCCCAGGGCTGCGTCTTTCCACATACAGCCGCCAGTGGAAAAAGCGGCCGCTTTCTTCCCGGGAAGGTTTTCCATCTTTTTCAGCGTCTTTTCGATGAAATCCCCATCTGCCTTGGGTCCCGGCCCGCTGTGGGTGCCGTAAAGATTGTATATCATCACCACGTATTCCGCTCCTGTGCTGTAGGGCGCATCCATGGGCATGGAGGGCTCCAGGATGATGCGGACCTTTTTGTGGGCCGGCAGGGCCTCGAGAGAAAGCAGGCGTGTGAAATCACAGAACTTTTCGATGAGGTCCTGATCCTTCCCGAACCGCTCGAAATCGATATCGATACCCCCGGCCCCCACCCGTTCGGTCAGGGCAATGATCCGCCTGACCTCTTTCCGCCGGCTTTCTTCGGTTTTGAGGATTTCCGTGAGGATGGATGGATCCTTTTCCTTGAGATTTCCTTCGGAAATCCGGTCGTTCACGATGGTGAGGTAGAAAGGTTTCCCTTTGAAATCCTCTTTTGCCGGGAGATTGGCGGGAAGGAGGAGATTTCCTTTTTCATCATAGCCGGCAGCAAAGGTGGAAATGGAATCCCAGAGATTTTCTGTTTTTTTGTATTCGGCAAGGCCGCTCTTGTCCCAGGACACGGCCCAGGCCGAAAGGGTGACGGGCGGATGGGAGCCGCCGGAAATGGGCTTTGCCGCGCTGCAGCCGGCAGACATGAGGAGACAGCCCGCCGCGAGAAAGAGTAAAATCTTGTGTTTCATAGTTTTCCTTTAGAAATTCCTGAGGAAGAAGCCCAGTACGGTCTCCCATTTCTGGTTGATATTGAACTTCACTTTGTCCAGCCCCGTCATTTCGGTGGAGTAAAGAGGTTTATCCGAAGTGCCCCGGGCCGTGGAAATGATGAGCTTTTCAAAGACTCCGTCGTACACGTCGTCGGCAAGATTTCTCTGGCTCCAGGCATTGGGATCCCAGCCCGCATAGAGGCCGATTTCCGTATTTCCTGAATCCGGCACGCCCAGATTGGCCGCTTCTTTGCCATCCAGGCTGACAATGAGTTCTTCCCCTTTCAGGACGATGTCCAGTTCCCTGTCCAGGCGGGCATGGAAGCTCTGCTCCGGTTCATAGGGCGATCCGCCTTCGGCGATGGTCTTCGGTTTTTCCTGTTTGACTGCGGCGAGACGGCTGGCGTATTCATTGGCCATGGAAGTGGTATCGGCATAACGGGAGAGAGTTTCCAGTTCCTTGATGCGCACATTGTGCATATCTTCTTCCACGGAAATCGGTTCTTCCCCGTCCAGTACATAGAGCCTTTCATTGAAAAGTTCTTTGTGAGTGCCGCCGGAAACATTTTCCACTTTGAGGCGTCCCTGGGAAATGCCGACGGAAATATAGCTGGTGAGATCCTGATTTCCCCGGAGGAGGAGTTTCTGGTCACCGAAGGAATTGCCTTCGAGGCGCACATGAATCTTCACGTCCGGCGTCGTGATTTTCTGTTTCAGCCGTACCATGCCCCGGGAAGCAGGAAGGGACGTAACGATGACGCTTTCCTGTTTGAACTGGGCCGCCCCTTTGAGGAGGTCCCATTCCTTCATCCTTTCATCACCGGTCTTGAAGGTGATGTCCTGATCCGTATCGTACTTGATGCGCATGAGAAGATGGTTCACCGGCCAGTAAGGCTGGGGCTGCATGCGGGTGAGATCGTAAAGACTGCTGTTCCGTATATTGTAGCAGTATCCTTCCCGGTTGAAATTCATGGGGAAAAGGCTGCGGATCCACTTTTCATTTTCATGGGAAACAGAGGGGTTGTTGCCAAACATGCCCGTATTGGCATGCATGAGCACATGGACCGGGGGGATGAAGCCCAGGCGGTCTGTGTAGATATCCCGGAGTTCCCTATAATCCCAGGCGATTCTCCGCTTCATGTGGTCCCTTGTTTCCACGGGATACCGGTCTTTATCACGGATGAAATCCATGAGGTAATGATTGTAATCACGGCCCAGAGTGCCCTGCATCATGGCATATTTCAAAGGATCGATTTCACCGATGAAATTGTGATACCGGTCATAGACGTTGATATATTCCAGACGATAGCCGTTGGTCCCCAGTTCCCAGAAGGAAGAGTCCTGCATATCCAGGAGCTCCGTGGGGCGGAGGAATTTCGGGTCTTCATGATCGAACTTTTCCGGGTAGGTCATCATGACGCCCTTATAGTTCAGGTCTTCCAGGATATTGTCTGCAAAGATGGCCGTATCCCGCCGACCGTCCTCAAACATGAGGTACAGCGCTTTCTTCGGAAGGGGCGTGCCTTCCTTGTAATAGGCTTCGATGTCGTCATGGGAAATGGTGGTATAGCCATTGTCCTTCAGGGCCTGCATATGCTCACGCAGCTGCTTTTCGCCGATCAGCGTCGACGTATCGCCGATTCTGTCCACGCCGAAGTAGGAGAGGGCCACGAAGCCTTCCTTCGTGGACGAATTCCGCTGATCTTCGGTGAAGGGATGATAGGTCTTCACCTGGAAGAAAAGGGTGTACAGCAGGAAAATCATGACCAGGACGGCCAGGATCTCAAAGGAAGTGCGGATCTTCTTGACCCGGTTTTTCCTTCTCGTAAATTTCGTATCTCCCAGAATCACAGGTCATCACCTGCTTTCTCTGTTTTGGAAATATCTTTTTCAGCGGACTTTTCTCCGGATTTTTTCCATTCCGGGGGATTCCCGTCGGCCGGGGCGCTTTCCTTCGGGGAGAAAACAGCTTCCCGGTTCCCGGATTTCAGATCTTCCGGCACTTCCGGGGTGCCAGGGGTCCTTATTTCCTCTCCCTCCCCCTTATGCTTTCTCGCTTCTTTTTCTCTTCTCTTTTCTTCTTTCTTCTTCTGCTCGCGCACGTCGGCCGGGGTCATGCGGGTGCCCCAGGTGTCTTTCCAGAAAGTGAACCAGGCCACCGGCATCTGCCAGAGAAGGACGGCTTCATAGTAAAGGCAGAACCAGATGCCGAAGACCCAGGTGGAACTTTTCCTCAGGAAGAGCTGGGCCATACTCATGAGGAGGGACATGAGGATCATACCGATGATGAAGGTGAAAGGAAATACCCTGTGCATGATGGGTATATATATAAGGTTATATATAACGATGATGGGCGCCGCGATGGGGACCACCAGGCCGAAGTAGAAGGAAAGGGCCATGAAGGGCTCTTTTTTCCACATATAACCCGCAGCGATGAGGGATTCCCGGAGCCAGGACCGTTTCCATCGCATCTGCTGACGGAGAAATACATGGTAGGTCCTGGGCACAATGGTGGATACGATGGCCGTATCCTGATAGGCCGTGCGATTATGGCGGAGAATGAAATTCGTAAGACTCCGGTCATCGCCGAAGGTGGCCTTGTGACCCAGAAAACGCTGCCCGATCCAGGCATCACAGTATTTCTCTACCAGATCTTTCCGATAACAGGAAAGGGGCCCAGAGAGACAGGTGGCCGCATCGAAGAATCCTTCTGCCGCTTTCATGACGCGGAAGGCAATATAGTAGCGGACTGCCTGCATTTTCGTCAGTCCATTGGTATAAGTGTTGGCCACGTCGGTCCGGCCGCAGACGCCGCCCATTTCTTTATCTTTAAAAGGCTGCACCACATTCCGGATGGCAAAAGGAGAAAGGAAGGAATCGGAATCCACGAAGACAAGGAGCTCGTGTTTCGCAAATTTCAGTCCCGTAGCCAGGGCTTCGCGCTTGCCGCCATTCTTCGGCTGCTGATAGTACATGACCCTGTTCCGTATGTCCAGATCTTTGTCTTCGTCCGCCATACGGTCGATGATTTCTTTGATTTTCTCCAGGGAATGGTCGGTGGAATGGTCATCGATCACGATGACCTGCAGCTTTTCCGGCGGATAATCCTGATTCACGCAGCCCAGGATGGTCCGCTGGATCCATGTTTCCTCATTGAAACAGGGAACGATGATGGAGACGCCGGGGGTATACTTCATGTCCACCGGCACGGGCTTGTAGAAAATGGCAAAGAAATACCGGGAGAGCAGGAAGGTGGCGGTGACGATACTGTACAGGTATAAGTATTTATTGAACCGGAAATAAATGACCGATTCGGAGCGCATGAGGATGATGACAAGGGAAATGCAGAGAAGAAGGAAAGCGGATCCCGCAATGAGGTAGCGGCCTTTCGTCTTCTGATGGTATTCCGCGAGGGAATAAACAAACTGGATGCCGCAGGCTTCTTTGCCGTCCCTTTTGAAGGCGCGCACCACTTTGGCTTCCAGCTTTCTCACCGTCATTTCATAGCCTTCGGGCATGTCGCCGGGCTGGATTGTAAAGGAAAGCTGCACGGTCTCTCCTTCTTCCGGCACCCAGCCGTCGTCTGCGGTGAAAAGCATGCCGGTGGAAGAAATATCCTCACAGGTTCCTTTATGGGTGGTTCCGCCGATTCTCAGTGTCACCGGGATGCGGACGCGGAATCTTCGCCCCGCTTCCGCGCTGGCAATGTATTTCCGAAAGTCACTGTCCCGGATGTCTCCCAGCATTTCCTGGCGCCGGTCCACATTGGTCCTTCGCCCCGTAGGGTCCGGTACGTTGGGCAGGAGCCGCCGGTCTTCTTTCTCGATCTGCAGCTTGTCTGCCTCTTCTTTTTTCCTGATCATTGATTTCTCCACTTAATCTTTCAGCGCTGACAGGAGGGCTTTGCCGTATAAGGATTCGAGGTCAAACCCTTCCTCCTCGAGCGCATCGATGAGCCAGCCCACTTCTTCGGCGGTTCTGTCTTTCTTCTTCACATCAGTCCGGAAATGGTCATCCCGGATGGTGGGCTTCTTGTCTATGGCCGGCCTTTCGTCCCATTTCCCGACTTCCTGCCGTTTCAGGTCGAGGGGCGGATTGATTTCAAAAGCGATGAGACTTCCCGGTTTGATATCTTTCACCAGTTCAGCAGCGTCAGAGGACGATTTCAGCTGGCCTCTCCGGACGGTGAGATTCGAAAGGACCACATAGGAAAGCCCGCTGGCTCCTGCCTCTTCCAGGAGGGTATCGGTGTACTCCGTCCTTGGGGCGCGGAAGAAATCCGGTTTCTTCTGCATGTAAAGTCCCAGGGCTTTCTGGGTGCGCACCATGGAGCGGATGGCCTTTTCCGGTTCCAGTTTCTGGAATTCCGGCCTGCCCAGCCAGGTATAGTTGCCGATGACCTGCCCCTTCTTCACGATGGCTTTCAGGGTTTCCGGACTGTCGGCACCATTCTGTCCTTCCGCAAAGAAGGCAGCTTTCGCCTTTTTCTTGTCCAGGACGGACAATATTTCCTCAGCCATGGCCCGGTCAGGAAGTCCGTCAAAGTAAAGGTATACATTCTTCCCCGTATCCGTGAGGGGATGGATGACCTTTGCCTTATGGGCGGCAGGATCTTTTTTGAATTTTTCGATGGCCTCATCGGTCTCTTCCTGCGCATCATAGACCGACGAAAGGTCGGTGAGATCCACATGTCCCCGATCCTCTTCCACTGCCTTCCTGTGCCAGAAGAAAAATCCTCCCAGGGCAATCAGGATGACGATGAAGAAGGGTATCCAGAATTTCTTTCCCATAGGTGCCTCTTACAAACGCCAGTAAACAAAGCCTTTCTTTCTCATTTCATCCGCATCAAAGATGCCCTTGGCATCCACCAGGACCGGGGAAGCCCCTTCCCTGTCTTTCCGGTAGAAGGAAAGAAGTTTTTCCGGGGAAATCTCCTTGAATGCTTTGTGGGCTACCAGGATGGCGATGCAGTCGGCATCCTGAATATCTTCCGGAGAGACGGGCTCAATGCCGTTTTCCCGCTTCAGTGAGTCCCTGTCCGCTTCGGGATCCACGGCATAGACATGCATGCCATAGTTCTGAAGAATGTGGTAAATGTCAATGGCCCTTGAATTTCTCGTATCCGGGCAGTTTTCCTTGAACGTGAGACCCAGGACGTAGATCTTCGCATGCCGCGTATCCACATGGGCTTTTAAGAGACATTCCACCAGGGAATGAGCCACGAAGGAAGACATATTGTCATTGATATGGCGCCCTGCCACGATGACGTGGGAATGGTAACCCAGCTCTTCCGCTTTATAAATGAAATAATAAGGATCCACTCCGATACAGTGGCCGCCCACGAGTCCCGGGATAAAGCCCAGGGCATTCCATTTCGTATTCATGGCTTTCACCACTTCCAGGGTATCGATATTCATGCGGTGAAAGACCTGGGAGAGCTCATTCATGAAAGCGATATTGATATCCCGCTGGGAGTTTTCGCAAAGTTTAGCTGCTTCGGCGACGAGGATGTTCGGGGCCCGGTATACGCCGGCTTCCACGATGGTTCCATAGACTTTTGCAATGGTGTTCAGGGTTTCCTCATCCATGCCGGAAACAATTTTTACTATATTTTTCAGGCGGTGCACTTTGTCGCCCGGATTGATCCGTTCCGGCGAATAGCCGATTTTGAAATCTTTTCCGCAGGTCATGCCCGATTCCTTCTCCAGGATGGGCGCGCAGATGTCTTCCGTCACTCCGGGGTACACCGTGGATTCGTAGACCACAATGGCCCCCTTCTTCATATATTTCCCCACCGTATGGGTAGACCCTTCCACAGGCAAGAGGTCCGGCGTCTTGTCCCCATTAATGGGAGTCGGTACGGCCACCACAATCATATCGGCTTTCGAAATGACTGACGGGTCAGAGGAGAAGTGGATTTTGGCCTTCTTCAGCCCTCCACTTCCCACTTCCTGCGTGGGGTCGATGCCTTTCTTATAAAGCTCCACCTTTTCCGCATTCAGATCGTAGCCGTACACTTCGAAATGGTCCGAGAAAGCTGCCGCCAGGGGCATGCCCACATACCCCAGGCCTACTACCGTAATCGTCTTCACTTCATTCATCGTAAGACTTCCTTTCGATGATCAATAAGCGATGTAATTGGAGAAATAATAATTCAGCGCTACCCAGAGCGTGTGGTTTCTGCCGCCATTTTCGATATCTTCCAGGTTGTAGTATTCAAGCTGGAAGAGCCAGTTTTCCTTCGGCGTATAATGGAAACCGGCGCCAATGCCCTTGAAGCCATGCATGTAATCGGCCATGCCTTCCATGGTATGGGATACATAGGTGGTATAGGGCTGGTAGTAATATTTGAGGAAATAGTAACGGTTCCCCTTTTCCCAGGTCCTTTCCTCGCCTTTGGAAATAGAAGCCACAAAGCCTTTCTGGCTGGAGTGGGTGGAATCGGAACCGAGAAGTCCCATGAGGCCCAGATTGTAAGCGCCCCAGGGCCGGCGGACATTGGCCATGTAAATGGTGCGGGACGGCGCATAGTCCAGATCGAACCGGTAAAGCCCGGCCCCCAGGGTATAGATGCCCCAGTCCTTTTCCACTTCTCCCGCTCCCACGAAGCCCGAATCATCGATGGTGCCTGCTTCGGCCATATATTTCAGCGGGTCATCCCCCGTCAGGCGGAGGCCCTTGAATTTGGAATCATACACATTTCCTTCGGCCAGATAGGAACCAAAAGTTCCCACATCCGCATGGACTTTGCCGATATTTCCGGAAAGATAATACCGGTCAAAATCCATCCAGTTGTCATCATCCCGGCCGGTGAGGATTTTTTCATTTTCCAGCATGCCGATGAAATGCCAGTTGTCATCAATATTGTAATCACCCCAGAGACGAAGTCTTGCCCTTCCGCGGTCTCCGATGGTCTCTTTGCCATGGTTGAAACCATAATCCAGCCTTGCCTCGCCATCGATTTTAAACCGCTTGTCCGAAACCCCTCTGGCCTGGGTGTCGGAAGCGGACTGGTCTTTGGCCGATTCCATATCGAAATAGCCGATATCCGAAAGTTCGCCGGCAAACTGGGCGCGGCGCAGGGAGAGCCGTCCCAGGTCTTCATTGGAAACAGAAGACATCTTCTTCATGAGGGCCGCTTTCAGCGCATCCCTTTCCTCCTGGGAACGGGATGGCACGAGGCCTGAAAGAACCATGTTGTTCGTGGATACGGAAACAGGAGAAACCAGAGCGGCCTCAAGGCCATTTGGATTTGACGGGATTCCTGTGGAAATATTTCCGGAATCCACTGAAACGACAGGACCCGTCACGATGGCAGCCTTTGACAGGGTGGAAGCGCCATCGAACTTTCCCGTATTCAGGAGTCCCGCAGGAATATTGCACCGGCTGATTTCATGGGCATAGAGCTTTTCGTAAGTCTCGATGGCCCGGGAATATTTATTTCTAAGAACGTTCAGCCTTTCGGCGAGAAGTTTCACCTGGATCTCATCCCGCATGGCAAGGAGCCGGTTCTTCGCATACCGGTCTGCCAGGGCGGACACATTGGCATCACTGAGAAGGCCGGAATCGAGGCCCGCTTCCTTCAATGCGTGACTTCTCGCCGCCGGAATGAATTCGCCTTCAGCCTTTTCCATTTCCGTGGCGTAGGGACGAATCCGGTCGGGGTCAAAAGCACCATTGTAGAAACGGATCACATTTTCCTCAGCCTTGTACGTCCGATGGTAAGAGGACTCATAAGCCCTGTCCATACCGGAGGGGATGAAAGCATCCTTGCGATAGGCGGAGAGGGCAGAAAGAATATTTCCTTTCTCCTTCTCCCAGGCAGGCAGCATCTTTTCACGGATCGAAAGGCGCACCTTCAGGGCCTCATAATCCCCGGCCACACTGGAAAGCTCGCTCCTGGCCCTGTTGATAGGGATATTGTTAATGACCCTTGCTTCTGCATCTTCCACGGCAAGACGGCCAATTTCAGATTTCACATCGGCAGAAATATCTTCCTGCGCAGAAATCAGCTCCTGACCCAGGGCAAAAGTCTGCTCCTTCCCCTGGGGCATGTACAGATTCATCTTCTTTGCCGCTTCTGCAGCATAAGTCTCCTGCTCCGCCTTCCGATGCTGGTCCATAGGATCGATATTCGATGCCATCACATTCCCGCTCATCAGAAATGCCGCTCCCAGAAGGCCGGCCAGCTTCCACTTACCCATAACGACTCCCCCGCCCAAAGGGCGTATAAATCTCCATATTTTGTACGGAAAATGCATTCGTCAACTAATTATGCTTAAATGACATAGCTATAATAATTGTATTTTATATTATACCATATTTATAACCTTCAATGCGGAAAAATAAGACAAAATCGACATTTTGTGGAAATCATCGGGCCTTTTGAGTAAAAATAAACCGCCCGCGGCAGGTGAAAAAACGAAAGTCCCTGAAAGCTTTCCATCTCCATTCCCTCTACCCATTCAAGTCGAAGCCAAGGGCATAATGCCGCGAAGCGGCCAGAGTCATCGCAAGACTCTAACCGCCATTCATCGCTAAGCCCTCAAACCGTACAAGCCGAAGCGGCAGGGCATCGCCGGCATAGCCGGCTAAAGCGTGCCCCCATTCCGCCAAAGTTCCAAGTCGTAAAGCCTCAAACGTCAAGCACAATATCGGCAGGCGAACTCCCCCATCCCGCTAAAGTTTCAAGTCGAAAAGCCTCAAACGCTAAGCACAATATCGGCAGGCCAATCCCCCATCCCGCTAACCATCCGGGCCGTAATGCCTCAATCGTCAAGCACAATATCGGCGCAATCCCCCATCCCGCTAACCATCCGGGCCGTAATGCCTCAATCGCCGTTCATGCTATGGGCAGGCAAAATCCCCTTCAAAAGCAGCTCCCATTCCGACCTTTTTTGATTAAAAATTTTCAAACTCCGTTTAATCTTTTCATTGTATTCTATTGACCTCGGTGCTAAAATATAATCGAACAAGTTAATCAACCGATTATAAACAACAGTTTTTATTCTGTATGGGCCACAGGGTTCATACTGTATCTGTATTTCGCGGACTCTTTCCGGAGTTCAGGGAGGTTATTCCATGAAACCAGTCATTCATGTAGGCATCGACGTAGGCTCGACGACGGTAAAAGTCGTGGCTCTCTCGCCTTACCTGAAGCTTCTTTTTGGCCGGTATCAGCGTCATATGTCAGATATCAGGAGCGCCACCATGAGCCTCCTGAAGGAATTACAGGAGAAATTCTCCGGCAGCCGCATCACCGCATCCATTTCCGGGTCCGGCGGTATGGGCCTTGCCAGGCTCATGGGTCTTCCTTTCACCCAGGAAATCCTGGCCGAAACGAAGGCGGTCCAGACTTTCCATCCCGATACGGATGTGATCATCGAACTGGGTGGGGAAGATGAAAAGATCACCTACCTTCGAAATGGCGTGGATCAGCGGATGAACGGGGCCTGTGCCGGGGGCACGGGTGCTTTTATCGACCGCATGGCTTCCCTTCTCTCTGTAGATGCTCCCGGCCTCGGTCAGCTGGCCGCCAAAGCGAAGCAGATTTATCCCATTGCTTCCCGCTGCGGCGTTTTTGCGAAGACCGATATCCAGGCCCTTCTGAATGAAGGCGTTTCCCATGAAGATATCGCCCTTTCCGTCTTCCAGTCCGTGGTGAACCAGACCATTTCCGGTCTCACCTGCGGGAGGCCGGTTCACGGGAAAGTGGCCTTCCTCGGCGGGCCTCTCACTTTCCAGCCCACTCTCCGCGAACGGTTCCAGAAAACCCTGAATATTTCCGATGAAGATATGATCGTCCCGAACCATGGCGAATTGTATGTAGCCATCGGTGCCGCTGTTTCCGCCTGCCATGACAAGCCTTTCGACCTGGACTCCTGGCTTTCGAAAGTGGAACAGGAAAAAGACGTGGATCTCGGCGTTTCCAAGACGTTGGACCCCCTCTTTGCCAATGAAGAAGAATACAGAGAATTCGTAGACCGTCACAGCCGTTTCCATGCGCCCAGGGCCGATATTTCCAAAGCAGAAGGCTCCGTATGGCTCGGCATCGATGCCGGCTCGACCACCATTAAAGCGGTCCTCCTCGATCGGGATGGAAATATTCTTTACGAATACTACGCAGGAAATAAAGGCACGCCTCTCGCCGGAGCGCGGAAAATCCTCTCCGACCTCTATGCAAAGCTTCCAAAAGGCGTAACCATTGCCGGCGCCGGAGTCACCGGTTACGGCGAAGAACTGATCAAACGGGCCCTCCAGACCGATATCGGCGAAGTGGAAACCATGGCTCATTACCGGGGGGCGAAGCATTTCCTTCCCGACGTATCCACCATTCTGGATATCGGCGGACAAGATATGAAATGCTGCCGCATCAAAGATGGAGCCGTGGATGAAATCCTTCTGAATGAAGCCTGCTCTTCGGGCTGCGGCTCCTTCCTGGATACCTTTGCCCAGTCCCTGGGCATGGATATCGAGGCCTTTTCGAAGATTGCCCTGAAAGCCCCCCACCCCGTAGACCTGGGGTCCCGCTGCACGGTCTTCATGAATTCCCGTGTCCGGGAAGCCCAGAAAAACGGCGTTTCCGTGGCCGATATTTCTGCCGGCCTTTCCTACTCCGTCATCAAAAATGCCCTATATAAAGTCATCCGTCTCCGCAAGGCGTCGGACCTTGGAAATAAGGTCGTCGTCCAGGGCGGTACGTTCTATAATGATGCGGTCCTCCGGGCTCTCGAAAAACTTCTGGACTGCCATGTGATCCGTCCCGATGTGGCAGGCCTTATGGGGGCTTACGGGATTGCCCTTATCACGAAGGATTCCTGCCCCGAAGGCCATGTTTCCTCCCTGGTCACCCCGGAAGAACTGGCTTCCCTCTCCTACACCAATGAAATGAAACGGTGCCCGGGCTGCGGAAATCACTGCATGATCACCATCACGAAATTCAATGACGGCCGGGCTTTCGTATCCGGAAACCGCTGCGAACGGGGAGCTGCCATCATGCTCACCGGCAAGACCGCGCCCCACTCCTCCCTGCCCAATATTTACCGCTGGAAATATGACAAGATTTTCCATCGCCGGCCCCTCACGCCTAAACAGGCCACCCGCGGCACCGTAGGCATCCCGCGGACCATGAATCTCTACGAAGATTATCCCTTCTGGCATGCTTTCTTCACGAAACTGGGCTATCGCGTCCTTCTTTCCTCGGAACAGCTCCGCGACATTCCGACAGAAGCCATGGAAACCATTCCGTCCTACTCCGAATGCTTCCCGGCCAAACTCGCCCATGCCCATATTTATGATCTGGCCAAACGGCATCCCGACTTCATCTGGTATCCCTGCATCGATAAAGGACCGGAAGAAGGATCCACGAACAGCTACAACTGCCCCATGGTAGCCTCCTATCCGGAAAATATCCAGGCGAACATGGACGAAGTCCTTTCGAAATACAAAACCACATTCTACCATCCCTTCCTGCCCCTCCATTCCGATGCCCTGAATGGCAGGCTGAAGAAATTCTTCAAACCCCTGGGCATCAAAGGCGATGAAATCGATGCGGCCATCCGCGAAGGCCGCAGGGCAGAAAGCGAATACAAACAGGAACTGTATCAGGAAACGAAACGGATCCTGAAAGAAATCGAAGAAAAACACATCATCGGTATCGTTCTGGCAGGCCGGCCCTACCATGTAGATCCCACCGTCAACCATTCCATTCCGGACCTCATCAACCAGCTCGGAATGGCCGTCCTTTCCGAAGATGGCGTTTCCATGGTGGGCGGAGAATTCCCGAATCTCCGCGTCATGAATCAGTGGACCTGGCACAGCCGTCTCTATAAAGCGGCAGACTATGTGACCCGCCATGCCAATCTGGAACTGGTCGAATTAAACTCCTTCGGCTGCGGTCTGGATGCGGTCGTCACCGATCAGGTCCAGGAAATCATGAGCAAACGGGGAAGACTCTATACCTGCCTCAAGATCGACCAGAGTCTGAATCTGGGCGCTGTCCGTATCCGTCTCCGTTCCCTCAAATCCGCCATCAAAGAAAGAGTGGAAGAAAATACAAAAGCCGCCCCCATTCTCTATCCGAAATCCGCCTTCACCGAGGAAATGAAAAAAGATTTCACCATCCTCGTTCCGGAAATGTCCCCCATTCACTTCCCCCTGATTGAAGCAGCAGCCAGAAGCTATGGGTATAACGTAAAAATGCTGCCCCCAATTCACTCGGATATTGATGAAGGCCTTTCCTGCGTCAATAATGATGCCTGCTATCCCGCCATCATTACCATCGGTTCCCTTTTAAGAGCCCTGAAATCGGGTATGTATGACCTGAACAAAACAGCTCTCATGATGAGCCAGACCGGCGGTATGTGCCGTGCTTCCAACTATATCGGCTTCATCCATAAAGCTCTGGACGAAGCAGGACTCTCCCAGATTCCGGTCATTTCCCTCAATACCCAGGGCTTCGAACCTCAGCCGGGCTTCAAACTCACCGCAGGCCTTGGCATCCGGCTCGTCCAGGCAGTAGTCTATGGCGATGCCCTCCAGATGTGCCTCTATCGGACACGGCCCTATGAAAAAGAACCGGGCAGCGCAGAAACCCTCTACCACACCTGGCAGAAAAAAGCAGCCGAATCCATCCTGAAAGGCGAATCCTACCGCCAGTATTCGAAGAACCTCTCCCGGATCATCAAAGATTTCGAAAGACTTCCCCTCTCCGATGTGGCAAGACGCCCGAGAATCGGCATCGTCGGAGAAATTTACGTCAAATTCTCCCCCATCGCATCGAACGACATCGTCCATGCCATCGAAGCCAACGGAGGCGAAGCAGAAACCAGCGGCATGCTTGATTTCTTCCTCTATGGATCCCTGGACAGCCATTTCCAGCATAAATATATGGATGGCTCCTTCCAGAAAGACCTGAAAGACTCCTTCAGCCGGTATATCATCGAATGGTATAGACGGCCCCTCGAAAAAGCCCTCAAAGGCTCCAAGCGGTTCCACGAAATCACCCCGATTTCCAAACTGGCCAAACGGGCCTCCCAGTACCTGTCCCTTGGAAACCGGGCCGGTGAAGGCTGGTTCCTCACCGCCGATATGATCGATCTTCTTTACCATGAATGCCGGGGCGTCGTATGCCTGCAGCCATTTGCATGCCTGCCGAACCACATCACCGGCGAAGGCATGATCCATAAACTTCACGGAGCCTATCCGGAAGCCGTCTTCCTGGCTTTGGACTGTGATGCCAGCGCCAGCGAAGTGAACCAGGCAAACCGCCTGAAACTCATGATGAATGCTTTGACCGAACAGGAAAAAGCGGCACAGGAAATCCCGTTCATTGATAGAAAACCGATTTCCATCAGAAAGGGCACCACATTATGACCAAAAGACTCACAGACAAAGGAGAACGGGTGCGGGAAAAAATGATTGAAACCACCGTCCGCATCCTCCAGCAGCAGGGTTTCAAAAAAGCCACCGTCCGGGCCATCGCCAAAGAAGCAGGCGTCAATATCGCCTCCGTACGCTACTACTTCGGTTCCAAAGAAGAACTCATCGGCTGCGCCCTGGAATACATGATGGGAAATCTGGAAAACATCGTCGCCTACCTCGACGATACAAGATTCGGGCCCAAAGAACGAATGAAGAAATACATGCTCGCCTACTTTGCCCTCGCCCGCCAGCATCCCGCCCTCTTCAGAAATATTTCCAACCCCTCCAGCGAAGACGCCAAAGATACCTACTTCATCTATCTTTCCCTCCTTCACAGCCAGTGCTGGGAAAAAGTCATCCATAACATCGCCGAAATGACAGGCTACACCGACCAGAGAGACCTGGAACTCAAAGCCATGCAGCTCTTCAGCGCCGTAGAATTCCCCATCATCCTGGTCTCCAATAAAAAAGACTCCTTTATTTCTGCGTATACTGATCAGGATACTTTGGATCGATATGTGGATATACTTTTGGATAACGTGGAAGAGAAGAAAGAGAAGAACGTTTACATTAAGGAAATACTGCAGGGCGTAAGATAGCCGTTAGCCGTTAGCCTTTAGCCTTTAGAAATACGAAATGCGGCCCTTCGGGACCGCATTTTTTTGTGCCTATTTGGTATAATAAAATCCATAGACAATGATTTTTCCCAATTGACTCAAAACCAGGCCCTGCCCGACGTCCGGCTCCCCTCGAAAGGAGATCTCCGGCAAAGCCAGTGAGGGGGGAACAAGTCGAAACGCCAGCCATCTCTGTCAACAGAAAATCAAAAGCAGATAAATTTTTTCGCTATTGACTCAAACCCTGGCCCTGCCCAGCGAACAGCTCCCCTCGAGAGGGGAGCTCCGGCAAAGCCGGTGAGGGGACGAACAAGTCGAAACGTTTCCTGGCAGGAGTGGCAATAAAGCTATAAGTGCAATAAACTTCAAATCCTATAGATTTTCCTGCTGGTGTGTATTCCCGCTCCCATGCTGTCCGACAGTGCGCGGACATTCGTCCCCCCAGTCTGCTTCGCAGCCAGCCCCTCTCGAGGGGGGCTTGACCCATCCGCCGCTTTTGCGGCCAGAAATGACTCATTTACCAAAAGACTCAAAAGCCAGCCTTGCCCGGCGAATAGCCCTCCTCGAACAGGGCTCCAAGCGAAGCGGTGGGAGGACGAACATGTCGAAACGTTTCCCGGCAGGAGCGATGGTAAAGCTATAAGTGCAAAAAAACTTCAAATCCTATAGATTTTCCTGCTGGTGTGTATTCCCGCTCCCAAGCTATCCGACAGTGTGCGGACATTCGTCCCCCCAGTCTGCTTCGCAGCCAGCCCCCCTCTCGAGGGGGGCTTAATCCATCCGCCGCTTTTGCGGCCTTTTTCGTACATGGCCCTCCCCATTTCTGATATACTACAGATAGCAGGAGTTTCTGGATATGATCAGTGAGGTGCCGATTATGGAAGTGACAGTGTACGAACCCTCCAAAGATAAACACCGCGGGGAAGTCATAGAAGGGATCAATGCGCCGGTCAGCGAAGAGATGAAGAAGAGGAAAAAGGAACTTCGCAAACATATGACTGAACAGGAAAAGAATTTATGGTATCGCTTTTTCCTTCTATTCAACGACCGGGGGCCCGAATTCATTCACCAAAAGGTTATTGGTCATTATATCGTTGACTTCTGCTGCTTTGAACTGGACCTGATTATAGAAATAGACGGCGGTCAGCACTTTACAGAAGCCGGCCGTGCTTATGACGCTGCCCGTACAAAGAAACTGCAATACTGGGGATTTGAAGTCGTAAGATACTCCAATAAGGAAGTCAATGAAAACTTCCCCGGTGTCTGCCAGGATATCATAAACCGGATAGAAGAAAAAGCAGTAAAAGTATTTCAGAACTAAAGCGGGACTGTAACTGTACCAACTGACTCAAAAGCTGGCCCTGCCCGGCGAATGGCCCTCCTCGAGAGGAGGGCTCCCCAAAGGGGTGGGAGGACGAACAAGTCGAAACGTTTCCTGGCAGGAGCGACAGAAATCACAAAACATGATGATCCTGCTGATCTGTATTCCCGCTCCCATGCTATCCGATAGTGCGCGGACATTCGTCCCCCCAGTCTGACGCAGCCAGCCCCCCTCTCGAGGGGGGCTTAATCCATCAGCCGCCATAGGCGGCGAAACATGACTCAATGGCTAATTGGCTCAAAAGCAAGCCCTGCCCGGCGAATAGCCCTCCTCGAGAGGAGGGCTCCACGAAGGGGTGGGAGGACGAACATGTCGAAACGTTTCCTGGCAGGAGCGACAGAAATAGAGAAGCATGATAATCCTGCTAATCTGTATTCCCGCTCCCATGCTATCCGATACTGCGCGGACATTCGTCCCCCCAGTCTGACGCAGCCAGCCCCTCTCGAGGGGGGCTTGACCGAACAGCCGCCAAAGCCGGCTGACGCTTTCCCCCTTTCCGCTAACCTCTGCCTCGCCAATACCCTCTTCCCTTCAGTACAATATCGGCGGGGCATGACATATTTTCTAAGAAAGGTATACCATGAAAAAATTCTTACTCTTCGATTTAGACGGTACGATCTCCGAGTCCGCTCCGGGCATTATGAAATCCATGGCCTACGGGCTGACTTTTGTGGGCATCCATGAAACGGACGAAAAAGTCCTAAAGACCTTCATCGGTCCGCCGCTGAACGTACGGCTGAGAGAACTCTACCACCCGTCCGAGGAAGACATTGCCACCGCGGTCACCCATTTCCGGGACATGTACGAAAATAAAGGAGGCCTTCTCCTCTGTTCCACTTATGAGGGGATCGGAGACGTCCTCAAAAAAGCAAAAGAAGAAGGCCGCATTCTTGCCGTAGCTTCCAGCAAACCTGAACCTTTTGTGAAGAAAATCATTGAAATGTTCGGTTTCACTGACTATTTCACCATCATCTGCGGATCAGACCCGGAAGACGAACTGAAAGCCCCCGACGGACACAGTCAGAAAGCCAGGACCATCCTGAAAGTCTTCTCCCTCCTGGAAGAAAAAGGCTTCACCCGGGAAACCCTTCTCAAAGAATCCGTCATGATCGGAGACACTCACTACGACATCGAAGGAGCAAAAGAAACAGGCATCGCCTCCCTCGGAGTCACCTATGGATACGGGACAAGAGAAGAACTGGAAAAAGCAGGAGCCGATGAGATTGTAGATAAACCTGGGGAAATTTCAGGAGTATTGAAACTGTAATTGGCTTACATATAAGTTCCCAGTTCCCCATCAGGCCCTTCGGGCCATTCGTCCACCAGTGGATTGTCGATTTTACCTGTACCCCTGAACGCATGCTGAAGATTGCGATATTCCGGAAATCGGAATCCGGGAAGGTGCGCCGCAAAAAAATTATGCAGCGGCGCTTTTTTATATACAATATCCACTTCATGCCAATTGAGATAAAAGTACAGCATGCTATCGTTTCAGGCTCCCCAAGGTTGGGGAGCTGCCGAGCGCAGCGAGGCTGAGGGGTTGTTCTACCGTTTCAAGGCACATAGGAGGCTGACTGCCCAAAAGTACATGTGCCTAAAGGCTCTACCGGAAAAAGCGTGGCCCTCCTCGATAGGAGGGCTCCGCGATAGCGGTGGGAGGGAACATGTCGAAACGGTATTCATCTCTGTCGACAAAAATCCATCAGCATACTAGCCCTGCCAATTGACTCAAACGTAAGCCACGACCGTAGACAGGCTCTCCCTTGGGAACACCGCGATAGTGGTGGGAAGGAAACGGCGGGAATTTGCCGAAGGCCAATGCTGCACTCGGAACTTCTATGCAAGTCATTCGCCCCCCTCAGTCTGCTTCGCAGCCAGTTCCCCCCAGGGGGAGCCTGACTGACCGATGGCTTTGCTGAGTGATCAATGAAAGCACAAAAAATCCTGATGCCATAAGCATCAGGATTTGATTCAGAATTTGCTGACTACGTCTTTGAGGTAGGCTTTGAAGTCTTCTCCCAGGTCTTCTCTTCTGAGTGCGAATTCGACGGTGGCTTTGAGGAAGCCCAGTTTATTTCCTGTATCATACCGTTTGCCATTGAAGTTATAGGCATAGACGGCTTCATTTTTAGCCATGACTCTTAATGCATCAGTGAGCTGGATTTCTCCGCCCTTGCCCGGTTTGGTCTGGTCCAGGATATCGAAGACGTCCGGGGTGATGACGTAACGGCCCAGGGCGGCAAAATTGCTCGGCGCTTCTTCGATGGATGGTTTTTCGATCATATCGGCCACGCGGAGAAGGTTCGGATCGTCGGTCTTGATTCCATCGATGATGCCATAGGAAGAAACCTGTTCAGGTCGGACGGTCTGGCAGCCAATGACTGTACCGCCGGTCTTTTCATACTGGTCCATGAGCTGGCGCAGGGCCGGTTCTCCATTTCCCGTATACACGATATCATCGCCAAGAATGACTCCGAATGGTTCTCCATCGATGAAATCCCGTACACAGTTGATGGCATCGCCCAGTCCATTCATATGTTTCTGACGGACGTAGAATACTTTGATGTCCGCAATTTTCCGTATTTCCCGGAGCATTTCCATCTTGCCGCTTTCATAGAGATGCTGTTCCAGTTCCGGAGAGGAATCGAAATGGTCTTCGATGGCTCTCTTCGCATGGCCGCTGACGATGATGATTTCATCGATCCCGCTGGCCAGGATTTCTTCCACGATGTACTGAATGGTCGGTTTGTCTACAATAGGCAGCATTTCCTTCGGCATAGCCTTCGTAGCCGGCAGGAAACGGGTGCCGAATCCGGCAGCTGGGATGACTGCTTTTCTGATTTTCTGCATAAATTTCACTCTTCCTTTGCACTGATATGAAACGCCCTGTATTTTATGTAAATGAAAGTTCAACCGATACAATCATTCTGATTATAACATTCCCTCAACGCTCTGAAAAGGCAGGGGCGGAGATGATTCTATTTCCGGATCCGGCATTTACCCCGGGAGGTGAGACTGCAGGAACAGGTACAGGTTGGAAAACCGCTCCAGAGAATGGGTGCCTTCCTTCTGAAATTCCCAGGATTCTTTATAGTCCCTTTCCACCGGTGGAAATACGGACTCAAAGAAAGCGGTAAACCCGGCAGGATCATTCATATATTTTGCCGCAAAATCATCGGCCTGATTCACCTTCTCCTCATAAGGCATATTGGCATTGCCTCCGGTGACATGATCCATATTGCAGGAGAAATAATAGACACTGTAAGGTACTCTCCCTTTAATCGTCTTCCGATAGCAGATTTTCAGTATATTTCCCTGTTTCTGATGATTCCGGTTCTGTATTTCGGAAATGTGGCGGGCCCGTATTTCTGATGGCCCATAAACCACATTGACACTTCCGTCTTCCGGAATCAGTTCATGGATAAGGGAATCAGGAATAAAGCATCCATCCATATCGACAATCTGTACTACCCGGGCAAGGTCTGAAATCCGGATGTGCTGCTGCCGGAGAAATCGTTCCACTACGTCACCGACTTCATTCAAAATCGTATTGGGGGAAATATGATCTCTCGTGGTGAGATCTCCATCAGTCTGGAAAAAGCGAAGCTCCCGGTTTCGCTCGATGAAATTTTTAAGTGGCAGGGATAATGCTGATTCATCTGATACCCCTTCTACGATAAAGAGGCACACTTTCTTAGTCTTTGCCATAATGACCAGCCCTTCGCAAAGCAAAACCAAGCATATTCCGATCCGTTTCCTGGTAGAGTTCCTTCTTTTCTCCTCCCAGGAAGATGGCCCGGTAGTAACAGTCGCGCATATTGTTATTTGGCTTCACATTGGTCAGACGGACATACCGGTCCCCGGGATCCGTAGTGGTGCAGATAATGGATTCTTTAGGCAGGACTTCCATAGGCCGCAGATTATGGGCGGTGAAAATGATTTGTCCTTTCCCGCTTTCCTGGAAAATGCTGAGCATTTCTCCCAGAAGATATTCAAATATCCCGGCATCCAGTTCATCCACTACCAGTGTCATAAATGGATTATTATAAGCACGGATATAGAGCTGCAGGAAACTCAGGATTTTCTTGATGCCTTCCGATTCATAGCGAATTGGGATTTCAGTGCCATTCCGCAGTGAAACCAGTTCTGTGCGGATGACTGTATTTCCCCTGATGTCCAGTTCTTTGCCCAGGTTGTTCAGCTTCAGATTCATTCCTGGAATCAGGCAGGTCAGCACCACATTCACTTTATCTACCCATTCACCGACTTCATTAAAAATAGCAACCGGTACAAGGCTTGGCTCAGCCACACTGAGAGGAATCGTGCCGTATGACCGGTCCTCCATTTTATGGATGGGCTGGAAGGCGCGCAGATTGATCAGTCCCATATCCCTCGTTCCAATGACATCAAGTCCGCTGAAACCGTAAAGCAGGAGAACGCTCCAGAAATCAATATCGTTAATATCCTGCTCATCCAGACCTTCTTTATACCCGGTAATCAATTCATATAAACGTTTTGAGAAGATGAAAGACCGATGCTGGGAGAAAGCGACTTCCTGCTCGGCGAATAAACTGATCTTTGAAACAGGATTTTCCGGCATTCCTGCAATGCGGCTGCTCCATTTCCTTGGAAATAATCCGTTTCCCAAAACGCAGCGGAAAATATCATGGCGGCGGCCATCGGCTGTTTTAATGGAAAGTTTTTCCTCCCCAATGCCTGCCGAATCTTCTTCGCTTCTCCGTAAAAGGATAGAATAATATAAATTGGCCAGCCGGTCATCCTTCCTGACTACCAGGGAAAAATCAAGAGATGCTTCTTTTTCCCCGCACTGGATATGCTGACCGATATCTTTGCTCAAAGATTCGCCGGAAAGGCACCTCTTCAAGATATCCAGACAATAAATAAAAGCCGTCTTGCCTGAGCCATTCTGTCCATAAATGCCAAGGACATCGGCCTTTCTGAAGGGGTTGGAAATATTTCCGTTCAGAATACAGGGAAAGCGCACTTCCCCTCCGGCCACGTTCATAAAGTGCGAAATCCGGACCTGACTGATCCTCACTGCCCAGTCATTCATGACATCTCCTCCTCTCTTATATCGATTATATAGTAACATTTTGTGAAGATTTATTCAATTGTAAGCGGAAATATTTCCTCTTCTATGATTTACCTTCGATAACGGAATATACCGGAAACAAACATATAAAAAGTGCGCCTCAAATCATTGAAACGCACCAAATGACCGGATTTTTTAAATCGCATCTGTCCTAAATGGGATTACAGGTAAAATCGACAATCCGCCAGACCGTATCCGTATTCATCGCATCTGACTCAAACGATCAGCATGACAATCCGCTAATGGGAGCAAAACCATAAAAAAGGGGCCTGCTTCACAATTTTGACGCAGGCCCACCTTCCCGAAGTCCGAAATCCGCAGTCCCAAATCCGCTTATTTCCCCAGCAGCCCCTTCACGCACTCCAGTGCCGCATTGATGACCTGGTCCATATCGTAGTATTTATATTCTCCCAGTCTCCCGCCGAAGGTGACTTTCTTTTCCCGGTCCGCCATATTTCTATAAGCTTTATAGAGTTCCCCGTTCTTTTCATCGTTCACCGGATAGTAAGGCTCGTCGCCCACTTTCCATTCGGAGGAGTATTCTTTGGAAATGACGGTCTTCGGCAGATCCTTTCCATCCGCGTCCTTGCCGAATTCGAACCATTTATGCTCGATGATCCGGGTCCAGGGCGTTTCACGGTCCGTATAGTTGACCGCCGCATTGCCCTGGAAATTCGGCTTGTCCAGCACTTCCGTTTCAAAGCGGACGCTTCTGTATTCCAGCGGTCCCAGGTCATAGTGGAAATAGGCATCGATGGGGCCGGTATAAATCACATGATCTGCCTTCCCATCCAGTTCTTCCTTCATGCCCAGATAATCGCAGTGAAGATGGACGTCGATACCCTGCAGCATTTTGGCCACCATTTTCGTATACCCGCCCACCGGGATGCCCTGGTAGAGAGCATTGAAATAATTGTTATCGAAAGTCAGCCGCACCGGGAGCCGCTTGATAATGAAAGCCGGCAGCTCCGTGCAGGGACGGCCCCACTGTTTTTCCGTATACCCCTTGATGAGCTTCTCATAAATATCCGTACCCACCAGAGAAATGGCCTGCTCCTCCAGATTCTTCGGATTCGTGATGCCCGCAGCCTTCCGCTGCTCCTCGATCTTCCGGGCTGCTTCCTCCGGAGTCACTACGCCCCACATTTTATTGAACGTATACATATTGAAAGGCAGGGAATAGAGCTCACCGTGGTAATTAGCCACCGGAGAATTCGTGAAACGGTTAAAAGTGGCAAACCGCTGCACATACTTCCACACATTGGCCAGATTCGTATGGAAAATATGAGCCCCGTACTTGTGCACCTGGATCCCTTCGATGGCCTCCGTATACACATTTCCCCCGATATGGGCACGCTTGTCAACCACCAGACATTTTTTGCCCGCATCCGTCAGTTCCCGGGCGCACACAGCCCCGAAAAGCCCGGCGCCTACTATCAGATAATCGTATTTCATGGTCAATCTCCTTTACTCATACAACAAACTATTATTATCATAGCATAAAATGAATTGGGAGAGTATTAAAAATAGAGATACAGGGGGCCCATATAAGTTCCCGGTTCCGAGTTTCCCATCAGGGACTAAAAGAACTGAAACTTTGAAATAACAGTTGTCTTCGAACCCCTGAATCGATCGGGATTCGGGATTCGGGATTCGGGACTCGGGAAGGTGCGCCGCAAAAAATTCATGAAGCGGCGCATTTTTATATGTACAAGACCCACTTCCTGCCAAATGAAATAAAACATACAGCATGCTATCGTTTCAGCCCTCCCAAGCTTGGGAGGGTGCCTGAGCGAAGCGAACGCGGGTGGGTTGTACTACAATTGCAAGGCACAAATGAGGCTGATTACCAAAACATTCTCGGGAAAATGACACTATCGGTAAGCAAGTGGCCCTCCTCGATAGGAGGGCTCCGCGATAGCGGTGGGAGGACGAACAAGTCGGAACGCCAGCCATCTCTGTCAACAAAAATCAAAAGCAGATAAAACCTTTCACGATTGGCTCAATCGCAAGCCATGCCCGGCGACAGGCTCTCCCTTGGGAACACCGCGACAGCGGTGGAGGCTGCTGAAGAAGTA